>NZ_RZTX01000002.1:0-447847 GCF_004005385.1 Agrobacterium sp. CNPSo 2736 | reverse complement strand
CGGTGCCGGTATTGGCGATGCGGACGGCTTTTTGTGTTGCGGCATCGAAAAGATCCAGATGTGCCTTTGAGACGTCGCATCCGATGTAAACAGGGTGTACCATGGCAAGCCTCATCCTGTGCTACGAGGTCCGCGCTCACGGCCTCCATCAACTGTTCAGGTTGGGATTATCAGAGCGGGCGGAGGTCCAAAAGCCAGCAGGCGGTCTCTAACGACCAGGATTCCGACGGCCTTCCGCCCGCACTCTACATAGCACAAATCCAATACACAGGATTCCGGCTCAAGGCCGGAATGACGGAGGTGGGGAACGTCACGAATACAATAAATATCGTGCCTTGATCCACCCGAAGGGGTCAGACAGGTTCACAGGGCCGGTGTGACGGCATGTGGATGATTCGCTTCATTAAACTGGAAAAAATCTCCTCCGTCATCCCTGATCGAAAGGGAGAGGCGTTCGCCATCCGGGAGGAAAGAGGGACGGATGCCGTCCATAACCCGTCACATAATTCAGCGTGAAGCGGGGCAGGTGGGGCGATCCGGCGGCTGCAGGGATGAAGCGCCGCCGGTATCTCTTCGGATCAGGCGCGTGCTTCCGGCGTATAGCCTGCAGCGGTGATGATTTCGGCAATACGTGCCGCATCGGAGACGCCGCCGACCACAACCGTGCGGCTTGCCGGATCGGCATGCACGGCAGCGCCGGGAACGGTCTTTTCGATCGCGCCCTTGATCACTCCGGCGCAGTGACCGCAGGTCATGTCTTCAACGTGAAAAGAAAGGTCTGCATCAACCGGTACCGTGGTGGTTTCGGCGTGATGCTGGTGAGCGGTGCACATAGGCGGTTCTCCATGGTTTGGAATTCTAACAGGAGGAGCCTGGACTATTCCAACGTGGGAAGGTCAAGCGCTTTATTCGACGGCGCTCAACAAGTCTGCCACGACATCAGCTGCGCCAGAAGATCGGCATCAGCAGCACCAGAACCGTCAGGATTTCCAGACGTCCGAGCAGCATCAGGACCGAGAGGAGATAAAGCGCGGGATCGCTGATGGTGGAGAAATTACCCGCCGGGCCGATGATCGGGCCGATGCCGGGGCCGACATTGGCGAGCGAGGTCGCAACGGCGGAGGTGGCGGTCAGGAAATCGTAACCCATCAGGCTCATGGCAAGGCTGCCGGCGATCCACAGCGCGATGAAGCAGCTGACGAACAGGAAGATCGTCCGGATCGTATCGGGATCGACCACCTGCTGGCCGTAACGCACCGAATAGACCGCGTTCGGATAGATCAGCTTCTTCAGCCCGGCGCGCACCACGTTAAACATGATGAGAAAACGATAGGCCTTGATACCGCCCGCCGTCGAGCCGGAACAGCCGCCCATGAAGGTTGCGAAAAACGCGACGACGACGACGAAAGGCCCCCAGAGCGTATAATCGTCACTGGCAAAACCGCCGGTCGAAAGGATCGAGGTCATATTGAAGAAGGAATGGCTGAGTGCGTCATCCAGCGGCACGCCGTTCCTGAAATGATGGTAGACGCCGACCGCAATCGAGATCGCACAGAGATAACCGAGGAAGACGGCGATCTGCGGGTCGCGCAGCGTTTCCAGCCGGCGGCGCACGGCCAGCAGGATCATGACCGAGAAGGGCAGGCTGCCGAAGATCAGGAAGATGGTGGCGATCCACAACAGCGCCGTATTGTCGAAATAGGCGAAAGACGCGTCATGGGTGGAGAAACCGCCGGTCGCGACCGTCGACATGGCATGGTTCAGCGCATCGAAATGCGACATGCCGGCAAAATCGTAAGCGATCGTACAGGCAAGCGTCATGATGATGTAAATGGCCACGAAAGCCCGGGTAAAGCTCGCCAGCCGCGCGAAAGGCCGGTCGTTGCCGGTATCGGAAGATTCCATGCGGAAGAAGGTCATGCCGCCGACGCGCAGCAGCGGCAGGATGAAGAGGCCAAGCGCCACGATACCGATACCGCCAAGCCAGCACAGCAGAGAGCGCCAGAGAAGGATGCCCTGCGGCGCGTTGTCGAGACCGGCAATGGCTGTCGATCCCGTCGTCGTAATGGCGGAAACGGATTCGAACAGCGCCTGGCCGAGCGTCAGGTTGAGTTCGGACAGGTAAAGCGGAACCGCGCCGACAATGGAAAACACCAGCCAGAGCAGGTTGACGAGCAGAAAGCCGAAACGTTTGTTGAAGGCCGCAATCGGCCCGCGCGTCGCCAGCGCGCAGGCAAGCGCAAAGCCCCCGCACATGAAACCCGACAGCGCAAACACCATCCAGTCGTCATTGCCGTAATAAAGATCGGTGAGCGCCGGCAGGAACATGGCCGTCGCCATGTAAAGCCCGAAGATGGACGCCACATAAATGACCGAGCGCAGAAGGTTGCTGTTCAAGAAATGAAACCCGGAGTTTGTTGCCGCGCTGAAATGAGTCTTTGTCTCGGACGTCTTCCTATGGCATAGCGGGTGCCATTATGAATTTCAATGGATTGACTATCGTGGACAAGCAGCTTGTGGAAGCAGCGCGGCGAGAAGTGCGGGAAATATTCCCGGAAACGCCGTTGCAGTTGAATGAACATCTCAGCCGTCGGTATGGCGCGTCGATTTGGCTGAAGCGTGAGGATCTGTCCCCGGTTCGTTCCTACAAGATTAGAGGCGCATTCAACTTCCTGCGCAAGGCGGTGGCCAAGGCCGGCAAGAACAAGGTTTTCGTCTGCGCTTCGGCCGGCAACCATGCGCAGGGCTTTGCTTTCGCCTGCCGTCATTTCGGTGTTCACGGCGTTGTTTTCATGCCGGTGACGACACCGCAGCAGAAGATCGAAAAGACCCGCATCTTCGGCGGCGAATTCATCAGCATCCGTCTGGTGGGCGATATATTCGACCAGTGTTATGCCGCCGCCCGCAAATATGTTGAGGAGAATGACGGCTACATGGTGCCGCCATTCGACCATGAGGACATCATCGAAGGCCAGGCGACGGTCGCCGCCGAGATCATGGATCAGCTTCCGGAAGGCACGAAGCCGGATATCGTCGTCATGCCCGTTGGCGGCGGCGGTCTTTCTGCCGGTCTTTCGGGCTTTCTCGCCGGCACGGTCCGCAAGGAGAACTTCGTGTTCTGCGAGCCGGAAGGGGCGCCGAGCCTGAAGAAAAGCCTCGAACGCGGCGAACCGGTGACGCTCACCAAGGTCGACAATTTCGTCGACGGCGCCGCCGTTGCCCGCATCGGCGACCTGAACTTCAAGGCCCTGAAGGATTTTCCGGCCGAGCAGGTCATGCTCATCCCGGAAAACGCCATCTGCGTGACGATCATCGAGATGCTGAACCTCGAAGGCGTGGTGCTGGAGCCGGCCGGTGCGCTGGCGATTGCCGCGCTGGAAAAGCTCGGCCGCGAGAGGCTGGAAGGCAAGACGGTCATCGCCGTGGTTTCCGGCGGCAATTTCGATTTCGAGCGCCTTCCGGATGTGAAGGAACGCGCCATGCGTTATACTGGCGTGAAGAAATACTTCATTCTGCGCCTGCCGCAGCGCCCCGGCGCGCTGCGCGATTTCCTCAACCTGCTCGGCCCGGATGACGATATCGCCCGTTTCGAATATCTGAAGAAATCGGCCCGCAATTTCGGTTCGATCCTGATCGGCATCGAAACGAGCGCGAAGGAAAACTTCGCCGGCCTGCTGGAACGCTTCGAAGCGGCCGGTCTCGGTTATGAGGACATCACCGAAAACGACATCCTGTCGAACCTGATCATCTGATCGGGGAGCGAAAGGCAGGGAAGGGCGGATCGCCTCCGCCCTTCAAAACTGACACAGATTGAGGGAGTGAAAGCCATGGCATCGTTTTTTTCCAAAATCCTCTCGGCCTTCGGCTCCGGCCAGCCGTCCTCCGACGCGCCGCAGAAGACGGCCCAGGCGGAGCCGCATGCGCATGGCGACTATCTGATCTATGCGACGCCGATCAAGGAAGGCGGTCAGTTCCGTCTGGCGGGCCGCATCGAAAAAAAGGCCGGCGATGAAGTGCTGGTGCATGAATTCGTGCGCGCCGACGTCTTCACCAGCATGGACGATGCGGTGGAGTTCACGATCCGCAAGGCAAAGCTCATCATCGACCAGAACGGCGCTTCGCTTTTCCCAGGAAAATGATGACGCATTCTTGCCGCGGATATTAAGATTCCGTTGTTTGCTTCGGCCTATCGTCTCTAGAGGGCATGGAGTCGCGCCAATCAACCCGCGCGATATGGATCGATAGGGCATGTGCCGATGCAATGGGCAAATCTGGCCCTCTTTCTGACGGAGGCCATCGTCTATTTTTCGGTAATGACGGCATTCCTTCATTACCGGCATATTCTTGGCATCGGTGTTTTTCTCACCGCGCTGGGCGTCATGCATTTTCTGGAGACCTATCTGGCGGCCGTCTTTTACGTGCAGCTGCCTTTCGGTGTGGCGTCGCCCGGCTCCTCGATCCTTTTTGCCGGCAAGCTGATGATGATCCTCATGCTCTATATGCGGGAGGACGCGGCGGTCGTTCGACAGCCGATCTACGGCCTGTTTCTCGGCAATATAGTGACCGTCGCCATGGCGCAGATCATCCGTTTCCACCAGACGGTCGCGATCGTTCCCGGGCAGTCGGTCAGCACCGCATTTCTGGATGAGATGGGCGTGCTGATGGTCTGGGGAACCAGCCTGCTCTATATCGACGCCATCGCCATCATCCTGTTTTACGAAAAACTGGGGCGTTATCTGCAGCGCCATATCGTGCTGCGCTTCGCGATCTGCGGCGTCGTTATCCTGAGCTTCGATCAGGCAGGTTTTTATGGGGCGCTGCGATTGTTGTTCAACGCACCTCTCGATGTCTTTTACGATGGCTGGAAGGCGAAGATGGCGGCAGTCGGCATCTATTCGCTGCTGTTTGCCACCTATCTCTGGCTGACATCGGCCAAGGGCCGCTTTCTGACACGCCGCAGCGTTGCCGATGTCTTCAACGATCTCACTTTCAGGGAACGTTACGAGGAGCTTCTGTCCCGCTCCGGACGCGATATGCTGACCGGCGTATCGGACCGCGCCCGCATGGAACTCGATGCGCCCTCCGTCGTCGTGGAGTGCCTGGAGAAAAAGCGGCCGGTCAGCGTGCTGATTGTCGATATCGATCATTTCAAGACCGTCAACGATACGTTCGGGCACCTGCAGGGCGATGAGATCTTGCGGGAATTCGCCGCCGTCCTGAAGCGCGCCGTGCAGCCGCTGGGGCATCTCTACCGCTTCGGCGGCGAGGAATTCGTGGCGCTCCTGCCGGCGATGACGCATGAAACGGCGCTGGCATTTTCGGACAGTCTCCGGGCCGCGATCCTTGCGGACCTGCAGCGACCGGACGGTTCGCCGCTGACCGTCAGCATCGGCGTCGCCACCGCTTTCGAGGATGGACAGCTTTTCCGTGCGCTCTTATCGGAGGCCGATGCGCGGCTCTATGCGGCAAAAAATAACGGCCGGGACCAGGTCCACGGCCGTTACGGAATGTGGGTCGGCTGATACCGGCAATCCTGGCCGGCATCAGCCCGACATTCGATGTGCCTCAGGCGGCCTGCGCCAGCTCGGCAACCTTGGCTTCAGCGGCGGCCACAGCCTTTTCGACGGCTTCCGGACCGAATGCCAGGCCTTCGACATAGATGACTTCCACATCGGTCATGCCCATGAAGCCGAGAACGGTCTTCAGGTAAGGAACGGCATGGTTCATCGATACGGCCGGACCTTCGGAGTAAACGCCGGCAGCAGCCAGAACGATATAGACCTTCTTGCCGGTGGCGAGGCCGACCGGGCCGGTTTCGGTGTATTTGAAGGTCTGGCCGGCGCGGGCGACATTGTCGATCCACGACTTCAGGCCGGAATAAATGTTGAAATTGATGAGGCCGGTGCCGATGACGACGGTGTCGGCGGCCAGAAGCTCGGTCACCAGCTTGTCGGAATAATCGGCGGCAACCGCTTCTTCGGCGGTGCGCTGGTCGGGCGCCTTGCGGATGGCCGCGGTCTTGACGGTGTCGAGATGCGGGATCGGGTCAGCAGCGAGATCGCGGTGGACAAGGGTGTTGGAAGCCGACTTGGCCTTCAGCTTGCTGGCGAGTTCACCGGCAAACTTGTTCGAAACCGATTCGTCGCCACGCGGGCTGGAGGTGATGAGAAGAATGTTGGACATGGTCTTTCCTTGCATATGCGATGAATTGACGGGCGCCTTGGGAGGGCGGGAGAGCACAATGCCCTTCCTTTGCGCTCTATATGAAAAATTACTGCCATCAAGAAAACTGTGATAATGTGGAAGCAATCTATCGATGAAATGGATGGGACATGGACGCGAACCCGACGCTCGATCAATTGCAGGTGTTTTTGACGGTTGCTGAGACCGGCAGTTTTTCCGCCGCGTCACGGGCGCTCAATCGTGCTCAGTCGGTGGTCAGCTATACCATCGCCAATCTCGAGGCGCAGCTTGAAGTGACGCTGTTCGAGCGCAGCGGCGTGCGTCAGCCGAAGCTGACGGATGAAGGCCGCGCCATGCTGGAGGATGCAAGGCGCATCGTCGCCGGCCTGCAGGAGATGCGCGCCCGCGCCAAGGGGCTGAAGCAGGGGCTTGAGGCGGAACTCTCGGTCGCCATCAGCACCATGGTGCCGGCGGAGGCCATGGTGGCCGTGCTGCGGGATTTTCGCCAGCAATTCCCAACCGTCACCCTCAGCCTCAATGTCGGCGAGCTGGGCATGGTCATGGAGATGGTGCTCTCCCGCAAGGCAGGTATCGGCATTGGCGGGGCGATGCTGCGCCAGGACGATGAACTCGTCGTCGAAAAGGTCGGCCATTCCTTCATGTTGCCGGTCGTCGCGTCGGATCATCCGCTGGCGCAGATCGAGCGGCCGCTAGGCCTTGCCGATGTGCGCGAGGAGGTTCAGCTTGTCGTCACCGATGCATCCGGCCTGACCAAGGGCCGCGATTTCAATGTGCTTTCCTACAAGACATGGCGGGTCAGCGATATCGCCACAAAATACCAGCTCATCAAGGGCGGTCTGGGTTGGGGCGGTCTGCCCGCATCGATCGTTCGTAACGACATCACCAATGGCAGCCTCAAGGCGCTTGAACTCGAGGCCTATGAACAGGGCGAATATCCGCTCTTTGCGCTGCGGCGGATCGATTCGCCTGCCGGTCCGGCCGGCCAATGGCTTGCCGAAGCATTTCAGCAACGCCTCTCTGCCTGCCCGAACCACAAGGATTTCAACGGGATGCTTGCGGCGCACAAGCGGAGGACCATTCCTGTCGCCGCTGAGTGACATTGGCTAATTATATCTGGACCGAGCGGGGCCTGCTCGTTTCTTCTCCCCGGTGGGGAGAAGAAACGCGCGGCAACCTCGGCGCTATGCCAGCAAGGCCAATTGACGTGGGCGGGTCGCCTGCCTATACCTAAATCACGGTCAGCAGTTCACCGAGGCATCGCCGTCCCGCAAGGGAAGCTAAACCTGCATTTTCAAAGTTTGACAGCACTTATCCCGTGCCATGTCGGAAGCCGGCGATCAGCGACACCTTTTCGGAATGGCACTTGAGGGTAAGTCATGCCACGTTCGATCCTTTCCATTGATATCGCCGACCTCTCGACTTTCGCCAAATCCGTCCGCGAACAGATCGGCAGGCTGGACCGAAAGCCAAGCCATGTGGAGATGCTCAATCTTCTGAGCCGGGCTGCCGGGTTCCGAAATTTCCAGCATTTGCGAGCCTCGCGCGAGCCATCCGATGGCAGCGGACCATCCCGGCCAGAGATGCTGCCGGCAGCTAATGAGGGCAGGGTGCTGAAGACCGTTCGTGTCTTCGACGCTGCCGGCCGGCTGATGCAATGGCCGGCCCGCCGCTCCCAGCAGGAACTGTGCCTCTGGTATCTATGGGCGAAAATTCCCGCCGGGCGGAGCTTTTCAGAGCGCGAATTCAGCAGCTTTCTGGATAGGCTGCACCTGTTCGGGGATGCGGCCATGCTGAGGCGCGACATGGTCGGCCTCAAGCTCATCCGCCGTAACCGTGACGGCAGCGATTATCGGCGCATCGAGCAGAAACCGCCATTGGAACTGCCGCTTCTGCTGCGAGCGCTCGGTGGGCGCGGTTGAGGCGATAGCCCTCGGTATTGCCGATAGTTTCCATCAAACTCGACGTTATCCTCGGGCTCGTCCCGAGGATCTGCTACAGATTTATTTTGTTGACGTGGTTAGATCCTTGGGACAAGCCCAAGGATGACGGCAGAGCTTCACCCTGCCGCCAACAGTCGAAAGGCCGCAGCCCTCAAAGAACCAGACGGAACTTCGCGAAACCTTCCGCGCCGTCGCCGGCATCCTCGATCTTTGCGCCCTTGATATCGGCCGCATAGTGGCGGCCCTTGGGGCCGGTCTCGAAGATCGCCGTGGTATCGGCCACCGGCGCAAAGGACCAGTTCGCATCCGCAGACGGGTTGATGGTGCCCTGATCGATGATATAGCGCACGATCACGTCGCGGTTGGTATCGGGGGCCACGAAGATCACCTTGTCGCCGGCGATATCGGGGAATTTGCCGCCGCCGCTCGCCCGGTAATTATTGGTCGCCACCACGAATTTCTGCTCGGGATCGATCGGCTTGCCTTCAAATTGCAGGTTGACGATGCGGTTGCTGTCCGGGTTGACGGCCTTGCCGTCCTTGTCGAATTTCGCCGGTTTGGAAATGTCGATCTGATAGGTGACACCGTCGATGACATCGAAATTATAGGACGGGAAGTCCGCATTCAGCAGCGGCGCATCCTTTGCGCCGGCCTCGACCGTATTGAACATGCCGGCCGACATTTCCAGCCAGTTCTTCACCTGCGCGCCGTTGATCAGCACCGCCTGCACCGTGTTGGGGTAGAGGTAAAGATCGGCGACATTCTTGATGGCGATGTCACCGGCGGGGACATCGGTATAATAATCCGCACCGCCGCGACCGCCGGACTTGAAGGGGGCTGCCGCCGAAAGCACGGGCAGATCCTTATATTGCCCTTCCTTCAGCATGTCCTTGATGTACCAGGTCTGGGCATTGGAGACGATCTGCACGGAAGGATCGTCGGCCACCAGCGCGAAATAGGAATAGAGCGGCGCGGAGGTCTTGCCGACGGGACGGCGCACATAGGCAAGGGCCGCCTCGTGATCGGCCTTGGCGGCGGCGAGGACTTCCGCCTTGTCCGTGAAGTCGGCGACGACCTTGCGGTTTTCGTCGCGGTGGTAGATCGGCCGGGCTTCGGAGGTGAAGTCGACGATCTTCCAGCTCTTGCCGTCCTTTTCGAGCAGCAGGTCGATGAGACCCATATGCGAGCCCCAGAAACCGGCCATCACCGCCGGCTTACCCATCAGCGTGCCCTTGACGGCATCCGCACCCTCGATACCGTCCCAGGTCTTCGGACCGGGGAAAACCAGATGCTGGTGGCCGGTGAAGATCGCGTCGATGCCTTCGACACCCGCCAGATAAAGCGAGGCGTTTTCCATGCGCTCGGTCTGGCCCTTGCCGTCGATACCGGAATGGGAAAGGGCGATGACGATATCCGCACCTTCCTCCTTCATGACCGGAACCCAGGCTTTTGCCGCCTCGACGATATCACGCGTCTGCGCCTTGCCCTCGAGGTTCTTGGAATCCCACATCATGATCTGCGGCGGCACGAAGCCGATGATGCCGACCTTGACCGGGCTCGTCACGCCGCCGCCGTCGCGGATCTGCTTTTCCAGAATGACATAGGGCTTGAAGAACAGCTCGTCGTTCTTCGGATCGGAAGCAAGCTGGCCCTTGGTGAGGTTGGCGCAGACGTAAGGGAAACCCGCACCCGCCAGCGTGTTCGACATATAGTCGAGACCGTAATTGAATTCGTGGTTGCCGAGCGTGCCGCAATCGTAACCCAGCACGTTCATGGCGTTGATCACGGGGTGCTTGTCGCCGGCCTTCATGCCGCGCTCATAGGCGATATAGTCGCCGAGCGGGTTGCCCTGCAGGAAGTCGCCATTGTCCACCAGCATCGAGTTTCCGGCTTCGGCGCGGATGGTGTCTATGATCGAGGCGGTGCGCGCCAGTCCCATCGTGTCGTTCGGCTTGTCGGCGTAATAATCATAGGGAAAGACGTGAACATGGATATCGGTCGTTTCCATGATGCGCAGATGCGCCTGGTTGGCCGCCGCACGCGCAGCAAAAGGGTGCAGCATCACCAGCGCCGAGGTGGCTGCGAAGCCACCCAGAAGCGAACGGCGGGTGATGGGGTGGAGAGCGAGAAGCGACGACATGGGAACTCCTTCGGATGAAGCTTGCTCTGTCTTGAAAATTGACAGGGTAGAAGCAATCGCAGAGGAGTCCATCACCAAAATGACAGGCCCGTGACAGATGGGCCGGTTTTCAACCGTTTGATAAATTTTTTATCACGGGAGTGCGGCGCAGGTGTCGCCGCACCGGAGAATGCGCATCCTACGTTCTGTGCATTGCTGCTCTCAGGATCAGCGGGCCAGCGTCGGTTTCACTTCCTCGTGGAAGAAGCGGAAATAGGAAGAGAGCTGCGCCAGCGTGTTGGTGGAAAGCTTGAGCTGCAGGCCGAGGCGGTTCATGTGCTGCCATTGCACGACGCCCTCGATGAAGCCCAGATCCTCACTCTGCACCTTGACCCGGCTGCCCTTGGCGGCGGCGAAAGGCCCGTCCAGCTCGAGCGCCATTCCGGTGGCGGAAAGATCGACCACACGCCCTCTGGTCGACTGGCTGAAATAATGCACGGTCGCAAAAATCCTGGTCTTGCTGCGGGGCGCGGTCCGTGTCGCCATATTGAGGTTGTTTGTCATTTTGCTGCTCAAATCAATTGTTTCCGATACCTGCATCATGGCGCGGAAAACTTGAGAGCCATTTAGTTCTTCTCTTAAAATTGCATGTAATTGCCGATTATGCTGTGTCGATACGGCACTGATAGCAATTATTGCGGGCGGAGCGCACATGCACATAAGCGACATCCGCGCGTTCCAGAAGGTGCCGCGCGCGCGAAACGATCTCGTCTGTCGCCGTTACCGCGCCGGTGCCGTAGACGATGCGGTCATCGGCTCCATAACCGCGCACGATGTAATCGGGGCTGTCCAGCATCGGCGGAATGGCCTGCGTCTGCGGGTAGCGCTCACAGGCGTCGGCATGCAGAAACACCGGCCCCGTTTCCGCATAGGGCTGCAGCGAGGGAAAGGGCCGATAGGCGAGGATCAGCATCCCTTCGCTTTCGCCGATCTGACGCAGGCAGTGGCGACAGGGCATCTCGCCGGGAGAAACGGCCTTTTCCGGCGGATTGCCATAGGCGTCGGCGGCTCCCGCCCGGTAGGCTTCGGCTTGCTTGGCCGGCATTGCAGTGAAAACGAGATCGTTCATGGTAGAGACCTCCTGGGTTGGGATCGGCGTTGCTTCTTTGCAGCTATGGTCCCGAAACGGATCACTATCCACCCGATTCTTGAGAGGCGATGCAACCAGCCCATTGCGTGACTCGTTAGCTTCGGGAATCAGTGACGCTCCTCGTTCCCGGAAGGTCTGATTTTATGTTCCGTCGTTTTCTGGCCGCCGTTCCGCTGGCTTTCGTTTCGTTGACGGCTCCGCTTGAGGCCGAGGCGCAGGTCGCCTCCGGTCTCGATGGCCTGTCCGACGAACAGCTTCAGCAGGCGGTCAATTTCGTCATCGGCAATGCGATCTTCTCGCTTTATCACGAGGGTGCGCGCATGCTGATCTCGGATTTCGGAACGGCGGAGACGGCAAGTGTACAGGCCCCGGCCGATCAACTGGCTGGCACGCTCATCCTCCAGGCCAACGAGGAATGGCTCGACACCGCGCTCGTCAACGCCACGGACAGCTGGTATCTGGCGCGTGAGGCGGAGACTTTGCCTGAGCACGAAGCCCCGGTCTTCTCCGCGCTGGTGCCCGACAGGAGCCGCGATCGCAACATGGCCTGCCTGATGGTCGGCCGCGACAAGGACGGTTATGGCGATCTGGCCGCCATGATGGGGCTCAACAACGCCGAATTCGACAAATGCGCCGCCGCCTATCCGGGCGTCGCTTCGGCCTGGGAGAATTTTCTGAGCTCCCACCGCAGCCAGACGTCTTCCAGACTTTCCGTCAGCTACGTGCCGCCGCGCGACCCGGAGCTTGAGCCCTACGCCATCATGATCAAGGAATCGAAGGTTCTCGATCTCATCAGCCGCAGTTTTAGCAGCTATGGCCTGAAGGGGGACGTCAAGTTGGCGGCCAAATCCTGCGGCCGTCCCGACGTCTACTGGTCGGCGGAAAAGCGCGAGATCACCTATTGCTATGAACTCGGCAAGTTCCAGGCGGAACTGATTGCCGATCACCTGCTGAACACCGTCACCGAAGACAAGGGCGCTGCCGGTGGGCAAATCCCGACGGCCGCCGTTAATCTGGAACGGGAAATCTGAGGGCAGGATTGCCGGACGCTGGTAATCTGGCTTCCTGATATGGGAGGAGAGTGCCGTGCCGAAGATTGTCGTTCGCAATTTCGCCATCTCGCCTGACGGATACGGCGCGGGGCGAGAAGAGAGCAACTTTTCGAAGGGATGGATTCGCCTGCACTTGGTTATCGCTGCACGCTAACCGTGGCCGGCGAGGGCGCTACCCATCTGACTATCGACAAAGCGTGAGTGCTGCGTCCCCTTTCGCCGTCATTTCTGTGAACAAGCACGGGAATGAGGCTAGTGAACCGGCGCCCCTCAATTTCGCAGCGATATCTCCAGAAGCTCGGTATCGGCAAGCGGCTCCACCCAGGCCTCATAGGTGCCGACGGGCGAAAAGCCCATCATCTGGTAAAGCTGCAGCGCGCGCGGATGGTCGAGCGTGTTGGTGGTCACCGTCACCCGTTGCGGATTGTCCTGCCAGGCGGCGTAAAGCGCCTGCAACAGGAACCACTTGCCGACGCCTGCACCGATCGCCTCTTCCAGCAGCCCGAAATAGGACAGCTCGGTCACCTCGTCACTCGCCTTGTTCAGTTCGAAGAAACCGGCGGGCGCACCGTTCATATAAAGAACCGTGACGCTGTTTTTCGGATCGCGCAGGATGGCGGAAAGCTCGGCATCGCTCATGCGCATGCGCTTTTGCCAGTGCCAGCGTTTCCCCACCCGCCAGTAAAGATAGCGGTAGAAATGCAGGGGAATATTGTTGACCCGCATCAGCGCCGTCTGGATGTTCACGGGTATCGGCAGGCTGACCTTCGGCGGAGCCGTCATTTCGAGCTGTGTCACATGCGCCTTCAGCGGTCCGTGCGACAATGTGGGGATTGCATCCGCCGGACCCGTAACCACCGGCGTATCCTGCAATCCGCCCCATTCCGACCATGAGCCGTCATAAAGCGAATTATCCTTGTGACCGAGCGATTCCAGCGCCAGCGTAATGACGGCGGCGGTGACGCCCGAGCCGCAACTGGTGACGACGGGCTTCGAAAGATCGATACCGGCATCGGTCACCATCTTGCGGATGGCGGTGAGGTCCTTGAAGTGACCGTTTTCAGAAAAGGCCGTCGCGGGCAGGCTGCGTGCGCCGGGCATGTGGCCGGAACGCATGCCGGCACGCGGCTCGGCCTCGTCGCCCGTAAAGCGTCCGGCGCCACGGGCATCGGCAATCTGTTTTTCGCCGCTGTCGACAATGCCCCGCATGGCGTCAAGCGAGGTTACGCGCTTTTCGTTGAAATCAGGCGTGAAGGTTGCCGGCTCGATTTCCGGCATACCGGTTTCAAGCGGCCGGCCTTCGCGTTTCCAGCCATCGAGGCCGCCATCCAGCACATAGGCCTTGCGCACGCCCATCACCCGCAGCATCCACCACACGCGCGGCGCGGAAAAGAAGCCGGGGCCATCGTAAACCACGATCGTATCGGTGTCGCTGAGGCCAAGCGCACCGGCCTGTTCCGCGAAGAATTCCGGCGAGGGCAGGGAATGCGGCAGGCCGGTGGTATGATCGGCAATCTTGTCCTGATCGAAGAATACCGCACCGGGCAGGTGACCCGCCGCATATTCTTCCGCACCGTTGCGCTTGTGCGCCGGCAGATACCAGGAGGCATCAACGACACGAAACCCGGCCGTGCCGAGCTGCTTTTCCACCCAGTCCGCCGAAACGACGAAACGGCTCTTATCCGTGCTCACGATGTCTCTCCCAATCTCAGGCAACAGCTTCAGGCGCGCCGAAACGAATGCGGAACCGCCTGTTCTCCTTGCCCTTCTTTTCTATCTTGGCAATGTGAATATCGCCCACTTCCTGCGTTTCGGAAACATGGGTGCCGCCGCAGGGCTGGCTGTCGATGCTGGAATTTTCGCCGATGCAGACGAGGCTGACGCGGCCGAGGCCCATCGGCGGGCGCACATTCTTGGATTTGACGATACCCGGATTGGCCTGCAGTTCCTCGTCGGTGATCCATTGCAGGAAGACGGGATGGTTGGCTTTCACCAGCTCCATCAGCTTTGCCGTGACCTCATCCTTGTCGATGGTTTCCGACATGTCGAAATCGACACGCGATTCATCCTCGCCGACCGCCGCACCGGTAATCGGCCACTGGCAGACGACAGAGAGCAGATGACAGGCCGTGTGCATTCGCATCAGCTTGTAACGACGCGGCCAGTCTACATGCAGGGTGAGTTTTTCGCCGATATCAGGGGAAGGCTGGCCTTCGAGCGGCACATGGACGATCACGCTCTTGTCGGCACCGTTTCTGGTGATGCCGAGTTCGATGCGCGAACCATCGGCCCGCTCGAGAAAGCCGCTATCTCCCGGCTGTCCGCCGGAGGTGGCGTAAAAGCATGTCTGGTCCAGCTCTATGCCGCCATCCTCATGCACCGCCGTGACGATCGCTTCTGCGGTGGAAAGATAAAAATCGTCACGGAACAGGGCATTCACAGGCATTTCGGCATGTCCTCAAACGGTTTCGTACGGAACCGCAATCTCGCTTTTCGTCGCCAGCCACTGCGGAATCGGCAGCCCCTTGGAGCGCAGGAAATCCGGATTGAAAAGCTTCGACTGATAACGATTGCCGTAGTCGCACAGTATCGTCACGATTGTATGCCCCGGACCGAGCTCGCGGGCAAGGCGGATTGCGCCGGCGATGTTGATGCCGGAGGAGCCGCCGAGGCAAAGGCCCTCTTTCGTCACCAGATCGAACAGAACCGGCAGCGCCTCCGCATCGGAGACGCGGTAGGAAAAGTCAGGCGTAAAGCCTTCCAGATTGGCGGTGATGCGGCCCTGCCCAATGCCCTCGGTGATGGAAGAACCTTCGGACTTCAGGACGCCGTGCTTGTAGAATTCGTAAAGGGCCGCACCTTCAGGGTCGGCAAGGCCGATCTTGATGTCGGGGTTGAAATCGCGCAGGCCATCGGCCACGCCCGCAAGCGTCCCGCCGGAGCCGACGGAGCATATGAAGCCGTCGACCTTGCCATCCGTCTGGTCCCAGATCTCCGGGGCAGTCGTTTCGATATGGGCCTGACGGTTGGCGATATTGTCGAACTGGTTGGCCCAGATCGCGCCGTTCTCATCCGTCGCGGCAAGCTGTTTGGCCAGCCGGCCGGAAACCTTCACGTAATTATTCGGGTTGGAATAGGGAGCGGCCGGAACTTCGACCAGCTTGGCGCCAAGCAGCTTCAGCGCATCCTTCTTTTCCTGGCTCTGCGTCTCGGGAATGACGATGACTGTCTTGTAGCCGAGTGCATTGGCGACCAGCGACAGGCCGATGCCGGTATTGCCCGCAGTACCCTCCACGATGGTGCCGCCCGGTCGCAGCTGCCCGCGCCGTTCGGCATCGCGGATGATATAGAGCGCGGCCCGATCCTTCACCGACTGGCCGGGATTGAGGAACTCCGCCTTGCCGAGGATTTCACACCCCGTCGCTTCAGAGGCGGCTTTCAGGCGGATGAGCGGCGTGTTGCCGATGGCACTGAGCGCAGAGGAGTGAATGGTCATGATTGAGCCTTCTTGTCTGAGCGGAAATTAGGTGCCGTTATGTCCCGTTACAACCGCTTCAAGGCAAGAAATTATCTTCCCGGCTTTGGCTTCGCCACGCAAAATTTTGCCGATACCCAATTTTATGCGTTCTTCTTGACATCGGCATAGGCCGCAAGCGCTCTTTCCCGCGCCTTTCCATGGTCGATGATCGGCAGCGGATAGGTCTTGCCAAGTTCGATGCCCGCCTTCTTCAGCGCCTCTTTCGGTGCTTCGAACGGCTTGTGGATGTATTTCCGCTCGAGCTTTTCCAGCTCCGGCACGAAATGGCGCACATAATCGCCATCGGCGTCGAATTTTTCGCCCTGCAATATGGGGTTGAAGATGCGGAAAAACGGCGAGGCGTCCGCGCCCGAACCCGCCACCCATTGCCAGTTGGCGGCATTGGAGGCCGGGTCCGCATCGACCAGCGTGTCGCGGAACCATTTCTCGCCCTTCCGCCAGTCGATCAGCAGATGTTTGATGAGGAAGGACGCCACGATCATACGCACCCGGTTGTGCATGGTGCCGTGTTTCCACAATTGCCGCATGCCGGCATCGACGATCGGATATCCCGTCATCCCCCGGGTCCACGCCGTGAAGGATTTTTCATCGTCTCGCCAGCGGAAGGCGTCGAAACTGTCGTTCCAGTTCTTCTCGTCCAGTTCGGGAAAGTGAAACAGCAGGTGATAGCAGAATTCCCGCCAGACTATTTCCTTGCGAAAACGGCTGATATCGTTTGAGGCGATGTGTCGGGAAAGCCCCTTCGTCGCGTGCCAGACGGTAGAAGGCGATATTTCGCCGGACGCGAGATGCGGCGAAAGCAAAGAGGTTGCGTCCTTTGCCGGAAAGTCGCGGCCTTCTTCATAGCCCTTCAAAGCGCCATCGATGAAATCGTCGAGTTTTTCCCGCGCGCCGCCTTCGCCGGGAGACCAAATGTCGCCGAAGTGTTTCGCCCAGTCCGGCTTGGTGGGTAAGAGTTTCCAATCGCCAGGCTTTTCCGATTTCGGCCACGTCTTCGGCGCCTTCAGACGCTTCGGCGCATCCGCCGGCGCATGCGGCTCCTCGCCGCCCTCCAGCGCCCGCCAGAAGGGCGTATAGACCCGGTAGGGACCGCCGGATTTCGTCTGCAGCCGCGATGGCTCATGCAGCAGATGGCCGGAAAAGCTGCGGACCGTCAGGCCGTCATCCCGAAGCGTCTGTTTCAGCGCCTTGTCCGTCGCCATGCCGGCCGGATCGTATCGGCGGTTCCAGAATGCTGCCTCCGCACCGGTTTCCGATATCAGATGGCGCAACGTCTCGCCGGCGTCGCCGCTGAGAAGCACGAGGCGACTGCCGATTTTCTCCAGTGCGGCGGTAAGGGAGGTGAGGGAATGATGAAGCCACCATTCCTGTGCGCCGCCCAGCGGGCCGCATGATTTTTCCCTGATATAGACGGGGATGATGGGGCCGCCATGTTCCACGGCGGCAAGCAGGGCGAGGTTGTCCGAAAGGCGCAGGTCCTTGCGGAACCAGACGATGGCGGGGGAGGCTGTTGTCGGCATGAAAGGACCCGGTTCACTTCCGCTTGAACGAGTGTTGAAACGCTTTGTTCCGCAAATCGGCTAGAATGGAAAGATGGAGGTGCATGGTTTTTCGAGGGTTATTTTTTCGCCCTTGAAACCGCTGATAAAGGGAACCAACTGGAGGAGCCGGCGTTTGTCGCGGGTTAATAGAGCATGGAAGTGCAATCAATGTTGCTGAATGACGTTAAGTGGGAAAAGCCCGTTACCATCTCCCTTGAAAACGGTGCTCCCCGGATTTTCAATGGCGTTTACGAAGCCTTCGATTTTCTCCAGCACGAATGGCCTGAGCGTGGCGACAAGGTGCATGAACAGGCCCTGCGCCTGTGCCGCGCCTCGCTGATGGGCGACGTGGCGGGGGAAATTGCCCGCACGGCCTTCGTTGCCGCCAGCCGGCAGGCGCAGTGCCTTGTGGAAGAGCCGGGCAAAATCGCGTCCTGAACGGATTTTCGGAACTGATGTGTATAAGGCCACCCGCCAAAACGGGTGGCCTTGTTTGTTGAGGAGCAGGAAACGGGTTGTTTCGAATGCGGGATATGGCATCGTACATGCGAAAAAGCGGATGAGCGACGGCAATGAGCAACCACTACGGCTATATTGTTTTTCCCACAGCCCTCGGCCATTGCGGCCTTGCATGGGCGGGGCGGGGCATTGTGTGTTTGCAATTGCCCGGTTCTGATGCCGGCGAGACCGAAAAACTTCTCCAGAAGCGCCTGCCATCCGCCTCCATCGCCGTTCCCGAAACACGCACGCGTGAGGTGATTGCAATGATCACCCGTTATTTCGGCGGTGAGGAGATCGATTTTACCGCCGTCGAACTCGATCTCGTCGGGCAAGAGCGGTTTTTCCTCGATGTTTACGCCGTTGCGCGGCAGATCGGCTGGGGCGATACGACGACCTATGGCGGCATCGTAAAAACGCTTGGTCTCGGCATGGAAAAGGCACGCGATGTCGGCCAGGCCATGGCGAAAAATCCGGTGCCGCTGATCATTCCCTGCCACCGGGTTCTCGCCGCCGGCGGCAGGCTTGGCGGCTTCTCCGCACCGGGAGGCACCACCACCAAATTGCGTATGCTGGATCTTGAAAATGCCGGCCGCAGCCGCACTGACGAGGCGCAGGGCAGCCTGTTTTGAAGCAATGACAGATCAGCGCACAGGAATAGGCGTCTGATTTCTGCCCATTTCTCGTCAAATTGTCGCTAAATTGTCACAATACACGGGCGCCCTCTAACATAAGGGCGAGACGTTTGAGAGTATCCGCGTTAATTCTATCGGTTGCCTTGTCTTTTACAGTCGTTGCATCGGCCTCCGCCGGCATGCTGAACCAGGCAGAAAAATACACCGGACTGCATGAGTCCAAGAACAACAAGAGCCTCAAGAACATTCTTGGCGCAAATCCCCGCAGCACCCCATGGTGCGGCCTTTTCCTGCATGCGGTCGCCAGCAAGGCCGGCCGGCAATCTCCCAAATCCTATGGATTTGCGAAGTCGTGGACATCCTTCGGTTATGCCGTGCCCGTCAGTCAGGCGAAGCCCGGCGATGTCGTCGTCATTCGCAACGGACGTGGTTACCACGCCGGCATTTTGAAGAGCATGAGCGGCAAGACCGCCCAGATCCTCGGCGGCAACCAGTCCGGCCGGGTGCAGGTGTCGAACTTCAACCGCAAGGCCATCGTGTCGGTCCGTCGGTAAATCTCGTGACATTTTTGACGGCATTTTTTGATAAAGGCGGGCTTTGACCCGCCTTTTCCATTTTTGGGCCTAGGGTTGCTCTCTGGTGCCAGGTGCTGCGTCACGCTGGTCGTCGTCCTCAAGGTCTGTGGCGACGATGAAAGCGTCCTCGTGCTGCCTTGCAGCCTGCCGGCGTGCACGCAGGCTCATGCTCTCGTGCGGGTAAATCTCGCCATCTTTGGCTTTCAGCTCGCTGTCTGTTTCGAAACGCGCGACATCATCGTCCTCAATATCAAGCGGTTTGGTTTTCGGCTTCTGTGGGGTGGTCATGAAGCGATCTCCTGCTGGTTTCTGCAGGCCAAACGATCGGCGGACGATGACGGTTCCCTTTCTCGCGGAAATGCTCATTCGTCGCAGGCCAAGGCGGAACTAACTCTGGCTTTTTTTGTTTTTTCAATGGCACAATCAAAACCGGTGCAACGTAAACAGGGAGGTCCGTTATGAGCCATGACCGCGAAGCCGCAATCCGTGAAAAAGCGCGCGCAATATGGGAGAGGGAAGGAAGACCCGACGGGCATCATGAAAGACACTGGATCGAGGCGGAACGGGAGCTTTCCGCAGATGCGGAAGCGGCAAAGTCCAAAAGCGGAAATGGCGTGAAGAAGTCTGCTGCCACGAAGGCGCCTGCGAAGAAGACGCCCGCGAAAAAGGCAACTCCGGCAAAGGCCAAATCGCCCGCGGTAAAATCGCTTGAGAAAGAGCGGAAATCTACGGACAAGAACAAGGAAGACGATCTCACCGAGAGCCTTGAGGAGAGTTTTCCGGCAAGCGATCCTCCGGCGCTGACCAACGCCACGAAGGCGACGAAGCGGGCGGTCAAGAAGAACTGATCATTTGACGGCCGGATGATGGGGAAGTCACGACAATCCCCGAGAAGAACGGGGCGAATTGCAGCTGCACTTCGCTCTTCAAAACATGTTTTTGAGAGAAATGGCTCCCCGGGCCGGATTCGAACCGGCGACCTGTCGATTAACAGTCGAATGCTCTACCGCTGAGCTACCAGGGAACGTGCGCTGCTTGGCGCGGTGTGAGCGGGGTAATACAAATGCTTTTCCGATTTGCCAAGCGGTTTTTTCAAAAAAAACGCATTCCTCTTGTTTTATCCCTCCAGAGTCCCGATTTTCCGGGCTTATCGCCGGTGAAAAAATTATCCACAGGCCAGATGCAAAAGGGCAGGATGGAATGAAATTCGGTATCGACCACAGAACGCACCGCCTCCATGTCGGAAAATGGAGCCTTGCCATGCCGCGTTCGCGCGTCGGCAGGATTGCGACGGGCTCGGCGCTGGTGGTGGGCGGAACGCTGGGTTTCCTGCCCGTTCTCGGCTTCTGGATGATTCCGCTCGGTCTTATCGTGCTTTCCCACGATCTGCCGGCGGTTCGCCGCCAGCGGCGACGGCTGGCGGTCTGGTGGGCATCCCGGCAGAACCGTCGCGACACCCGCAATGGCGGCGGGCAATAGGCCTTATGCGCCGATGGAGCTGCTGATGCCCTGGCCAGCCCAGAAGGCCGCATAGGCGAGCGCTGCGAAATAAATCGCCGTCAGGCCCAGAAACAGGTAGCCGCCGAGCACGGTGACGCCATCCCTCTGGATCATCCCGGCCGAAAAAAGCAGGATCGCGACGCCTGGAAGGGTGTTGGAGAAGGGAATGAAGCCGAGCGGCATCATCAGCAATACGCCCGCCGTCATCAGCGCAAGCCCGTTTATGCGGTTGGCGATGATGCCGGTCGTCAGCGCGGGAATGCGCGGGCGAATGAAACCGTCGAGCTTGGAGACGATGGCGACGCCTTTTTGAAGGGCTGGAACGAGCTTTGCCGTCTCCATCTGCCGGTCGAGGATTTTCGCCGGCAACCATGGCAGGCGGTTGAGAGTGATTGCCAGGCTGACAAGGATGATCGCCGCACCAAAGACAGTACTGACGCCGGGAATGGAAACCGGAATGAGAAAGGGCAGGGAGGCGATTGCGCAGATAAGCAACAGGCCCTGTTCGCCGATCGCTTCCATCAACTCGCGCAACGTGATCGTCTGACCCTGCAGCTTTCCTATCAGCTTCTCCAGCGTCGTGCTGAGCTTTTCAGACGTATCAGTGAATGCGAATTCGTTCGTCATGCGGCTTCCCGGAAGTTGTTTAACTCCGGGATTGATAACATCCATCCGCCCCGATGCCTATCGCCGATAGAAAAGGAGCCTCATCACATTTGGTCGCGCGGTTCGCCTGGATCAGTGCGAAACCCAGTTGCTGTAGGCGCCCGCAAGAAGAACCACCAGCAGAATGACAAGTATGACCGGATTGATCGATGTAACGAAGTTTACATAGTCCATGATAACTTCCTCCTCTTTCCTCCACCTTCTATTCTACAGCAAAAAGGCGAGTTCATCTACCGCAGGGTGAAATTTCGCATTGCAACAACCGCCTTGCGGTGAGGGCTGGAAATGCTCGTATTTATGATTTTTTGCGATGCAAAAATAAATTTTCCAACATTTGCCATTCTCTTGCGTTGTCTCTAATCCTCATTCGGGCCGGTCTCTCCGGCCCGCCGGCAACCGCATGAATCACCGCCGATATGCCTTGGCTCCCGCCTGCCTTCACTCCGCAACACTCTTCCCCGGAGACACGACATGCTGAAAAACATCTATGCCTGGACGATGGCGCTCGCCGCGCGCAAAACCGCCGTGTGGTGGCTGGCAATCGTGGCTTTCGTGGAAAGCTCCATCTTCGTCGTGCCAGCCGATGTGCTTTTTCTGCCCATGGTGCTGGCCAGGCCGAAAAAGGCGATGTTTTATGCGCTCGTGGCAACTGTCGCCTCGGTTCTCGGCGGCATTGCCGGCTGGTTTCTCGGCCACTATGCCTTTGAAAGCATCGCGCGGCCCATTCTCGAATTTTACGGCAAGCTCGACAGCTTCGAGCATCTGAAGAACTCGGTCGACTACGAGACCATCGTTCTCCTGCTGGTGACATCGGGGCTCGCGCATCTGCCGCCGATCAAGGTCGTGACTATCCTTTCCGGCGCGGCCAATATCAGCCTTGGCCTGTTCATTCTTTCGGCGGTCGTCACGCGCGGCGCGCGCTTTTTCATCCTTGCCGGATTGCTGCAGAAATACGGGGAATCGGTGCGCCATTTCATCGAAAAACGCCTTGGCGCCATCACCGCGGCAGCGGCCGCCGCACTCATCGCGGTCTATGCGGTTTACGTTTTCGTGCGTTGATCAAGCGCAAATTTTCTACTCTTACAATACTGTCGCATAACTTTCAGCTTACTGTCAGAATCCGCCTGTATCGGTTCTCTCGTCGAATGAGGGAACCGTTTTATTATGACAAGATTCTGGAAGTGCTCCTTTTGGGGCATGGGTATTGCTGTGCTTGCGGCAGGCGGTTATCTCTACGCAATTCAGCTCCTGGGCAATTTTCACGAGGTTGTCGCGGGGCAGCTTTATCGCTCCAACCAGCCGAGCAATGAGCAGCTCGTCCGCTATACCAGGGACCACGGTATCAGGACGGTCATCAATCTGCGCGGCGCGAACGAATCCAAGGCCTGGTATCGCGATGAGGTCGAAACCGCCCGCGAGCTCGGACTTAATCATATCGATTTCGGCATGTCGGCAAGCCAGGAGCTCGACATGAACAGGGTCAACGAGCTGGTCGCCATCATGCGCGATGCGCCGAAGCCCATTCTCATTCATTGCAAGGCAGGTGCGGACAGGACAGGCCTCGCCACCGCGCTCTATCTCAGCCGCGTGGCAAAGCTTGATGAGGAACAGGCGGAAAGCCAGCTTTCCTTCCGCTTCGGCCATATCGGCATTCCCTATCTCTCGGAAACCTACGCCATGGACCGAACGTGGGAGAACGCGGAAAAGATGCCCGTCGTCGACGATTTCGCTATCGCCTCCAATGAATATTGAGCAAAGGCTTCGAGCGGATGGTGTAGGCAACGGATGCCGGCGCCGCCTTTGTCTGGACATCCAGCGGGGCCTTAAGCTTGTCGCTTTGCCTTGGCAGCCTTTAGCCGACACGGTTTGGGTTGCCTTGTGCCTGAAGACCTAATCGATCACCTGGCTTGCCGGCATGTGTCATGGTGCCCAAAAGACGGTGGCAGAGACAATTCTAATTCGGTCCCCCGCCCGGCGTCCATCCGCGCGTATATCCCTTTCCCATAATGGCGACCGCCAGGGAAAGCTGTTCCTGCAGATGCTCGATTTCGCCGAGAAGGGCTTCGACAGCCGCCTTCGCATCGCCGTCATGACACTGGATGACATATCCGGCTATGTCGTCAGGCCGTATGGGGGTGATTTTTTCAGCGTCGGACATAGTGGATGACCTCTCTTTTGTTCACTAAATGTTCTAATTTTAGCAGAGAGTCAACAAGGCAATGGGCGTCGCCCTTTACAGTCCGGCACTGCGGAGTTGAACGTTAGTGGACAGAGGGATCCTCGCCATCCAGAAAGCTGCGAATCCCGTCTTTCTCACACGTGGCCAGGAATTCTTCCCAGGCGTCTTTGTCGGTCGCGAAGGGTTCGTCCCAGGTGGTGACATCGTCGTGCTCGCTGATGACCTCGAGCGTCCAATCCTGCTGGGTGCCAGCGGGCCGGTAGATATCAACCAGAACCGTGATACCGTCGTCTTCAAACTCGCCCGAGAATTCTGAGTGTTCTATTTTCGTTTTTTTGGCCATCTCGGCACACCTCATTCTCAGGCCTGGACAAACGTATAGCCCAATCCGGGCTTTTAATTCGCGCATGGCGCGGGTTACCAGATAGCTGAAACAAATATAGCCAGCTCTGGGGGAACTGGCTATCTATCTGATTTTAATGGTCGGAGCGGCGGGATTCGAACCCACGACCCCTTGACCCCCAGTCAAGTGCGCTACCGGGCTGCGCTACGCTCCGAACCTGAAAGCCGTTTATATATAAGCCTGTTAGGGCGCAAGCGGAAAATGGTCTTTTCATAAAAAAAGGAGCAAAGGGTGTGGATGGCGCAGAAGGGGACTAAGCAGCCCGGATGGGCGGCCGTCAAACGCATGACACATCCTCTTTCCATCATTGTCGGAACAAGCCGCCCGCTTCGGCGTTCAATCGCAGCGGAATTGAAACTCAGGGAGACGAACTATGTCCGAACTCGTCGTTGTTGGTTTTGACGGAACGGAAGTGGCCGACAGGGTGCTTCTGAAGCTTGCAGGCCTGAAAAAGGAATATCTGGTCGATCTGGAAGATGCCGTGGTTGTCGTTCGCGATGAAGACGGCAAGGTGCATCTGAAACAGAGCGTCAATCTGACGGCGATCGGTGCAAGCTCCGGTTTCCTGTCCGGCGGTCTCTGGGGCGGCCTCGTCGGCCTGCTGTTCCTCAATCCGCTGGCGGGATTTGCCATCGGCGGCGCCATCGGTGCCGGTACGGGCGCTCTTGCGGGCTCGCTGACGGATTTCGGTATCGATGACGATTTCATCAAATCGCTCGGCGAGACCATTCCCAACGGTTCTTCGGCACTGTTCGTGCTGATCCGCAAGGTACAGCCGGAAAAGGTGCTGGCGGAATTCGAAGGCCTGCGCGGTCGGGTCATCAAGACGTCGCTGTCGCCGGCGCAGGAAGCGCAGTTGCAAAAGGCGCTTTCCGGCGGAGCCGAACCGGCTGCCGCACCTGCCGTCTGAGCAGACGATGAAAGCGAGGCTGCGGCAGGTTCCATGTCGCAGCCATCCGCTCAGGCATCGGGGAATTCGGCTTATACGGTCAAAGTGCCGTTTTTCGCCTGCGGCCAGGTGAGATAATAATAGCGGCTGCCGACGCTGCCGAAAAACGCGTTGTCGCCGGAAATGGTATCGACATAGGCGCCGGTTTCGCTTCTCGCATAGGCCGAGCCGTCGCGCTTGAGATGGTCTTTCAGAAAGTCGCTCCATCCCGTCATGGCGATATCTGAGGCCGGTCTGGAGGTGGTTTCTGTATCGGAGGCCACATCCCAGGCCTTGATTTGCGCACCCTCGGCGGGATCGGAGACGGTCAGCGTGCCGGCCGTCAAAGCCTCCAGCATGGCCTTGGCCTGCGAAGCCTTGTCCGGATCCGCGGCCAGCTCTTCCAGCGTCTCCTTCAGCTCCTTCATGAAATCGGCCTTGGTAATATCGCCTGAAGAAAGCTGGGTGTCCGTGTCGTCGGTCTGCGTATCCTCGTTCGAGGTCTGGGCATATTGCGCCAGAAGCTGCGTGAGCCGCGTGTTGGTGGAAGACGAGGAGGAGGTGGTGTCCAGCCCGTAGGAATCGAGGAGAGACGTCCGCGTCGAGGAGGAGGATGTGGCGGCGGAATTGTCTTCCTGCTCCTTGATGGCCTTGAGGGCCAGTCTGGTGGCGGTGAGGCGTGTGGACAGGTCGATGGAGGAGACCATTGCGCTAGCTGTTTCCTTGATCGGGCGATACGCATCATTCGTACCGAACCGGCTCGGCGGGCATCGATCCCGCCTTTCGTCTCCTCTCATAAGAAGACCGGGCGAATCCCGACCGTGTTCGGCTTGGGATGCACCCGGTCTTAATGGCCGGACTTTGCGCGACGCTTGCGGATCAATTCTCCTGAACGGAGACGCCGTTAGGGCCGATATTCATCTCGATCCCCTTCGGCTTGCTTTCCTCGTGCCAGACATAGATGCCGAGGCCTGCGATGACCACGATGAGCGCGCCGATGATGAGATAGAGATTATTGGTCTGCGTCATTAAGATGTCTCCCCGTTTGACAATCAGAATCCGGGGCTAAACGCATGAAATGGCGTAAGGTTCCGTAAGGGCAAGCGTTTTAGGCGGCACGCGTGCGGCGGCGCAGGTTTTCGCGTTTTTCAAGCGCCATGCATCCCCACAATATGCCGAGCAGCAGGAAGAAGTGTCGCCAGTGGTCGGTATCGATGACGGCGCCGATCATCACATGCCCGACGAAGGTTACCCAGGAAATGATGAGGAACGGCTGCCAGGGCCGTGGCCGCAGCAGATGCCTGAAACCCGCGGCGATGGTCCAGCAGATCAACACGAGATAGATCACGAAACCGAACCAGCCATGCGTCGTCAGGCTCTTCAACCAGATATTATGTTCGGCGGCGGGAAAGATATTGTCGAACACCATGGGGCCGATACCGAGCGGGTGTTCCATGGCGAGCAGGAAGCCGAGATAGTGGCGGGCAAAACGCCCGAGATGGCCGCCGTCATAAGATTGCACCGCCGAAGCGCGGCTGGAGAACAGATCCGCCACCTGCTTGAACTGCAACGCGATGATGACCGCCGCGACCATCAGCCCGGCGGCGACGAGAAACAGTACGAGAATCTTCAGGCGAAACGCGGCCGTCCGCTCCTTCAGCAGCATCACGAAGACGAGGAGGATGGTGGCGAACAGAAACAGGCCCCAGGCCGCGCGCGAGAACGACAGGAACACAGCAAGCGACAGGATGAGCAGCCCGGCGATCCGCCAGGGCGCATGCATCGCCTTGCCGGTGAGAAGGCCGTAAATGAGGTAAAGCGAGGGCGTCACCAGAAAGGGACCGAAAACGTTCGGGTCCTGAAAGGCGCCCTTGGCGCGGTCGTAAAGGGTGAAGACCTCGAAACCCGGAATGGCGTGGAAATATCCGATGATGCCGAGCAGGGCGGTGATCAGCGCCGCCGCAAGCCAGGCCCGGAAAATCAAAAGCAGCCGCTGGTATTTGTCCTCTATGATTGCCGCGTAAAAAACCGAGGTCAGCGCCAGAAAGGTCGAGACGGCGAGATAAAGCGGTCCCTCGTCCAGATCGGCCATGGTGGTGAGCGAAAGATAACCGCCGACATTGAAGGCAAGCAGCAGGCACAGAAGCAGGATGACGGTGCGCGAAAGGCGAAGGCCGAGCAGGAACCACAGGGCAACCTGTCCCACCATCATCAGCTCATAGGGCGCCGGCTCGGAAATGACGAAACCGGAAAGGAACACGCCGAATGCGATGAAGAACGAACCGACGAGCCGCATGGCGGCCAGCGGCGCGTCGAAATCCGGTGCGTGCTGGTAGCCGGTGTGGGTCAATAGGCGTTTTCCGATTTCAGCAGCCGTATCGGCGTGAGGAACAGGATCTTCAGATCGAGGAACAGCGACCAGTTCTCGATGTAATAAAGATCGTATTCGGTGCGGAACTTGATCTTGTCGCCATGGTCGATCTCTCCGCGCCAGCCGTTGATCTGCGCCCAGCCGGTAACACCGGGCTTGACCTTGTGGCGCGCGAAATAGTGCTCCACCACCTCGGTATATTTCAGGTCGCCCGTCTGGGCATGAACGGCATGCGGACGCGGCCCGACCAGCGAAAGGTCGCCATAAAGAACGTTGAAAAGCTGCGGCAGCTCGTCCATCGAGGATTTGCGCAGGAAGCGGCCGACGGGCGTGACGCGCGGGTCGTTCTTCGTCACGGCCTTTTTCGCCGTCGGATCGCTGAGTTCCGTATACATGGAACGGAACTTCCAGACGTTGATCGTCTCATTGTTGAAGCCGTGGCGCTTCTGCTTGAAAAGGACCGGGCCTTTCGAGGTTGTTTTCACGGCAATTCCCGCGCCCACCATCACCGGCCACAAAAGGGCGATGCCGATGAGACTGAAGGTGATGTCGAACACCCGTTTCGCCACCGAATCCCAGTCGCGGATCGGCTTGTCGAACACATCGAGCATCGGCACCTTGCCGACATGGGAATAGGCGCGGGGGCGGAAACGCAATTTATTTGCATGCGCCGCGATG
This sequence comes from Agrobacterium sp. CNPSo 2736, assembly GCF_004005385.1. Classification (NCBI taxonomy): domain Bacteria; kingdom Pseudomonadati; phylum Pseudomonadota; class Alphaproteobacteria; order Hyphomicrobiales; family Rhizobiaceae; genus Agrobacterium; species Agrobacterium sp. CNPSo 2736. Next base: position 419,870 of record NZ_RZTX01000002.1, on the reverse strand, counting down.
CGGATATCGACCGGCAGCACCCACAGCTTGCGCAGAAGCTGGAGAATGCGCGCCTCGGCGCTGAGCGGCAGGGCAATGATCAGCATGTCCAGCTTCGTCAGTCGGGCAAATTCCACCAGCTCCGCAAAGGTGCCAAGCTTGGGATAGCCGGCGACAACCTCGGGAGAACGGGCGCTTTTCCGGTCATCGAAGATCCCGCAGATGCGGATATCGTTATCGGACTGCTGCTCCAGCGAGCGGATGAGGTCCTTGGCGGTATCGCCGCCGCCGACGATGACGGCACGGCGTTCCATGACGCCGTTGCGGCCCCAGTGGCGAATGGCGAAGCCGAGGATCAGCCGTCCGGCGAAGATCGCCACCGCACCCGTTGCATACCAGATGCCGAAGGCCTGCCAGGAATGCAGCGCATCGGGAAAGAAGAGGAGAAGGAAACAGGCAATTCCCACGAAGGAGAGGCACACGGCGCCCTGAATGCGGGCGAACATCTTCAGCGGCGTGCGCAGCGTCGGAAGCTGATAGCAGTCACCGGCCTGCAACAGAAACACGCAGAGCGCCGCCCCCAGCACGCCGCCGCCGAAAACCGACAGGAAGGTTTCGAGACCGCGATCGGCTGCTATGCCGTTGACGATGGCGGCGATGACGACGAGCATCGTGAATTCCAGAAGCCGCAATTGCCCGATCACCATGTTGGGCGAATGGTTGCCGGCGCGAAGCTGGTTGGCGATCTGCCGTGCAAGCGGATTGAGAACGACGGTTTCGGAGGCCGAAGCCCCGCCGGCTTCATGGTCGGAGAGTTTCTTGCGCAATGACGCCAGATCGAATTGCAGCCTGTCCTTGTCAGTCTTGGTCATTGCCTTGGTCCGCACCCTCCAGCGCATCGGCCTTAAAATCGCATTGGATTTTCGACCGGAACGATGCGCAACCTCAAAGTGGTAGAGCGCCCTTTTTGCATCCGAATGGACACGCGCGCTCTACGAGCAGAAAACTAGCCGAAACATGCTAAGAAACGTTTATGATGAGTTTCTACAGGACGGCCGGAATATACAATTAAAAATCGTGTTTTCGAGATGACTATCAGGTCGATAACAGGTCGCGATAGAGTTTCATCATCTCATCCGCCATGACCGGGGTTGAAAATTTCGCCTTGAAGCTGTCCGGGCGAGGCATGATCCGCTGCGCCCAGCCGGCATCCTCGGCATCCTTGACCATGATCCGGGCCAGCGCATCGGCGTCGCCAGCCGGTACGAGCGCCTCGCTGTCTTCTCCAAGGACTTCGGGAATGCCGCCGACATGCGAGGCGATGACCGTTTTTCCCGCCGCAAGCGCTTCGAGCACGATATAGGGCATGGCTTCGGCGCGCGACGGCACCACCACTGTCGTTGCCAGTTCGAAGGCCTGCCTCGCGGGCATGGCCGCATGCATGGAAATCCGGCGGGAAAGCCCTGCCTTGTCGATCATAGCCGCATATTTGTCCCTGTCCGGTCCGTCGCCGACGATCACGCCGGTCATCGGCTGGCCGATGCTGCGTTCCATTTTTGCAAATGCCCTGATGAAGACATCCGGTCCCTTCAGGTCGCGCAACATGCCGATATAGAGAAAACGGGCGGCATCTTCGCGGGCGGGTACGGTCTCGAACTCGCTTTCCTGCACGCCGTTATAGATCATCGCGGTGCGGGTGCGTGGCCTGCCGACCTTGGCTTCGTAAGTCGCCTGCTCGAAATTGCAGACGAAACAGAGCGCATCGGTGAAATGCTCCTGAAACCGCTCCAGCCGCAGGAAAAGCTGCCCCTTCAGGCTGTTTCGGGCATAATGCAGGCTGCCGCCATGCGGTGAATAGAGGCGGGCTACGCGATACCTGTTCGCCCGCAGGAGTGAGCCGATCAGCCGGGCAAGAGCGCCACCCTTGGCGCTGTGCCCGTGCAGAATGTCCGGCCGCAAACTTTTGATGTGCCTGTATGACTTGTAGAGCGCCGGCAGATCGCCGGGGCTGATGGACCGCCGGATGGGCAGGCGGGTGAGGCCAAGCTCCAGCATCGGGGTGATCTGCGCGAAAAGCCGTTCCTCATGCGCGCCGCCGGTGGAGCTGTCGCAGACGATGCCGACCTTGTGGCCCTGTTTCACATGTTCTTCGATGAGGTCGCGCACATGGCGGAAGACACCGCCCACCGGGGAGCGGAAGCAGTGAATGATGCGCAGGGGAGGGCCGTCATCCGACACGTTCGCCACTCCGTTTTCAGAAGAAGCGTTCACGCACATAGACGGTATCGCCGGCCAGAATGGGCGCAGTGATACCGATCCGGCCGGTCATCACCTCGGCATTGATCTTGCGGGTGATGTCGACATCGGCCTGATTGGCGCGCGGGGTGAAACCGCCGGCAATGGCGATGGCGTTTTGCACGGTCATGCCCGGCACGTAGGAATATTGGCCGGGACGGCCGACTTCGCCCATGATGAAGACCGGGCGATAACGGTCGATCTCGATCGTCACGTCCGGATCGCGAAGGTAACCCTGGCGCAGTTTGGCGGCGATGGCGGCTTCGAGCTGCGGCAGGGTCTTGCCGCGTGCCGGAACCTGGCCGACGAGCGGGAAGGCGACATAGCCGGCCTGATCGACCGTATAGGTATTGGTCAGCCCGGCCTGCTCGAACACGTTGATGCGCAGCCTGTCGCCGCTATCGACATGATAGGGTTGCAGGGCGGCCTCGTTGAAGGACCTCGGAGCGGGTTGATATGCCGCGCAGCCGGAAAGGGCCGTCAGAACGGCGAGCGTCAGTGCGGTGACATGTCGTGATCCGGCGAGCGGCATCTCATCTGGCTCCGAGTCGAACTTTGATCATTCTTATCGTTCTGTTAGGGTTAATGTGCGGTAAACGACCGGCGCGAGCGTTGGTAATATCGGCTTTATTTCGTCGGATTCGCCGGGATTAACTGTTGTGTTACCGGCAAGACTTAAACTTCGCGAAAATTGACCATCTATATTTGAGCGCCCGAGGTTTTTCTCGGTTACGGAGCCCGCATGAACGGCGATCGCATTGACGACAGGGATGTGGATATCGATCTTGCGCAGCTTGTCGCGGCCATATGGCAGCGCAAGGGCCGGATCGCGGCGATCACGCTTCTGGCGGGAGGCGCCGCCTTCGTGATCTCAAGCATGATGTCGCCCGCCTACAAGGGCGAGGCGCGCGTGCTGATCGAATCCCGCGCGGCCTCCTTCGGCGCCTCGCAGCAGTCCAATGCGCCGGCCGAACCCGTGCTAGATGAATTGACCGTTTCCAGCCAGGTGCAGATCCTGCAATCGGTCGACCTTATCAAGCAGGTCGCCAAAGACATGAAGCTTTACGAGCTGGATGAGTTCGATCCGGAGGCCCATCCTTCGCTCATCTCGCAGCTCCTGGTCGCCGTCGGCGTCAAGAAGGACCCGCTTCAGGTGCTGCCCGAAGAGCGGGTGCTGAAGGCCTTCCGGGAGAGGCTGCAGGTCTATCAGGTCGAAAGCTCGCGCGTCATCACGGTCGAATTTTCCTCGCAGGATCCGAAACTCGCCGCCGCCATCCCCAATGAGATGATGAAGGCCTATATCGCCCTGCAAAGCGGCGCGAAGCTGGATACAAGCACGGAAGCGGCGCGCTGGCTGGAGCCGGAAATCGCCAATCTGCGCGAAAAGGTGCGTGAGGCCGACAGGAAGGTCGCGGATTACCGCGCCTCCTCCGATCTTCTCTCGGCGGGGCAGGGCGAAACGCTTGCCACCCGCCAGCTCGGCGATATCTCCACCGAACTCGGCCGTATCCGCGGAGAGCGCGCCAATGCGGAGGCGCGGGCGGAAGGCGTGCGCAGCGCGCTTGCAAGCGGCCGCCCGCTCGATACTTTTCCCGATGTCGTCAGTTCCCCGACGATCCAGAGGCTGAAGGAAAACGAAACGACGATCCGCAGCCAGATTTCCGATCTGACCTCCTCGCTGCTGGAAGGCCATCCGCGCATCCGCGCGCTGCGCAACCAGCTCGACGGCATACAGCGGCAGATTCAGGAAGAAACCCGCAAGGTGCTGGCAAGTCTCGAAAACGAGGCCAATGTTTCGCGTCTGAGGGAGCGGCAACTGGTCCAGCAGCTGAACATGCTGAAATCGGAAAGCGTGCGTGCGGGCGAACAGCAGGTCGGTCTCAACGATCTGGAGCGGGAAGCCTCGGCGCAAAGGCAGCTTCTGGAAACCTATCTTGCCCGTTACCGCGAAGCGACATCGCGCGCCGGCTCGGTGGACTCCACGCCGGCCGATGCACGCGTCATCTCGACGGCGGTGGAGCCGCGCGAACCCTATTTCCCGAAGACCGGCGCCATCACCATCGTCGTGACGCTGGCGGCCTTTCTGCTGTCCTGCATCGTCGTCATGCTGGTGGAGCTTTTCACCGGCCGGGCTTTAAAGCCGATGGGCAGAAACCAGGTTCCGCCGCTCTCCGATCCGCCATCTCCTTCGCGCGCTCCAGCCGATCCGGACAAGACCACGGAGGTGCCGGAACAGCCTGTAGCGGCGCGCCATGAAACCATACAGCCTGCTGCGCGGGCCATGCCGGTCGCGGCATACCAGCCCGTTGCCGAAGAGGAAGAACGGAATGTACCGGCCGTTGCCGCTGCTGCTGCCATACCGGCCTTGCCGGTGGAGGATGTCGCGGCTGCGAAAGAGGAGGCAGGGGAAGAGGAAGTCGACACCGATGACGATTTCTCCATCGACGCGGTCGCAGGTTTCCTCGCCACCCGTGTTGCCAAACCGGTCGCCGCAATCGTGTCGCCGGCCGGTGATAGCGGCTCGACCACGTCCGTCATGCTGGCGCGCGCTTTATCCGAAATGGGCCGTTCGGTCGTTCTGGTCGACATGACGGCGTCAGCCTGTCCGACGCGGTTGATGGCGCCGGAAGCCGGGCTTCCCGGTGTCATGGACCTTCTGGCGGGCGCGGCCGCCTTCGGTGAAACCATTCACGGCGACCGCCTGTCCGACGCACATATCGTGCCGCGCGGCAATGCGCAGCCGCGTGAGGCCATGCGTGCGATAGACCGTCTGACGATGATCCTCGGCGCACTCTCCGACGCTTATGATACCGTCCTCGTCGAATGCGGCGCGGTGCAGATTTCGAGCCTCGGGAAAATGCTGCGCAACCTGCCGGCGGAAATCATCGTGTCGGTTCCCGGCAAGGATAGCGAATTGTTGGAAACGACGCTCGGTGACCTGGTTGCTGAAGGCTATGAACAGGCATTGCCGATGACCGGCATGCGCAAGCCGGACCATCTGAGCGCGGCCTGAGGTGCGGCAAGACCCTGCTCAGTCGGTGGCGGTGTCCATCTTCGAGCGTCCGGCGCGAAAACGCTGAATCAGCGCATAAAGCGCCGGATTGGATTTGATCAGGCTCTTCGTCCGGGCGATGGCGACGTAGGCCGAGGCCGCAACACGACCTTTCAACGTCACCGGCAGGAATATATCGTGCTGCACGGTGAAAAGCGGGCACCAGCTGCGTTTGTAGAGCTGGTCGCCGACGCCGAAATCGAAGATTGCCGCCTTTTCGCGGCATGCCCTTTCGATCATCAGCCAGAACAGCAATTCACCGGGGCTGAGTTCCGAAACGGATTCATCGATCGAACCGAACTGGCAGACGATGTGATCCTGCTTGCGCGAAAGGCCGGCTATCGCGGCGATGACGCCCTCGCTTTCGCCATGCAGGCGAATGGCATGCAACTCCAGCAGACTGTCCGTGCCCGTCTCGGGAAAATTGGCCAGATCGTAGAAGAAATCCCGCACCGATTGATCCCGAAACACATCCGGAATGCCCTGCGAGGCGAAACGGGCTGCTTTCTGGCGGAAAAATGCCTGCAACAATTCGCATTTTTCCTGTGGCGACCGTGCGATCACATGGCTGTAACCGCCCATTTCCTCTGCCCTTCGGCTCTGGATGCGGAATTTCTTCCGTCGCCTCTTGGCATTGACCTGCCGAAGCGTGGCCTCGAAACTTTCGAACAGGGGAAGCTGGAAGGCCGGATTCTGGTTTTCGACGGAAGCAAGATGCGAGAGGGGATTGGTCCTGTCGCGCCACGTCAGGGGTATGTTCTGCAACGCCAGAATATCGGCCCGGCCATGCAGCAGCTTCCGCGCTTCGCGGGCAATCGCCGCTGCGATTTCCTGTCCGGCCTGTTCGGCAAAGGAAGGGTCGAAAAGCCCCGTATTGATATTGTTGAAACGGCCGCCGGGAAAACGCGCCTTGCGGATACCGCCTTCCAGTACGATTTCGAGCGGCAGCAGAAAGATCGTCTTGCCGCCCTGCCGGCCGCGAAGCGTCAGGAGCGCGCTATCCTGCGTCTGCGCCCAGATGGAACACCAGCCGAAACCCTGATGCAGTGAATTGAGCGGGTCGTTTTCCAGCCGCTCCCAGTCGGCACGGATGGTGGAGGCGTCATCGACCAGATCGATCAACAGACGATCAGCACCCCGCCGCTCGTTTTGCACGGCGGTCGGTGCTTGCTCGTCGCTGACAAAGACCGGCCCCTCAGCCGCCATCCACTCTCTCCGGTTGTTTCGGTCGGACTATATCGCTGAGCGGCAAACAATCGGTTTATAAAAATTGCGACCTCAGGATGTCATGCAATGGTCGGCGCTTAACCCTGCTTTTTGGGTCCGGCCATCCATTTGATGATCAGCATCGCCGGCAGAACCCACAGGATTCCGGTCAGCACGAAATAAGCGAGATGCACCCACCAGGGCGATTGCGCCAGCGCCGCCGATGCAATGGCCGTCGCCACCACGGCGTAAACGACGACGAGGCAGATGATGACGATGGTGCCGATAAGCGATCTGAGGCGAGGGTGCATGAAGTCTTCCGTCATTGAGTATCTGGGAGGGACTATAGCGCCGCGACCGGATGCCGCAAACCCTGAGGCCTTGTTTTGTGGTGCCGGTTGGGGCTAATCAACATGACTGTATGATGGAGACCTGAAAGATGCGTTCGAGCGGCATGACGATGGCAAATGGTTCTGCGGAAATGGTGGTGGAGGCTGCCCTGCAGAAACAGGAGAAGGACCGCCGCCTGCTGCGCATCTGGCTGCGCGTCGTGCTCTTCACGCTCTTCTGTCTGGTCCTCGTCGGCGGCGCCACGCGGCTTACCGAATCCGGCCTGTCGATTACCGAATGGAAGCCGATCCACGGCGCCATTCCGCCGCTTTCCGTCGCCGAATGGGAAGAGGAGTTCCAGCTCTACAAGCGCATTCCCCAATATCAGGAAATCAACAAGGGCATGTCGCTCGACGAGTTCAAGACGATTTTCTGGTGGGAATGGGCGCATCGCCTGCTTGCCCGCACCATCGGCGTCATCTTCGCTTTGCCGCTTGCTTTCTTCTGGCTCACCGGCCGCGTCGAAAAGCGCCTGCGCCTGCCGTTGGTCGGCCTTCTGGCGTTGGGCGGCTTTCAGGGCTTCATCGGCTGGTGGATGGTCTCTTCCGGCCTCGTCAACCGCACGGATGTTTCGCAATATCGCCTTGCCACACACCTGACCATCGCCTGCCTCATCTTTGCGGGCTGCATGTGGATTTTGCGCGGACTGTCGCATCATTCCCCCGAGGCCGCAGACGAAAAGACGGGCAGGGGTTTTGCCGCGCTGCTGACAGTGCTCTGTCTCTTCCAGATCTATCTCGGCGCATTGGTGGCGGGGCTGAATGCCGGCCTTTCCTATAATACCTGGCCGCTGATGGACGGCTCGCTGGTGCCGGGCGATCTCTTCCTGCAACAGCCCTGGTGGATCAACCTCTTCGAGAACCCCAAGACGGTGCAATTCGTCCACCGCCTCGGCGCTTATACGCTGTTTGCCGTCACGCTGTGGCATATGGCGTCGATGGCCCGCGCCTTGCCCGGCACGCCACACGCCCGCCGCGCGGTGCTGTTCTTCGTGCTCGTCTCCATTCAGGCGGCGCTCGGCATCACCACGCTGCTCATGCATGTGGATATTCACGTCGCGCTCGCTCATCAGGGCATGGCGCTGATCGTGCTCGGTTTCGCCGTCGCCCACTGGCGCGGTTTCATCGGCGAATATCCGGCGCCCGTTGCGGTCGAAGTCAGGGACTGAAGCGGCTTAGAACTGCCCGAGCACCGTTTTGATGGTGGCCGCGACGGCGAGTTCGTTGTCGCGTTCCTCCGCATTGCCGTCCTCTTCGTGCCACGCGGCAGAAAGGCAGCCATAGGCAAAGGCATATTGCAGCAATAGCCGTTCGTCCCGTTGCAGCGCCTTCGCAAAAATCGCCGCCATGGAGGCGATGCGCGCCTCGCTGCGGGTGAGATCGAAACGGTCGAGCGGATTGGAGAACATGTTGGCGACATCGAGCGCCGCATCGCCGATCAGGCCGGCCGGGTCGATGATGATCCAGCCGCGTTCACTGCGCATGATGTTTTCATGGTGCAGATCGCCGTGCAGCGGCTTCACATCCCGCTGCCGGTCGATCAGTGCCTGCGCCAGCGTGGCCGCCTCGATATAGGGGCTGTCCATGCCGTCGGTACGGTCCTGTTCGGCCTTGCGGAACAGGCTCTCGAAATAGCGCGGCAGTGTCAGCAGGCTTGAAGGCGGCTGCTGCTGCGATGGTTGATGATATCTGAGCAGGACATCGGCGGCGATTTCCGTGGTGGCGTCGTCATTGCCGTCACGAAACAGCACGTCGCGCAGGGTCTCGGTGCCGGCATGTTCCATCAGCAGAATATCGTCGGAGCGGTCGAGCAGTTCCACGCAACCGATGCCGGCGCGCCATTTAATGAAATCCGCGCCGCGAAGGCTGTCCTTCAGCACTTTCTTTTTCAGAACCTTGGCGACGGCAAGGGAACCGTCGCCGCGCGTAAGCTCGTAGACCACCCCGGCCGGCGTATCGGCAATAGGTTTCGCGGCCTCGATATTCCACGAGGCCGGAAAAGAGGGCGGGGCAATGTTCATGAGAAAAGTCTCATGCGGAAAGCATCAGTTCCATGTTCTGCACGGCAGCACCGGATGCGCCCTTGCCGAGATTATCGAGCAGCGCGACAAGGTTGATGTGTTCGCCGCCCGGCGTACCGAAGACGAACAGTTTCATCGTGTCCTTGCCTGCCAGTTCCTCGGCGTCGATGCGCGCGAGCCCCTTGCTTTCGGCAAGCGGCACCACATTGACGATGTCCTGTCCCGCATAGTGGGCGGTCAGCGCCGCATGGATCGTTTCGACGGTCGCGCCTTCCTTCAGGTCGGCGGCAAACAGTGGAACCTGCACGATCATGCCCTGCGGGAAACGCCCGACGGAAGGCGAAAACAGCGGTGCGCGGTCGAGCTGGCCGTGAATGGTCATTTCCGGCACGTGCTTGTGCTTGAGCGTCAGGCCATAAAGGAAATTATTGGCGCTGATCGCGTCATCGCGGCTCTGGTCTTCCATCTGGGCGATCATCTGCTTGCCGCCGCCGGTGTAGCCGGAAACCGCGTTGACGCTGACGGGATAACCGTCCGGCAGCAGGCCTGCGGCGCGCAGCGGGCGCAGAAGCGCGATCGCGCCGGTCGGGTAGCAGCCCGGATTGGCGACGAGACGGGCGGAACGAACCTTCTCGCCCTGTTCCTTATCCATTTCGGCAAAGCCATAGGCCCAGTCCTGATGGACGCGATAGGCGGTCGAGGTATCGATGATGCGGACATTGTTATTGCCAGCCACCATGGAGACCGCTTCCCGGGAAGCATCATCCGGCAGGCAGAGGATCGAAATGTCGGCATTGTTGAGCATATCCTCGCGCATCGCCGCATTGCGGCGCTCGGCCTCGGGTATGGACAGCAGCTCAATATCGCGGCGACCGGCAAGGCGCGTGCGGATCTGCAGACCCGTGGTGCCGTGTTCGCCATCGATGAAGATCTTCGCTGTCATATCCTTGTCCTGACTTTTCAAAGGGTTGCGAGGGCAATCGGAATCAGTTTGGCAGGCGCCGGTTTCTTTATCAGCCGGCCTTGGCCAGCCGTTCGGCGCGCAGGCCAAGCATATACATTGCAACGGTGGCTCCGGCAATGGCGGTAATGTCAGCATGGTCGTATGCGGGCGCGACTTCCACGACGTCCGAGCCGCGAATATCGAGCTGGCCAAGCCCGCGCAGAACGGAGAGAATTTTAGCGCTGGTCGGCCCGCCGGCCACCGGCGTTCCGGTTCCCGGCGCAAAGGCGGGATCGAGGCAATCGATATCGAAGGTCAGATAAGCGGGCATGCCGGCCGTATGCTTGACGATCAGCGAGGCGATGTCGCCCGCCCGCATCTCCTCCACCTCATAACCGTGGAGAATGCGAATGCCGAAATCGTCAGGCGCATGGGTGCGGATGCCGATCTGGATGGAACGGTCGGGATCGATCAGACCGTCACGCACGGCGCGCGCCACGAAGGAGCCATGGTCGATGCGCTTGCCGTCATCGAACCAGGTGTCCTGATGCGCATCGAACTGCACCAGCGCCAATGGCCCGTGTTTGGCCACATGCGCCTTCAAAAGCGGCCAGGTAATGAAGTGATCGCCGCCGAGCGTCAGGAGGTAATCCGTCTTGGAAATGATCCGGCGCGCTTCCTTTTCGATCGTATCAGGCGTTTTCCAGTGATTGCCATAGTCGAGCAGACAGTCACCATAGTCGATGGTCGGCATATGGGCGAAAAGATCGCGCGCGAAAGGATATTGCGGATCGTTGTCGAAGATCGCCGAGGCGCGGCGGATCGCCTGCGGCCCGAAACGGGCGCCCGGCCGATTGGAGGTGGCCGCATCGAAGGGAATGCCCCAGACGGCCGTCGATACGCCCTTGAGGTTCTTGGTGTATTTGCGCCGCATGAAGGAGAGGACGCCCGCATGGGTCGGGTCGGTGGCGGCCGATGTCAGGGTCGTTGCGGTGAAGGCATGGTCGATGGTTTTGCTGGGCATTATTTATCCGCCTTTTCTGCAAGATCGGCGAAGTTGCGAATTTTGATCGCGCGACCGTCGAAGCGCGCGACGATTTCAAGTTCGCCGCCCATCGCCTCGATGAACCGGCGTAAGGTCCCAACATACATATCAGCGCGCTTTTCCAATTTTGCGACAGAGCTTTGGCCGATATCAAGCGCCTGGGCTATTTCGTCCTGCGAGAGTTTCAGCGCCCTGCGAACATCCGCAAGGTCCATTTCTTCTTCCAGACGATCTGCTTCGGTTTTCGACTTAACACGCGCGTCGTCCGACATCCGGTTGCGCAACCGCGCAAAACTGTGCCTACCGCTCATTGTGTTTCTCCTTTTTCAAGCTCGGCCAGATGCTCGTCATAAAGGTCGTCGGCAATCGGGATCATGCGATCATAAAACCGTTTGTCTCCCGTCTTGTCGCCGCCAATCAAGAGGATCGCCATTCGACGGGGATCGAAGGCATAAAAAATCCGAAACGGCTTTCCGTTACTTTGGATTCGCAATTCGCGCATATGCGCGTGACGCGATCCATGAATGCCGCTCGAATAGGGGAACGGCAGGCGAGGGCCACGTTCTTCCAGTTTCTGAACATGAGCGTCGATGCTGATGTGTTCGCTTTCTTCAAGCGTTTCCCACCATGTTCCAAATTCGTCCGTATACTCGACGATATAGCTCATGCCGCAATATTATTCCCTTGAAGGAATAATTCAAGGTGCCGTCGGGGCAAAATAAAAAAAGGCGGAGCCGAAGCCCCGCCTTTCGAAGTTCTGAACGAACCGTTCGTAGAAGCGATTAGCGCTTCGAGAACTGGAACGAACGGCGGGCCTTGGCCTTACCGTACTTCTTACGCTCGACGACGCGGCTGTCGCGGGTCAGGAAGCCGCCCTTCTTCAGAACGGAGCGCAGGCCCGGTTCGAAGTAGGTGAGGGCCTTGGACAGGCCGTGACGAACGGCGCCGGCCTGACCGGACAGACCACCACCGGCAACGGTGGCGATGATGTCGAACTGACCCGTGCGGGCAGCGGCGACGATCGGCTGCTGAAGGATCATCTGCAGAACCGGACGTGCGAAATACGTGGTGAAATCGCGGCCGTTGATGATGATCTTGCCAGAACCTGCCTTGACCCATACGCGGGCTACGGCGTTCTTGCGCTTGCCGGTCGCGTAGGAGCGGCCGAGGGTGTCAACCTTGCGGACATGCACGGGAGCCGAAGCTTCCGAAGCCGGGGCGAGGTCTTTCAGAGAGGAAAGATCGGCCATTATCAGGCGCTCCTTACGTTCTTCTTGTTGAGCGCGGCAACGTCGAGAACGACCGGCTGCTGTGCTTCGTGCGGGTGGTTGGAACCGGCGTAAACGCGCAGGTTCTTCATCTGGCGACGGCCGAGCGGGCCGCGCGGGATCATGCGCTCGACGGCCTTTTCAACGACGCGCTCCGGGAAGCGGCCTTCGATGATCTGGCGAGCCGTACGCTCCTTGATGCCACCCGGGTGACCGGTGTGCCAGTAGTACTTCTTGTCGGAATACTTCTTGCCGGTGAGGGCAACCTTTTCCGCGTTGATGACGATGACGTTGTCGCCATCATCGACGTGGGGGGTGTAGGTAGCCTTGTGCTTGCCGCGCAGGCGGGTTGCAACGATGGTGGCGAGGCGACCAACAACGAGGCCTTCGGCGTCGATGATGACCCACTTCTTCTCCACCTCAGCGGGCTTCTGAACGAAAGTAGACATGGATTTCACTTTCTAACGTGGACCCGTCATCCTCTTTATGAAAGAGCATACGGGCGTTTCTTGTTGCTTGGTTTGGTTGCCATCAGGGGCAACCGCAAATGACCCTATTCCGGCTGGAATCCGATCTGGCGCGCTTATACGGTGCGCGAGCGAAAGCGTCAATATGACGGATTCTGGAGGGCGTAAAAATAATATAGCAAAAACAATGACTTGATAATGGGGTATTATTTTACCTCATTGAACGGTCCCGTTTTACCCCAGTCGCATCACCAGAACGCCCGCTGCAATGATGCCTCCGGCAAGATAACGCCAGATGCTGGCGCGTTCTTTGAGGATCACCACGGAGATCACCAGCGCGAAGAGAATGGAGGTTTCCCGCAGCGCCGCGACGACGGCGACGGGCGCCTTGGTCATGGCGTAGAGCGCCAGCCCGTAGGAGAGAATGGAGCCGCCGCCGCCAATAAGGCCGTGCCACCAGTTGCGCCGGACATGGTCCGCGACCGGGCCCGCACCGCGCTGATAAAAGGCGAAGCCGAAAAGCAGCACGGGCGGCAGAAGCGACATCCACAGCGTATAGGAGATGGCGTTGCCGGAAAGCCTTGCGCCGACACCGTCGACGAAGGTGTAGGATGCGATCACGAAGGCGTTGAGCAGGGCGACCATGATCGCCTTTCCGCCACCGCGCCGCGCCTCGAAAGCGAGCGTCAGGATGCCGCCGGAGATGACGGCGATGCCGGCAAGGGCCAGCGGGCTCAAAATCTCGCTCAGGAACAGGCTGCTCGTCGCAGCGACAATCAGGGGCGCCACGCCGCGCATGACGGGATAGACAAGACCGATGTCGCCGATCGTATAAGCGGCGGCGACAAGCCGAAAATAGGCGAATTGCAGAACGGCCGAAGCGATCAGGAAAGGAATGGCGACCGGCGCTGGAAATGGCAGGAAAGGCAGAAACGGCAGCGAACAGGCCGCAGCGCCCGCCGCGATCAGCGAGGCGTCCAGCGATTTGTCGGATCCGGCTTTGACCAGCGCATTCCATCCGGCATGCAGCATCGCGCCCAGGAGCACCAGAAGAAGAATGTCAAATGTCACAATAGAGACTCGCTCGCGGGCTATTCTGGGCAACCTACAGCATCGGCTTGAAAACCGGAATCGATTTTCGGTACGGGCGGCAAGCCTTTGCCGATTGCTCGAGCACGCGTTTTGCGCCCGGGAAGCCGCCCGCAAGCGGCATACGGTCACTGCGGAAACTGCAACGCGCGTAAAATTTATGCTTTGTGCATGTCATGGCGCCGGGGAATGATTTTGCGCCGGGATCATATGACGTTCTGCTCATGATTTCATCCGTCAGATCGAGGCATGAGCGTCCGACGCACAGCTTATGGTTTCGCCTCGGGCCTAATTTTCACTTAAAATACTACCAATTTTCTCAAATATTATTGCCCGGGGCGCCATGGCGCTTCGGGCGCAAAGTGTATCAATCGGGCGAAGGCGCGCATGAAAAGAAATTTCATATCTTTCATGAATCGGCAACTGTAACGTTGTAGATTTGTATATAGATTGATTTGCAGAATAACTTTCTGAAAATTAGGTATCTCTAATTTTCTTGTGAACGGAATGAAAACAAACAGGAGACGAAGAGCGCATGAATTGCACGTTAATGTTGTTTGAGCCCTTATTTGCAGCAATTCGCGTCATTTTGAAAACTGGACAAAAATAGTCCATACACCCGCCATTCCCGCGCTCCGGTGAAATCATTTTGCGTGAGGGAAAATGTGCCACTGCGCGACGAGGAGACTGCCATAGTGGCGATTTTCAGGCGGGCAGGGGTTCAAGAGAGCGAAGAACCTTCCTAGATGGAAAGGGCGGGCGCAATCGGCAGCGTCAGGAACGCGTCAGTGGAATTATGCAGAAGACGCTATGCTCGCGGCGCTTTCGAATGGCGCAGCTGCATTGGTATTCTTCAAACCGTGCGACGCTCCAGAAGGGATAAGTTGACATGCAGCATGATAGTTACGAGCCCGATTACCTCAGAAAAATTCTGACCGATGTCAAAACCATCGCCCTGCTCGGTGCTTCGCCCAACCCGGACAGGCCGAGCCACGGCGTGATGCGCTTCCTGCTGTCCAGGGGTTATCGTGTGTTTCCGGTCAATCCCGGCCAGGCAGGCAAGGAGATATTGGGGCAGAAGGTCTATGCCAGACTCGCCGATATTCCCGAGCCGGTGGACATGATCGACGTTTTCCGGGCACCGGAATATTTGTCGGCAATCGTCGAGGAGGCGATATTGCTGCCGGAGCGGCCATCGGTAATCTGGGGCCAGCTTTCCGTTCGCGATGACAATGCCGCCGCCAAGGCGGAAGCCTACGGTATGGAAGTCGTGATGGACCGTTGTCCTGCAATTGAGTATCCGCGTCTCAATATTGTGCGATAGTTGGTACGGATCGGACTTACCATTTGGCGGCAAGGCATTATGATCCCTCCGAAATTCCAATTGGAGGAAACATCATGCCGAGCAGCAATCCCGGGTTTTCGACGCTGGCCGTTCATGCGGGCGCGCAACCCGATCCGACCACCGGCGCGCGCGCCACGCCCATTTATCAGACCACGGCTTATGCTTTCCGCGACGCCGATCACGCCGCCGCCCTGTTCGGATTGAAAGAGTTCGGCAATATCTACACCCGCATCATGAACCCCACCCAGGCGGTTCTGGAAGAGCGCGTGGCAGCACTTGAAGGCGGCACGGCCGCGCTTGCCGTTGCGTCCGGCCATGCCGCGCAATTGCTGGTCTTCCATACGCTGCTGCAGTCCGGTGACAATTTCGTCGCCGCCCGCCAGCTCTATGGCGGCTCGATCAACCAGTTCGGCCATGCCTTCAAGGGCTTCGACTGGCAGGTGCGCTGGGCCGACGCCACCGATCCGGCCAGCTTCGAGGCGCAGATCGATGATCGCACCCGTGCCGTCTTCATCGAAAGCCTTGCCAATCCCGGCGGTACTTTCGTGGATATCGCCGCAATCGCCGATGTCGCCCATCGGCACGGTCTGCCGCTGATCGTCGATAACACCATGGCGAGCCCCTATCTGCTGCGGCCGCTGGAACACGGCGCTGACATCGTACTGCATTCGCTGACGAAATTCCTCGGAGGCCACGGCAACTCCATGGGTGGCATCATTGTGGACGGCGGAACCTTCGACTGGTCTGCGACGGACAGATATCCGGCGCTGTCACAGCCCCGGCCGGAATATTCCGGCGTCGCGCTGCACCAGACCTTCGGCAATTTCGCCTTCGCCATCGCCTGCCGCGTGCTGGGATTGCGTGACCTCGGCCCGGCGATCTCGCCCTTCAACGCCTTCCTCATCCTGACCGGCATAGAAACCCTGCCTTTGCGCGTTCAGCGCCATTCCGACAATGCGCTTGCCGTCGCGAAATGGCTGAAGGCGCATCCCAAGGTTGGCTGGGTGCATTATGCGGGGCTGGAAGACAGCGACAACCACGCCATCCAACAGCACTATTCGCCAAAGGGGGCGGGCTCCGTCTTCACCTTCGGTGTCAAGGGCGGTTATGCGGCCGGCAAGGCGCTGGTGGAAGGGCTGCAGCTCTTCTCCCATCTGGCCAATATCGGCGACACGCGCTCTCTCGTCATCCACCCTGCCTCCACCACCCATGCGCAGTTGACACCGGAACAGCAGGCGGCCGCCGGCGCCGGTCCGGATGTGGTTCGCCTGTCGGTCGGCATCGAGGACGTCAAGGACATCATCGCCGATCTCGAGCAATCGCTCGCCAAGGTTTGACCTGGTGGCTCATGCGCTGCCCGCGTGACACCCAATAGTATTTTAGTGTGATTGAGCGGCCGCCGGAAAACCATGGAACAATGTGTTTTCGGGCGGCAGCGGATTTGAGTGTATGCCCCTGCAGTCCCATCGCGAAAGATACGCCATATGAAAAACCGAACCGGAATGCTCCGTATTGTCACCCTTCTCTTTGCAATCGGAGGCGTGGGTGTGGCTGATATACCGGTCGTGGCTTCGGTTTCGCCGGCAAAAGCCGAGGCGGAATATTTCCCGACGCAGCAGGATTTTGTCGGAAAATGGAAGCTCACCGGCGCGACCAGCCGCCCGCCGCGCGATATGAAGACTGCGCCGACCTCTCAGCAGGAAGCGGATGCGACACTGTTCCAGGAGACGGTGACGACATTTTACTCCGCGTTTGATTATCTGGAGATCACGGCGGACGGTCGTTACAATTTCCATCAACCCGGCGATCCCTCAGGTTCATGCGTCTGGTGCGGCACATGGTCCTTTGACAAGAGTTCGCTGTGGCTGAAGCTGGATACCGCGCCCCGGCTCGATATATATGCGAAGGACGGCGATATACAGATGACGTACACGGCCGAACCCGACAAGAAGTCGAAATACACCTGGCTGGTTTTCGGCTGGACGAAGATGGAGTAAGGCACGGCGTTTCATCGGCGGCAACGCCGAACCGTGACACCCAGGACTATTTGACGAAGAGCCCACAATTGAGCAAAGCTGTATGGCCAACCATATTTGACGGACAGGGGACGTCATGACGAATTTTCTGTCCTTAGATGATGTTACCGAGCTGGAATACGGTGCGCCCGCGCCGGAAAGACTGATTTCCGGCGATCCCAAATTCACCACATGGAATATCGAGGAAGCCCCCGGCGGCATCTATGCCGGCATCTGGCAGTCCACGCCCGGCAAATGGCGGGTGGTCTATGACGAATGGGAATATTTCAACATCCTCGAAGGCCATTCCATCCTGACCGAAGACGGCGGTGCGCCGCGCGATCTGAGACCGGGCGACCGCGTTATCCTGCGCCCGGGCTTTACGGGCACCTGGGAGGTCGT
Source organism: Agrobacterium sp. CNPSo 2736 (assembly GCF_004005385.1). Taxonomy (NCBI): domain Bacteria; kingdom Pseudomonadati; phylum Pseudomonadota; class Alphaproteobacteria; order Hyphomicrobiales; family Rhizobiaceae; genus Agrobacterium; species Agrobacterium sp. CNPSo 2736. The sequence goes on along the minus strand of NZ_RZTX01000002.1, from coordinate 402,354 downwards.
GGAAACGACGCGCAAGGATTATGTCATCCGGCTCTGAACCGGGATGATCCTTGCGAGTGCTCTACCGGCCAAATCTCACCAACTGAGATCGAGCCGCTCCAGACCATGGAAATGATAGACATCCTTGACCCTGGGCGGCTCGGCGATCTTCAGGCCCGGCAGGCGTTTGAAAAGCAGGGGCAGGGCAAGATTGAGCTCCAGCCTCGCCAGCGGCGCGCCGATGCAGAAATGGATGCCGGCGCCGAAGGAGACGTTGGCGCCCTCGTTGCGGTCCGGCCGGAAGGTCAAGGGATCGGAAAATTTTGCCGGGTCGAGATTGGCGGCTGCGAGGATGAGGCTGACCTTGTCGCCGCGCTTGAACGCGACGCCGTCGATTTCGACCGGTTCCAGAACCCAGCGCTGGAAAATATGAACCGGGGCACAGATACGCAGGGTTTCCTCCACCGTGCGTTCCGTGGTCGCATCGTCGTTAAACAGCGTCTCGGGAGAGATGCCGCTTTCCAGAATGATGCGCACGGAATTGCCGATCTGGTGCACGGTCGCCTCGTGCCCGGCATTCAGCAGCACGATGGTGGTGGAGACGAGCTCGTCGTAGGTCAGATACTGGCCCTTGTGCTCCGTATGGATCATGTGACTCAGCAGATCGTCTTTCGGCTCCGCCCGCCGCTCCGCGATCACACTGCGCACATAGTCTGAGAATTCATGTGCGGCCCTGTCGGCCAGCAGCTCGTCTTCCGGCGTGCGCTTGAACATATACATGCCGACATAGGCATGCGACCATTTCAGAAGCTGCGGCCCCATCTCCTCGGGAATGCCGATCATGCGGGCGATCATCGTCACCGGAATGATATCGGCATAGGAGGAGAGCAGTTCCGTTTCACCCTTGCTTTCGAAGGCGTCGATCAGACGGTTGGCGAGTTCCTCGATTTCCGGCTTCATCTTGTCGACGTGCCGCGACACGAAGGCGCGGTTGATGAGCGTGCGCAGCCGCGTGTGCTCCGGCGGTTCCAGCTCCAGAAGCGAATGCTGCTCGGCGGCGTCGAAATGCTTCACATGTTCGTGCGGCTGCGCCAGGCCCATCTCTTCGCGGCTTGCCACATGCAGGATCTGCCGTCCGAAGCGGCGGTCGCGCAAAAGCGCGCTGACATGGTCGTATCCGGTGAAAAACCATTGCCGCTGTTCTTCCCAGTAGAAGGTGGGACATTCAGCGTGCAGGGCCGCATAGACCGGGTTCGGATCGTTGTAGAAAGCCGGGTCGCGGGCATCGAGGGAAACGCGGCGGGTGGCGGGATCGATTTTGAGAAACGGAAATGTCGCTGTCATGCCCATGGTCTATTCCGCGCGCGGCGCTTTGGGAAGGAGGGAAATCCCTTCCGGATACCTCTATGCCGGTCACTGGGTGGTTACATCGTCATCGGCTGGCGATGGCGGATATCCGGTTCAGCGCCGCGACCTGGCGGTCGGCATTGTTGTCCATCGGATTTTCGTCGCGGTCCGAGGCGGGCACGACGACATTGGCCGAATTGACGTGGATGACGGTCCGGTTGCGCCCGGCCTTCTTGGCGGCATAGAGCGCGCGGTCGGCTTCCGTCATCATCACGCTCAGGTCCGCATCCTTGATCATGGCTTCCGATATGCCGACGCTGGTGGTCACCTCGATAGCTTCACCGCGTGAACTGATCTTCGAAAGGCGCAGATTGCTGCGGATGGCTTCCGCAAGCGTCGCCGTGCTGGAAGGACTTTCCACTTCGGCAACCAGCGCGAATTCCTCGCCCCCCATTCTGACGAAAAGGCCGCGATCGCCGATTGCGCGCTGCGCGATATTGCAGAAATGCACAAGGACCGCATCGCCGGACTGGTGGCCGTATCTGTCGTTGATCTTCTTGAAATGGTCGATATCGAACAGTACCAGCGCCACGTAACGGCTGGAGGCCGGCGACCTCTTCTTGATACGCTCGAACTCCTCCAGCAGACCGCGACGATTGAGAACGCCGGTCAGATGATCGGTCATGGCGAGACGATGGAGACGAATCTCCGTATCTTCCATGATGATCTTGGCGCTGAGCATGATGATGGCCGTGAAGCCGAGCATGCCGGAAATGGAGAGCGCGGATGTCATGGGGATGGCGTTGGGAACCGCGGCATTGGCCGGGATGACGATGGAGGCGACGAGCGCTCCGGCAAAAGCCTGCAGGATCAGGATCGTGGCCAGTACCTTTCGGCTGCGTGTTGCGCGCGCCTTGCTGGCCAGAAGCACGCCGGCGAGCATGAAATAGCCCGTGGCCGCGCTGGCATGATAAAGCAGGATGCGGGCGACCATGTCTTCGCGCACGGACGGCACGAACATTCCCGCGATCCACAACAGGGCCGGAATTGCAATCCAGCCGCCGAGTTTGCGCTGTTCGAAACCCAGGAGGCCGGCGAGCCAGAAACCGAAGGCGGAAAGTGCGAGCGTATTGCCGACCTGAATGGACAGAAAACTGGAAATATCCCCGCGAAACGCCACCATGACAGTGCCGAAGCCCGTGGCGAGGAAACCGGCGGCGAAATAGAGATTATGCCGGCGGGAAGGGCGGTGCAGCCACAGCGTTCCCAAAAGCACGGCAAGGGTGAACGTTTCCGCCGCCCACAGTAGCGTGCTCGTCTTTGCATCCAGCATTGCAAAATCCTATCTGCGCCATAATGCGGTAAAAGCGGGCCCTCTCGCACAAGGTGCGTTATGCCCGCTGGAATTGTTGAGCTGCCATTTCGCCCGGATGGGCCCATTCCCCGACGGGAACCGGAAATTCGCTGGCCAGTATCGGCAGCAAATACTAACGAGTTCTTGCCGGTGAGAAGTTATATCTGTGCATGGCGGGCAATTTTTGCCTTCGTCGCCTGCCATAGTAAAAAAATGGTGGCAGCGAGGGAAAGGGGCCCGGCTGGCGCCGCCCCGTCCTAAAGCCCTGTCGCCTCGGCCCGAAAGGCCTGCAAACGCTGTTGAGCCGTTAAGGATATGCGGCTTCGTGTCTTGAAGTACGGGGCAGGGACACTCTATGTAGGGACTATGAAGGTTAGAAGTGATTCCGGAGCGGCTTTCCGCGAAGGGCAGAGTTTGACAAAGGACGGACATGAAAAATCCAGTTGATACCGCCATGGCTCTGGTGCCGATGGTCGTTGAGCAGACCAATCGCGGCGAACGCTCCTACGACATATTTTCCCGTCTTCTCAAGGAACGCATCATTTTCCTCACCGGCCCGGTGGAAGACCAGATGGCTTCGCTCGTCTGCGCGCAGCTGCTTTTCCTCGAGGCTGAAAACCCGAAGAAGGAAATCGCGCTTTACATCAATTCGCCAGGTGGCGTCGTGACCGCCGGCATGGCGATTTACGATACGATGCAGTTCATTCGCCCTGCGGTGTCCACGCTCTGCGTCGGCCAGGCCGCATCCATGGGCTCGCTGCTTCTGGCTGCCGGTGAAAAGGGAATGCGTTTCGCAACCCCGAACGCCCGCATCATGGTGCACCAGCCTTCCGGCGGTTTCCAGGGACAGGCATCGGATATCGAGCGCCACGCCCGCGACATCATCAAGATGAAGCGTCGCCTCAATGAAGTCTACGTGAAGCACACCGGCCGCACGCTCGAAGAGGTTGAAAAAACCCTTGATCGCGACCACTTCATGGATGCAGACGAGGCGAAGGACTGGGGCGTGATCGACAAGATCCTGACCTCGCGCCAGGAAATCGAAGGCGCCGCCGCGAATTGAGGCGCGCCGCTTTTTGACGTTTGTTTGAACCCGCAAAAGTAATTTCGGGGCTTTCAACCGCAACAGAAAGCGATATTAGTATATATAAAGGCTATGTTGAATTTTTATGACGTGGCCTTTGGTTTGATGGGGAATTCGTTGCAGCCGGTTGTCAGCTCATGTATCTGATACCGGTTAGTACCCCGGGAAACGAGGCGGATACGGCGATGCACCCCAAGGGCTGCCGTATCTGCGGGCGGTAAGTTGACCGCGATCCGTTTGGCGGACCTGCGGCGTGCTGGAAGGAAAGAGATATGAGCAAAGTCAGCGGCAGCAACGGCGGCGACTCTAAGAATACACTCTATTGTTCATTCTGCGGCAAGAGCCAGCACGAAGTCCGGAAACTCATTGCCGGACCGACGGTATTCATCTGCGATGAATGCGTCGAATTGTGCATGGACATCATCCGCGAGGAGAACAAGACGTCGATGGTGAAGTCGCGCGAGGGTGTTCCCACCCCGCAGGATATCATCAAGATCCTCGACGAATACGTCATCGGCCAGAAGCAGGCGAAGAAGATCCTGTCTGTTGCCGTTCACAACCACTACAAGCGCCTCGCGCACGCCTCCAAGAATGGCGATGTCGAGCTGGCGAAGTCGAACATCATGCTCGTCGGTCCGACGGGTTGCGGCAAGACCTATCTTGCCCAGACGCTCGCCCGCATCATCGACGTTCCCTTCACCATGGCGGACGCAACGACGCTGACCGAAGCCGGTTATGTCGGCGAGGACGTGGAAAACATCATCCTGAAGCTGTTGCAGGCTGCGGATTACAATGTCGAGCGCGCCCAGCGCGGCATCGTCTATATCGACGAAGTCGACAAGATTTCCCGCAAGTCGGACAACCCGTCCATCACGCGCGACGTGTCGGGCGAGGGCGTCCAGCAGGCGCTTCTGAAGATCATGGAAGGCACGGTCGCTTCCGTTCCGCCGCAGGGTGGCCGCAAGCATCCGCAGCAGGAATTCCTGCAGGTGGATACGACCAACATCCTGTTCATCTGCGGCGGCGCCTTTGCCGGCCTCGACAAGATCATCTCGGCCCGTGGTGAAAAGACCTCGATCGGCTTCGGTGCGACGGTCAAGGCGGAAGACGATCGCCGCGTCGGCGAGGTTCTGCGCGAGCTGGAGCCCGAAGATCTGGTGAAGTTCGGTCTCATTCCGGAGTTCATCGGCCGTCTGCCGGTTCTTGCCACGCTGGAAGACCTCGACGAGGATGCGCTGATCCAGATTCTGTCCGAGCCGAAGAACGCTCTGGTCAAGCAGTATCAGCGCCTGTTCGAGATGGAAGATGTGGAACTGACCTTCCACGAGGACGCCCTTCGTGAGATCGCCCGCAAGGCGATCACCCGCAAGACCGGCGCCCGCGGCCTGCGCTCGATCATGGAAAAGATCCTTCTGGACACCATGTTCGAACTGCCGACGCTGGAAGGCGTGCGCGAAGTGGTCATTTCCGACGAGGTCGTCAGCGGCCTTGCACGTCCGCTCTACATCTATGCGGACCGTCAGGAAGAAAAGACCAACGTTTCGGCCTGATCGGCCGGTCCGGTGCTATGATGAAGTCAGAAGGCCCGCCTCCGTGCGGGCCTTTTCTGTTGTCGCCGGGTGTGAAACTTGCGCCTAACTTGGCGAAGCCCGATTTTGCGTTTGGAGCGGATTGCGCTTTGCTGATAAAGTCTTACAACTGATTTGCAGCGCGATATGACGGAAATGTGAATTCCCGTCGTCGACCCGGTTCCCATGTCCTTCGGGATAACCGGAAATGTCGGGAGTACTAGCCGGCGCTGGGTTTTGTTGAATTTCACGGTCTTGCCGCTTAGCGGGACCGTCTGTTCCGGCGACTTGAAATCGGTGTTTCGAAACTCCACTTTCAGTCTCGAGAAATGAATGTGCCGGATGCCCCAAGCTGTCCGGCAAAGTGTCCCGAAAGGGACCATGGAAAGGAAATGATATGACGAACATCACGTCTGCGGCATCTGGCGGTACCTATCCGGTACTTCCCCTGCGCGACATTGTCGTTTTCCCGCATATGATCGTTCCCCTGTTCGTCGGGCGGGAAAAATCCATCCGTGCGCTCGAGGAAGTCATGGGTTCGGACAAGCAGATCATGCTTGTCACCCAGATCAACGCCAGCGATGACGATCCGGCCCCGGAGGCCATCCACAAGGTCGGCACGGTCGCCAATGTCCTGCAGCTTCTGAAGTTGCCCGACGGCACCGTGAAGGTGCTGGTGGAAGGCAAGGGCCGCGCCCAGATCGACAGCTATACCGGCCGCGAGGATTTCTATGAAGCCACTGCGACGCCGTTGCAGGAGCCTGCCGAAGATCCGGTCGAGATCGAGGCGCTGTCGCGTTCGGTCGTGTCTGAATTCGAGAGCTATGTGAAGCTCAATAAGAAGATTTCGCCCGAGGTTGTCGGCGCTGCCGGCCAGATCGACGATTATTCGAAGCTTGCCGATACGGTCGCTTCGCACCTGTCGATCAAGATTACCGAAAAGCAGGAAATGCTGGAAACCGTCAGCGTGAAGCAGCGGCTTGAAAAGGCGCTCGGCTTCATGGAAGGTGAAATTTCCGTGCTGCAGGTGGAAAAGCGCATCCGCTCGCGCGTCAAGCGCCAGATGGAAAAGACCCAGCGCGAATATTATCTGAACGAACAGATGAAGGCGATCCAGAAGGAACTCGGCGACGGCGAAGATGGCCGTGACGAGATGGCCGAGCTGGAAGAGCGCATCGCCAAGACCAAGCTTTCCAAGGAGGCCAAGGAAAAGGCCGAGGCGGAAATGAAGAAGCTTCGCCAGATGAGCCCGATGTCCGCGGAAGCGACCGTGGTGCGCAACTATCTGGACTGGCTGCTTGGCCTGCCATGGGGCAAGAAGTCGAAGATCAAGACCGACCTCAACGCCGCCGAGACGATCCTCGATCAGGATCATTTCGGTCTGGACAAGGTCAAGGAACGCATCGTCGAGTATCTCGCCGTGCAGGCGCGCGCCTCGAAGATCCGTGGCCCGATCCTGTGCCTCGTCGGCCCTCCCGGCGTCGGCAAGACCTCACTCGCCAAGTCGATCGCCAAGGCGACCGGCCGCGAATATGTGCGCATGGCGCTTGGCGGCGTTCGTGACGAAGCGGAAATCCGCGGTCACCGCCGTACCTATATCGGCTCCATGCCGGGCAAGATCGTTCAGTCGATGAAGAAGGCCAAGAAGGCGAATCCGCTCTTCCTGCTCGACGAAATCGACAAGATGGGCATGGATTTCCGTGGCGACCCGTCATCCGCACTGCTCGAGGTGCTCGATCCGGAACAGAACTCCACCTTCATGGACCACTACCTTGAAGTGGAATACGACCTGTCCGATGTGATGTTCGTGACCACGGCCAACACGCTGAACATTCCCGGCCCGCTGATGGACCGCATGGAAGTGATCCGCATCGCCGGTTACACGGAAGACGAAAAGCGCGAAATCGCCAAGCGTCACCTGTTGCCGAAGGCGATCAAGGAACATGCCCTGCGTCCGGAAGAATTCTCGGTTACCGATGATGCCCTGATGGTCGTCATTCAGCAGTACACCCGCGAGGCGGGCGTGCGCAGCTTCGAACGCGAGCTGATGAAGCTGGCGCGCAAGGCTGTCACCGAGATCATCAAGGGCAAGGTCAAGTCCGTGGAAGTCACCGCTGCCAACGTTCCAGATTATCTGGGCGTTCCGCGGTTCCGCCATGGCGAGGCCGAGCGCGAGGATCAGGTCGGCGTCGTCACGGGTCTTGCCTGGACGGAAGTTGGCGGTGAGCTGCTCACCATCGAAGGCGTGATGATGCCGGGCAAGGGCCGCATGACGGTTACCGGCAACCTCAAGGAAGTGATGAAGGAATCCATTTCCGCGGCGGCATCCTATGTCCGCTCGCGCGCCGTGGACTTCGGCATCGAGCCGCCGCGCTTCGACAAGAGCGACATCCACGTGCACGTTCCGGAAGGTGCGACCCCGAAGGACGGACCGTCCGCCGGTGTTGCCATGGCCACCGCCATCGTCTCCATCATGACCGGCATCCCGGTCTCGAAGGATGTGGCGATGACGGGTGAGATCACGCTTCGCGGTCGCGTGTTGCCGATCGGCGGCCTGAAGGAAAAGCTGCTTGCAGCGCTTCGCGGCGGCATCAAGAAGGTGCTGATCCCGGAAGAAAACGCCAAGGACCTGGCGGAGATTCCGGACAATGTGAAGAACGAGATGGAAATCATCCCGGTATCGCGCATGGGCGAGGTCATCAAGCACGCCCTTATCCGCCAGCCGGAGCCCATCGAGTGGGACGGCAGCATCGAGACGCCGGTGATCGCAACCGTCGAAGGCGTCGACGACGGCAGTCAGACCATCGCGCATTGATGCATGCATCGTCGCGAGGGGCGGGAATCGCCTTTCGCGACGGGTGCTGCATAGATTCAATGTGTTAGGTGTCTGAAGGCGCATGTGGCGTAAAGCTGCGCACAAGTGATGCGAATTTGGCACGAATATGTGGAAGGCCGGCAGAAATGTCGGCCTTTTTTGTGAAAAAAAACGCAGACCCCTTGTTTTTCAGGCGATTCCAGCGCTTTTGGGTTGCTGCGCGCGGATGCGAACGTATTCTGCGCCGGCTTAATTTGAGTCGTTTCAAACCATTGAAAGGGGTGGAAACATGAACAAGAACGAGCTCGTCTCTGCTGTTGCCGAAAAGGCTGGTCTCACGAAGGCAGATGCTGCTTCCGCTGTTGATGCCGTATTCGAAACCGTACAGAGCGAACTGAAGAACGGTGGCGACATTCGCCTGGCCGGCTTCGGCAGCTTCTCCGTTAGCCGTCGTGAAGCCTCCAAGGGCCGTAACCCTTCCACGGGTGCTGAAGTCGATATCCCGGCTCGCAACGTACCGAAGTTTTCCGCAGGCAAGGGCCTGAAGGACGCCGTCAACTCGTAAGGTTTCCGGAAAGCCGTAACGCCCGGCGGCGGGCGGGCGGCTTTTCAGGTTCACGAGGAAACATGTTTTGACGCCCTGACGCCGTCACATCGCCGCCAAAAGCGGGTGGTGTTTCGAAAAGCTCTTTTCGGACAGGCCGGGTCTTCCCGGTTAAGATGTGAATGAAAGCAGGGAAGCGCCTGTGTAGCTTCCATCCGGACACACGGCGTTTTTCTACGCGGAATGTGGGCATAAACACGAAAGCCCGGCCTTTCAGGCCGGGCTTTTTGATTCAGCGGTCAGGAAGTGTCATGCCACTGTCATGTCTGTAACGCAGAAGCCTTGGGGTATTTCTGGACCCAAGGGGGATTAAAATGGCGTTCCGATTTTCTCAAATGGCTTTGACTGCTGCGCTGCTCACGTCCGCAGCCATCCCGGCCGCTGCCGAGCCGGTTTTCAACCGCATCGCATCTTTCCCGGTGGCGAAAAACCTTCCCGCGGACAAGGACGCCAAATCCGTCACCTCGGCTGAAATCATCACCGCCAGCGAAGACGGCAAGACGCTGATCTATTCGGACAGCCCGCTTGGCGGCATCGGTTTCATCGACATCACCGACGCCAAGGCTCCCAAGGCCGGCGGCGCGCTGTTGCTCGAAGGTGAGCCGACCTCGGTTGCCGTTGCCGGCCTCAAGGTTCTGGCCGGCGTCAACACGTCGGAAAACCGCGCCAAGCCCTCCGGCAAGCTGGTGACGGTCGATATTGCTACCAAGAAGATCGAAGCAAGCTGTGATCTCGGCGGCCAGCCCGATTCCGTCGCCGTTTCCCCGGACAAGACCTTCGCCGCCATCGCCATCGAAAACGAGCGCGATGAAGAGGTGAACGAAGGCGCCCTGCCGCAGATGCCCGCCGGTTATCTGGTAACGGTCGGTCTGAAGGACGGCGTTGCCGATTGCGCGACGCTGAAGAAGATCGAGCTCACCGGCCTTGCCGAAATTTCCCCTGAGGACCCGGAGCCGGAATTCGTGTCGATCAACGCCAATGGCGAGATCGCGCTGACGCTTCAGGAAAACAATCATATCGTCATTCTCGACGGCAAGACCGGCACGGTGAAGACGCATTTCTCTGCCGGCAAGGTTGATCTTGAAGGCATCGATACGAAGACCGACGGCCAGCTGAAGTTCACCGACAAGCAGGAAGGCCGCAAGCGCGAGCCGGACGCCGTGAAGTGGCTGGACAATGACCGCATCGTCATCGCCAATGAGGGCGACTGGCAGGGCGGTTCGCGTGGCTTCACCATCTTCGACAAGACCGGCAAGCTCGTCTACGAATCCGGCTCTTCGCTCGAACACGCGGTTGCGGCCATCGGCCACTATCCGGAAAAGCGCTCCAAGGCAAAGGGCATCGAGCCTGAAGGTCTGGAAGCGGCGACCTTCGGCGACCAGAAATATTTCTTCGTGCTGTCCGAGCGCGCCTCTGTCGTCGCTGTCTACAAGGACACCGGCAAGGAGCCGGAACTGACGCAGCTCCTGCCTTCGGGCGTGTCGCCGGAAGGCGCTGTCGCCATCCCGTCGCGCAACCTCCTTGCCACGGCCAATGAGGTCGATCTGATCGAGGACGGCGGCGTGCGCTCGCACGTCATGCTCTATGAACGCGGCGAAGGTGAAGCAGCCTATCCGCAGCTCGTTTCCGCCACCGTCGATGGCGCACCGATCGGCTGGGGCGCTCTTTCGGGCCTGGTTGGCGATGCCGAAAAGCCTGGCATTCTCTATGCCGTCTCCGACTCGGTCTATGGCAACCAGCCGTCGATCTTCACCATCGATGCGACGAAAAAGCCCGCCACCATCACCAGCGTTCTGCGCGTCAAGCGTGACGGCATCGCCGCTCAGAAGCTCGACATCGAAGGCATCACGCTGGACGGCAAGGGCGGTTTCTGGCTGGCTTCTGAAGGCGACAGCGCCAAGCTCGTTCCCCACGCGCTCTATAACGTCAACGCCAAGGGCGAGATCAAGGCGGAGATCGCATTGCCGAAGGAACTTCTCGCCGGCGACACCCGCTTCGGTTTCGAAGGCGTGACGATGATCGGCAAGGGCGACGACGCGACGCTGTGGATGGCCGTGCAGCGCGAATGGGGCGCGGACGAGAAGGGCTTCGTCAAGCTCGTCTCCTACAATCCGAAGTCCAAGGAATGGGGCGCCGTGCGTTACCCGCTCGACAAGACCGATGCAGGCTGGATCGGCCTCTCCGAAATCACCGCACAGGGCGACTATGTCTATATCGTCGAGCGCGACAATCAGATCGGCGACAAGGCCAAGATCAAGAAGCTCTACCGCGTTGCAATCGCCGACTTGAAGCCGGGCAAGATCGGCGGCGAACTGCCGCTGGTGGCCAAGCAGGAAGCCCATGACTTCCTGCCCGATCTCAAGGCCCAGACCAATGGTTATGTCGTCGACAAGCTGGAAGGATTCACCTTCGACAAGGCGGGAACGGCCTATGCCGTGACCGACAATGACGGCGTGGACGATTCTTCCGGCGAAACGCTGTTCTTCACCGTCAATATGAAGGCGATCAACTGATCGGGCCGATTGGCGCCGCAAATGAGAAAAGCCGGGCTATGCCCGGCTTTTTTGTAGGGCGATGGCCCCTTGGCCGGGTTCCCCGATCTTGCACGATGCCTGACGACGCAAGCCGTTAAAATCGGCATTGCTACTTCGATATCGGATTGTGGAGGATTTCGTCCGGAGGCCATCCGGGAAAATGCTGCGGATCGATCGTAACGGATCACCGCCCCAGGGAATTCTTGCTTTTGGGAGTATCTTGTTTTTCCGAGTCCTGCTGGACCCAGCGGAAAAAAATATAAACAGGCAGCGCAATAAGCGCGAGTGTTACAAACGCGTCGATCGACATGGTTTCATCCATCAGTTCAACCGTTCATCATGAAACGGTGCGCAAATAATGCCTGAAATCTCTTTAGAAAGTCTGAATCTTCCTTATTTTCCGGTATGTTGCAGGGTGATACAGGGGGCGGCCAAGCTGTCGGAATATGGAACAGCAGTGCCGATTTGGCATGGCGCAACTGGCGAAAAGCGATTCCAGCGGTTGGGAATCACGACGACGCTTCATCGGCCGTAGTGAGGGCAGGGGCGATAGTTCCGAATACTCGAGAGCTCATCGCATGGCGAAAGCAAACACGAACAATCTCGGTATCACAGGTGATATTTAAATTTTCTGGGAAAATGGTGGGCGATGAGAGACTCGAACTCCCGACATCCTCGGTGTAAACGAGGCGCTCTACCAACTGAGCTAATCGCCCTTCGCGTGTCTCGGATCGTGTCCGCCGCGTCGGTGGCCGTGATGTATTCGGATCGGAAAAAAACCGCAAGGGCTTTTGTGAAGTTTTTTTGTTTTTTTTGCCGAGAGAATTTTCCGTCGCCGGGGTGCGGGGGCAAAAAGCCGGTAACTGCGGGCTTTTTGCCGGAAACAGGACCCGAAGACGCCTTGATGGCCGTGTGGAAATCCCGTTAGGGAAGCCTGCGGCTGTGGACAAGTTTTTTGTTTTCGTTGGGAAAAGCCCGCAAAACAGGGCGTTTGCCGCAATCGTGCTCCGAGGCCTTCCGGTTTTTCCCGATCAAAATGAAGAAGCTTATTCTTTTGTCGTGAAACCTGCTTGACACCCCCGCACGAACGCCGTAGTTAGCCGCTCATCGAACAGCCGAGGCTGGTTCGAGCGGCGGGACTGGCTCCTGTCGTCAGGAGATGCGGGTGTAGCTCAGTCGGTTAGAGTGCCGGCCTGTCACGCCGGAGGTCGCGGGTTCGAGCCCCGTCACTCGCGCCATCCTGTCCCTCGGAAAACGCAGATGAATGTCTGTGGTGCGCGGGTGTAGCTCAGTCGGTTAGAGTGCCGGCCTGTCACGCCGGAGGTCGCGGGTTCGAGCCCCGTCACTCGCGCCATTTCTTTTTCCTGAAATGTCTCCTCAAAAAACAGATCGACGCGCGATTTGCGCGCTCGTCTATTGACGATTCCGGGGCCTGATTCCGGGCTTTTTAAACGCGATTTTTCCTGCATTTTTTAGTCAAGTTTCGATTCCCGAATATCGTCACTTCACCGCCATCCGGACGTAAAATTCGTGTGACTTTTTTGCGGTTGCGTCGTTCAATCGATTATTATTGTATTTGAGGGGCTTAGGCCGGAATTGTGGCCCAAATTTGCGTCAATTCCGGCAATATTGTTGCCAATCAATGCGGCAGGTGTCTTGAAATGGTGCCTAAACTCTTGCAGAGAGAGCGCGGCTGCGCTAACGACTTTGGCGTTGCAACATATTTGTGCGCTCTTTGAGACTTCGGGTCACAAAGGCAGGTCCGGCACCCGGCCGGGCAGGGAAGAGACCATGACTGAACTCCTCAGTTCCTACATTCCGATCGCAATCTTCATCGGTATCGCTCTCGTCATCGGCCTGGCGCTTCTCATTGCGCCGTTTGCTGTCGCCTACAAGGCGCCGGACCCGGAAAAGCTCTCTGCTTTCGAGTGCGGTTTCAACGCCTTCGACGACGCCCGCATGAAGTTCGATATCCGCTTTTATCTGGTATCGATTCTGTTCATTATCTTCGATCTGGAAGTCGCCTTCCTGTTCCCATGGGCGGTGTCTTTCGGCGAGATGGGCTGGTTCGGTTTCTGGTCGATGATGGTGTTCCTCATCGTTCTCACCATCGGCTTTATCTATGAGTGGAAGAAGGGAGCGCTGGAATGGGCATGAGCCAGAACAACACCACGCTCGTTGCGCCGCAGCCGAAGGGGATCATCGATCCCTCGACTGGCAAGCCGGTTGGCAGCAACGACGCCTACTTCACGGAAATCAATGACGAGCTGGCCGACAAGGGTTTTCTCGTCACCTCGACCGACGAGCTGATCACCTGGGCGCGCACCGGCTCCCTGATGTGGATGCAGTTCGGTCTCGCCTGCTGCGCCGTCGAAGGCCTGATGCAGGCTTCCGGTCCGCGTTATGACATGGAGCGCTTCGGCGTTGCCCCACGCGCCTCACCACGCCAGTCGGACGTGATGATCGTCGCCGGGACGCTGACCAACAAGATGGCGCCCGCTCTGCGCAAGGTCTACGACCAGATGCCCGAGCCGCGTTACGTCATCTCCATGGGCTCCTGCGCCAATGGCGGCGGCTATTACCACTATTCCTACGCCGTGGTGCGCGGCTGCGACCGCGTCGTGCCGGTGGATATCTACGTCCCGGGCTGTCCCCCCACGGCGGAGGCGCTGCTTTACGGCGTGCTTCTGCTGCAGAAGAAGATTCGTCGTACCGGTACGATCGAGCGCTAAGGGCAAAGGACGGATTAAGAATGAGCGAAGCTCTCAACGATCTTGCTGCTTACGTTAAGGAAGCGCGCGGTTCCCTCGTGGTGTCGGCTGATATCGCCTATGGCGAGCTGACGCTGAACACGACGCCTGAAAGCGTGGTTGCGCTTTTGACCTTCCTGCGTGACGACGTGCAGTGCGGTTTCGTCAACATCATCGATATTTGCGGTGTCGACTGGCCGCAGCGCGAAAAGCGTTTCGATGTCGTCTATCACCTGCTGTCGCCGCGCCAGAACCTGCGCGTGCGCGTCAAGCTGCAGGTGGCGGAAGACGAGGGCGTGCCGTCTTCGACCTCCGTTTACATGGGCGCGGAATGGTTCGAGCGCGAAGCCTGGGACATGTATGGCATTCCGTTCGAAGGCCATAAGGATCTCCGCCGCATCCTCACGGATTACGGTTTCGAAGGCCATCCGCTGCGCAAGGATTTTCCGGTTACCGGCTTTGTGGAAGTGCGTTACGATGACGTGCTGAAACGGGTTCTTTATGAACCAGTCGAACTGAAGCAGGAATTCCGCAACTTCGATTTCCTCTCCCCGTGGGAAGGAACCGAATATGTTCTCCCGGGTGACGAAAAGGCCAAGCAATGAGCCAAGCCCCCGCGACAGAGCATGCGCAATGTCTTTGCGGCGCCGTCGGCCTCAATGCCGTCATCGGTGCCCGCGAATTCGGCGTTTGCCATTGCTCCATGTGCCGCCGCTGGTCCGGCGGTGCGTTTATGGCTGTCGAATGCGCGGATATCTCCGTTGAAAACGAAGATAGTCTCGGCGTCTATTCCTCGTCGGAATGGGGTGAGCGCTGCTTCTGCAAGAATTGCGGCAGCACGCTGATGTGGCGCTCGAAGGACGGCAAGCATGTCGCCGTTTCGCTGCAGGCTTTCGACAACCCTTCCAGTTTCACGTTCGCGTCGCAGATTTTCACGGATGAGAAGCCTTCGAGCTATTCCTTCGCGGAAACCACGCAGAACATGACCGGCCCCGAATTCATCGCCATGATCACCTCGGCGGAGCACTAGAATGACTGAGCATAACGTCCGCAATTTCACGATCAACTTCGGTCCGGAACACCCATCCGCGCACGGCGTGCTGCGTCTGGTTCTGGAACTGGACGGCGAAATCGTCGAGCGCGTCGATCCGCATATCGGTCTTCTGCATCGCGGCACCGAAAAGCTGATCGAGACCAAGACCTATCTGCAGGCCGTTCCCTATTTCGACCGTCTCGACTATGTCGCGCCGATGAACCAGGAACACGCTTTCGCGCTCGCCGTCGAAAAGTTGCTCGGCCTCGAAATCCCGATGCGCGGCCAGCTGATCCGCGTGCTTTATTCGGAAATCGGCCGCATCCTGTCGCACATCATGAACGTCACGACGCAGGCCATGGACGTTGGCGCGATGACGCCCCCGGTTTGGGGTTTCGAAGAGCGCGAAAAGCTGATGGTGTTCTATGAGCGCGCCTGTGGCGCTCGCATGCACTCGGCTTACGTTCGTCCGGGCGGCGTGCATCAGGACCTGCCGCCGGAGCTGGTGGACGATATCGGCAAGTGGTGCGATCCGTTCCTCACCGTTCTCGACAATATCGAAGGCCTGTTGACCGATAACCGCATCTACAAGCAGCGTAACGTCGATATCGGCGTCGTCTCGCTTGAAGACGCCTTTGCCTGGGGTTTCACGGGCGTGATGGTGCGTGGCTCGGGCGCTGCGTGGGATTTGCGTCGTTCGCAGCCTTACGAGTGCTATTCCGATCTGGAATTCGACATTCCCGTCGGCAAGAACGGCGACTGCTATGACCGTTATCTGATCCGCATGCAGGAAATGCGCGAATCGGTAAAGATCATGAAGCAGTGCGTTGATCTTCTCTCCGGCAAACATCGCATCGGCCCTGTCTCCTCGCTTGACGGCAAGGTAGTCCCGCCCAAGCGCGGCGAGATGAAGCGGTCGATGGAAGCTTTGATCCACCACTTCAAGCTTTACACCGAAGGTTACCACGTTCCCGCCGGCGAAGTTTACGCCGCCGTCGAAGCGCCGAAGGGCGAGTTCGGCGTCTATGTGGTCGCCGATGGATCCAACAAGCCTTACCGCTGCAAGATCCGCGCCCCGGGTTATGCGCATCTGCAGGCGATGGATTTCCTGTGCAAGGGCCATCAGCTTGCTGACGTTACAGCCGTGCTCGGCTCCCTCGACATCGTGTTCGGGGAGGTCGACCGCTGATGCGTCTGCCGCTGGCCATATTGGCTCTTCTTGCTGCGATGTCTGCCCCCGTTCTCGCCCAGACGGCGACGGATGAGGGCGGCGTGTCGCTGTCAAGCGGCGGCGGTTCAACCATCAAGCAGCTTCTGTCGTCGGGATACGAGATCAAGGCCTCGGTTCCCAATGGCAGCAAGTTCATTGTGTTCATGCAAAAAGACAAGGCGGCTTACGCCTGCGAATTCGTCACGGTGGCGAGATCGCGTTGTGAGACGTTAAACTGAAAAGGCGTGAGGAAGTATGTCCGTTCGTCGACTAGCCGAAGATCAGTTCCAGCCCGTGGCGTTTGCCTTTAACGCGGATAATACCGTATGGGCGGAAAAGACGATCAAGAAATATCCCGAGGGACGCCAGCAATCGGCTGTCATCCCGCTGCTCATGCGTGCGCAGGAGCAGGACGGCTGGGTTACCCGCGCCGCCATCGAAAAGATCGCCGACATGCTGGATATGGCCTATATCCGCGTCATGGAAGTGGCGACCTTCTATACCCAGTTCCAGCTGAAGCCGGTCGGCACGCGCGCCCACGTTCAGGTGTGCGGCACTACGCCCTGCATGCTGCGCGGTTCCGAAGCGCTGATGGATGTCTGCCGCAAGAAGATCCACCACGATCCGCTGCACACCAATGAGAGCGGCACGCTCTCCTGGGAAGAAGTGGAATGTCAGGGCGCCTGCGTCAACGCGCCGATGGTCATCATTTTCAAGGATGCCTATGAGGACCTGACGCCCGAGCGCCTGGAAGAAATCATCGACACGTTCGAGGCGGGCAAGGGCGACACGGTCAAGACCGGCCCGCAGATCGACCGTCACGAGTCGGTTCCAGTCGGCGGATTGACGACGCTGACGGAAGAGATCAAGCCTGACCGTTCCAATCTCGACAAGCCGGCCGAAGTGCCTGCGGATGCCGCACCGGTTCCGCCGTCCAATGCCGCCAAGCCGAAGACGGACGCGCCGGAAACCGATCCGAAGCTGAAGACGCCGGCCAATGAGCCGAAGGCTGCGGAAGCCAATGTAAAGACCGTCGAAAAGGAAGCTTCCGGAACGGCTGCGGCGGCAAAGCCGTCGCTCGATTCCAAGGATCGTCCGGCCGGCATCGAACGCCCGGCGACGCCTGACGACCTGAAGCTCATTTCCGGCGTTGGTCCGAAGATCGAAGGCACGCTGCACGAG
This sequence comes from Agrobacterium sp. CNPSo 2736, assembly GCF_004005385.1. NCBI lineage: Bacteria > Pseudomonadati > Pseudomonadota > Alphaproteobacteria > Hyphomicrobiales > Rhizobiaceae > Agrobacterium > Agrobacterium sp. CNPSo 2736. The sequence goes on along the minus strand of NZ_RZTX01000002.1, from coordinate 384,894 downwards.
CTCGGCATCTTCACCTTTGCGCAGGTCGCCGGCTGGAAAAAGGCCGAATGCGACTGGGTCGACGGTTATCTGAATTTCAAGGGCCGCATCGAACGCGACGAGTGGATCAAGCAGGCCGAGGCGCTCGCCAAGGGTGGCGAAGCCGAGTATATCAGGGTCTTCGGCAAGAAGCCGCGGTAAGAGGTGAAGCATGTTAAAAGATCAGGATCGCATCTTTACCAATCTCTACGGCCTCAAGGACAAGTCCCTGAAGGGCGTGAGAGCGCGCGGCCATTGGGACGGCACCAAGCAGATCATCGAAAAGGGCCGTGACTGGATCATCAACGAGATGAAGGCTTCCGGCCTTCGCGGTCGCGGTGGCGCTGGCTTCCCGACGGGTCTCAAATGGTCCTTCATGCCGAAGGAAAATGACGGCCGCCCGCATTATCTCGTCGTTAACGCCGACGAATCCGAGCCCGGCACCTGCAAGGACCGCGAAATCCTGCGCAATGATCCGCATACGCTGATCGAAGGCTGCGTGATCGCCGGTTTCGCCATGGGCGCGCATACCGCCTATATCTACGTGCGCGGCGAATATATGCGTGAGCGTGAAGCGCTTCAGGCGGCCATCGACGAGTGCTACGATGCCGGCCTGCTCGGCAAGAACAACAGGAACGGCTGGGATTTCGACATCTACGTCCATCACGGCGCGGGTGCCTATATCTGCGGCGAAGAGACGGCTCTGCTCGAAAGCCTTGAAGGCAAGAAGGGCCAGCCGCGCCTCAAGCCCCCGTTCCCGGCCAATATGGGTCTTTACGGCTGCCCGACGACGGTCAACAACGTCGAATCCATCGCCGTTGCGCCGACCATCCTGCGTCGCGGTGCGGCCTGGTTCTCGTCCATCGGCCGTCCGAACAATGTCGGCACCAAGCTGTTCATGGTCTCCGGCCATGTCGAGCGTCCGTGCACCTTCGAAGATGCGCTGGGTCTGTCCTTCCGCGAGCTGATCGAACACCATTGCGGTGGCATTCGCGGCGGCTGGGACAATCTGCTCGGCGTCATCCCCGGCGGCGCATCCTGCCCCATCGTTCGCGGTGAGGACATGAAGGACGCCATCATGGACTTTGACGGCATGCGCGAAGTGAAGTCTTCCTTCGGCACCGGCGGCATGATCGTCATGGACAAGTCCACCGACGTCATCAAGGCGATTGCCCGCATCGCGGCCTTCTTCAAGCATGAAAGCTGCGGCCAGTGCACGCCGTGCCGCGAAGGCACCGGCTGGATGTGGCGCGTGCTGGAGCGCATGGTCAAGGGTAACGCGCAGAAGCGCGAAATCGACATGCTGTTTGAAGTGACGAAGCAGATCGAAGGCCACACCATCTGTGCGCTCGGCGACGCCGCCGCATGGCCGGTACAGGCGCTGATCCGCAATTTCCGTCCGGAAATCGAAAAGCGCATCGACCAATATACCTACAGGGCCATGGATGATGGCGCTGTTCTGGAAGCCGCTGAATAAGCATTGAGGCTTCAGGCGGAGCCGGAATTTTCCGGCCTCGCGACACCATGAAGCGTCTGGCGGACTATATCAGTGCCGGGCGCGATTAAGGATTTGTTGCGGACCGTGTGAGACATGGGACGAACAGGCAACAGGACGTAAGTAGAACCATGGCAAAGCTCAAGGTTGACGGTAAAGAGATTGAGGTTCCGGATCATTTCACGCTGTTGCAGGCGTGCGAGGAGGCTGGTGCCGAAGTTCCGCGCTTTTGTTTTCATGAGCGCTTGTCGGTCGCGGGTAACTGCCGCATGTGTCTCATCGAGGTGAAGGGCGGACCGCCCAAGCCCGCCGCCTCCTGCGCCATGGGCGTTCGCGACGTTCGCGGCGGCCCGAACGGCGAATTGCCCGAGGTTTTCACCAACACGCCGATGGTCAAGAAGGCACGCGAAGGCGTGATGGAATTCCTGCTCATCAACCATCCGCTGGATTGCCCGATCTGCGACCAGGGCGGCGAATGCGACCTGCAGGACCAGGCCATGGCCTTCGGTATCGCCGGTTCGCGTTACGCTGAAAACAAGCGTGCGGTTGAAGACAAATATATCGGACCGCTCGTCAAGACGGTCATGAACCGCTGCATCCACTGCACGCGCTGCGTCCGTTTCACCACGGAAGTTGCCGGCATTGCCGAACTTGGTCTGATCGGCCGCGGCGAAGATGCCGAAATCACCACCTATCTCGAGCAGGCCATGACCTCGGAGCTGCAGGGCAACGTTGTTGACCTTTGCCCGGTCGGCGCGCTCACCTCCAAGCCTTTCGCCTTCACCGCCCGTCCGTGGGAACTGAACAAGACTGAAACCATCGACGTGATGGACGCTCTCGGTTCGGCCATCCGTGTCGATACCCGTGGCCGCGAAGTCATGCGCGTCATGCCGCGCGTCAACGAGGCGATCAACGAAGAGTGGATTTCCGACAAGAGCCGCTTCATCTGGGACGGCCTGAAGACGCAGCGCCTTGACCGGCCTTACGTTCGCAAGGACGGCCGTCTGCAGCCCGCCACCTGGGGTGAAGCCTTCGGTGCGATCAAGCAGGCTGTTGCCGCAACATCCGGCAACAAGATCGGCGCGATCGCCGGCGATCTGTCTTCCGTTGAAGAAATGTTCGCGCTGAAGTCGCTTCTCGCCTCGCTCGGTTCGGCCAATGTCGATTGCCGTCAGGATGGCGCTGCACTCGATCCGTCGCTCGGCCGCGCCAGCTACCTGTTCAACTCCACCATCGAAGGTATCGAACAGGCCGACGCCCTGCTGATCGTCGGTTCCAATCCGCGTTACGAAGCGGCTGTGCTCAACGCCCGCATCCGCAAGCGCTGGCGTCGCGGCGGTTTCCCGATCGGCGTGATCGGTGAAGCCGGTGAGCTTCGCTACAATTACGAATATCTCGGTTCCGGCGCTGAAACGCTCTCCGATCTGGCCAATGGCTCGCACAGCTTCGTTGACAAGCTGAAGTCCGCCAAGAACCCGCTGATCATCATCGGCCAGGGTGCGCTGGCGCGTGCCGATGGCGCTGCCGTTCTTGCGGCCGCTGCGAAGCTTGCGACGTCGGTTGGCGCTGTCACCGAAGAGTGGAACGGCTTCTCGGTTCTGCACACGGCCGCTGCCCGTGTCGGCGGTCTCGATATCGGCTTCGTGCCGGGCGAGGGCAGTGTTGCCGCAGCCGAAATGGTCGCCTCCATGGATGTTCTCTTCCTGCTCGGCGCCGATGAACTCGATCTGTCGAACAAGGGCGCCAAGTTCACCGTCTATATCGGCAGCCATGGCGATCAGGGCGCGATGAACGCCGACGTTATCCTTCCGGGTGCGGCCTATACCGAAAAATCCGGTATCTGGGTCAACACCGAAGGCCGCGTGCAGGTGGGCAACCGCGCCGGTTTCGCACCGGGCGAAGCCCGCGAAGATTGGGCGATCCTGCGTGCGCTTTCCGACGTGCTCGGCAAGAAGCTGCCGTTCGATTCGCTGTCGGCCCTGCGTGGCCAGCTCTTCGTCGCGCATCCGCATCTGGCGGAAACCGACGAGATCGTCGCCGGTAACGGCAAAGATATCGAAGCGTTGGCTGGCAAGACCGGCTCGCTCACCAAGTCGGCGTTTGCCTCGCCGGTAAAAGACTTTTATTTGACGAACCCGATTGCGCGCGCATCCGCCGTCATGGCCGAGTGCTCCGCATTGGCCCGCAACAATTTCCAGGCTGCGGCAGAGTAAGGGTAGGGGATTTATGGAACAGTTTTTCTGGAGCTACGTCTGGCCCGCGCTGATCATGGTCGGCCAGTCCCTGCTGCTTCTCGTTTGCCTTCTGGTGTCCATCGCGTTCCTGCTGCTTGCCGACCGCAAGGTCTGGGCGGCCGTGCAGCTGCGCCGTGGTCCGAACGTTGTTGGTCCCTTCGGTCTCTTCCAGTCCTTCGCCGACCTCTTGAAGTTCATTCTCAAGGAACCGGTCATTCCCGCCGGCGCCAACAAGGCGGTTTTCCTTCTGGCGCCGCTGGTTGCCGTGACGCTGGCGCTTGCCACCTATGCCGTCATTCCCTTCAATGAGGGCTGGGTCGTCGCCAATATCAATGTCGGCATCCTCTATATCTTCGCGATTTCCTCGCTTGAAGTTTACGGCATCATCATGGGCGGCTGGGCTTCGAACTCGAAGTACCCGTTCCTCGGCGCGCTCCGCTCCGCGGCACAGATGGTGTCCTACGAAGTGTCGATCGGTCTCGTCATCGTTACCGTTCTGCTCTGCGTCGGTTCGCTGAACCTGACGGACATCGTGCTTGCCCAGAAGACCGGCCTCGGCACCATGCTCGGCCTGCCGGCCTCGTTCCTCGACTGGCACTGGCTGTCGCTGTTCCCGATGTTCATCGTGTTCTTCATTTCGGGCCTTGCCGAAACCAACCGTCCGCCCTTCGACCTTCCGGAAGCGGAATCGGAACTGGTCGCCGGTCACATGGTCGAATACGGCTCCACGCCTTACATGATGTTCATGCTCGGCGAATATGCTGCGATCGTGCTGATCTGCTGCCTGACTACGATCCTGTTCATGGGCGGCTGGCTGCCGATCGTGGATGTGTGGTTCCTGAACTGGGTTCCTGGCATTGTCTGGTTCGCGTTGAAGGGCTGCATGGTGTTCTTCATGATCGCTCTGACCAAGGCTTTCGTTCCGCGTTACCGTTATGACCAGCTCATGCGTCTCGGCTGGAAGGTGTTCCTGCCGCTGTCGCTCGCCATGGTCGTTATTGTTGCATTCGTATTGAAGCTGACGGGGTGGGCCGGTTGATGCCTGAACTCCTCGCTCAAAGATCTGGAGACTGAGATGGCAAGCCTCTCCCAAGCCGTCAATTCACTGTTCCTCAAGGAGTTCGTCGGCGCGATCCTGCTGACGATGCGCCACTTCTTCAAGCAGAAGGCGACGGTGAACTATCCTTTCGAAAAGGGTCCGGTCTCTCCGCGTTTCCGTGGTGAGCACGCGCTGCGCCGTTATCCGAACGGTGAAGAGCGCTGCATCGCCTGCAAGCTGTGTGAAGCGATCTGTCCCGCTCAGGCGATCACCATCGAAGCCGGCCCGCGCCGCAATGACGGCACCCGCCGCACGGTGCGTTACGATATCGACATGGTGAAGTGCATCTATTGCGGTTTCTGCCAGGAAGCCTGCCCGGTGGATGCCATCGTCGAAGGCCCGAACTTCGAATTTGCGACGGAAACCCGCGAGGAGCTTTATTTCGACAAGCAGAAGCTTCTCGACAATGGCGACCGCTGGGAGCGTGAAATCGCACGCAACCTCGCACTGGATGCGCCTTACCGTTAAGGCGCAACCGTCTTTCCGGGGGAAACCCCGGAAAACGATGAAAAGTAAAATGCCTGCGCGGTTTTCGCCGGCGGGGACGAAACGGGTGAGGGGCCTTCGAGCCATCTTTGCCCGATGAGGACAAGAAGGCACCAACATGGGTCTGCACGCTGTATTCTTTTATATATTCGCTTTCGTCGCCGTGGCGTCTGCGTTCATGGTCATCGCATCGAAGAACCCTGTTCATTCGGTGCTGTTTCTGATTTTGACCTTCTTCAACGCAGCCGCGCTGTTCCTGCTGACGGGCGCCGAGTTCCTCGGCATGATCCTGCTGGTGGTTTATGTCGGCGCCGTGGCGGTGCTCTTCCTCTTCGTCGTCATGATGCTGGATGTGGATTTCGCGGAGCTGCGCTCCGGCGTGCTGCAATATGCCCCGGTCGGGGCGCTGATCGGTGTCATCCTGGCGGCGGAACTGATCGTCGTGGTCGGCGGCAGCATGCTGAACCCGATTGCGGCCAAGTCCATCACCATGCCGATCCCGCCTGTCACCGAACGCACCAATACGGCCGCACTCGGCGACGTGCTCTATACCAATTACGTCTACTTCTTCCAGCTCGCCGGCCTTGTGCTGCTGGTGGCCATGATCGGCGCCATCGTGCTGACGCTGCGTCATCGCACCGACATCAAGCGGCAGGATATCTCCACGCAGGTCGGCCGCGACCCGAAGACCGCCGTTACCACGGTCAAGGTCAAGCCGGGCCAGGGCATCTGAGGCGCGAACGGATCCAAGGAAACAGAACATGGAAATCGGTCTTTCCCACTACCTGACGGTCAGCGCGATCCTCTTCACGATCGGCGTCTTCGGCATCTTCCTCAACCGGAAGAACGTCATCGTCATCCTCATGTCGATCGAACTCATCCTGCTTGCGGTCAACATCAACATGGTGGCCTTCTCGGCCTTCCTGAACGATATCGTCGGCCAGGTCTTCGCTTTGTTCATTCTGACCGTCGCAGCCGCCGAAGCGGCCATCGGTCTTGCAATACTCGTTGTCTTCTACCGCAACCGCGGATCGATCGCCGTCGAAGACGTCAATATGATGAAGGGCTGATAAGGCTATGATCTACAAGGCTATCGTCTTTCTTCCACTGATCGGCTTCCTGATCGCCGGCCTGTTCGGCCGCTCCATCGGCGCCAAGGCTTCGGAATATGTCACCACCGGTCTGATGATCGTGGTCGCCATCCTGTCCTGGATCGTCTTCTTCACCGTCGCGCTCGCCCATGGCGAGCCGGGCGAGGTGATCAAGGTCACCGTTCTGCGCTGGATCCAGTCCGGCGGCATCGATGTCGAATGGGCGTTCCGCATCGACACGCTGACGGCCGTCATGTTCGTCGTCGTCAACACGGTTTCGACGCTGGTGCATCTCTATTCGATCGGATACATGCACCACGATCCGCATCGTCCGCGTTTCTTCGCCTATCTGTCGCTCTTCACCTTCGCCATGCTGATGCTGGTGACCTCCGACAACCTGCTGCAGATGTTCTTCGGCTGGGAAGGCGTGGGTCTGGCGTCCTATCTGCTGATCGGCTTCTGGTTCAAGAAGCCGTCCGCATCGGCTGCCGCCATGAAGGCCTTCATCGTCAACCGCGTCGGTGACTTCGGCTTCATTCTCGGCATTGGCGGCGTGTTCGTGCTGTTCGGCTCGATCAATTTCGAAACGATCTTCGCTGCCGCTGCGACCTATCTGCCGGCTGAAGGCGCTGCCTCCTCGGAAACCGTCATCAACCTGTTCGGCATGCAGCTGGACAAGGCCAATGCGATGACGGGCGTGTGCCTGCTGCTCTTCATGGGCGCGATGGGTAAATCGGCGCAGTTCCTGCTGCACACCTGGCTGCCGGACGCGATGGAAGGCCCGACCCCGGTGTCTGCCCTCATTCACGCCGCAACCATGGTCACCGCCGGCGTCTTCCTCGTCGCCCGCATGTCGCCGCTGTTCGAGCTGTCGCATGATGCGCTCACCGTCGTGACGCTGATCGGCGCGATCACCGCCTTCTTCGCGGCAACGGTCGGCCTCGTGCAGAACGACATCAAGCGCGTCATCGCCTATTCGACCTGCTCGCAGCTCGGTTACATGTTCGTGGCGCTCGGCGTCGGTGCTTATGGCGCTGCCGTGTTCCACCTCTTCACACACGCCTTCTTCAAGGCCCTGTTGTTCTTGTGCGCCGGCTCGGTCATCCATGCCGTCGATGGCGAGCAGGACATGCGTTACATGGGTGGCCTGCGCAAGCATATCCCCATTACCTTCTGGACCATGACCGTTGGCACGCTGGCGCTGACCGGCGTTGGTATTCCGGGCACGATGATCGGTTTTGCCGGCTTCTTCTCGAAGGATGTCATCATCGAATCCGCTTACGCGTCCCATTCGGTTCTCTCGGGCGTCGCCTTCACGCTGCTGGTCATCGCGGCCCTGTTCACCAGCTTCTACTCCTGGCGTCTGGCCTTCATGACCTTCTTCGGCAAGCCGCGCGCTTCCGCTGACGTCATGCACCATGTGCATGAATCGCCGATGGTCATGCTGATCCCGCTCTTCATCCTCACTGTCGGTGCGATCTTCGCCGGTGTGGCCTTCGAAGGTTATTTCTTCGGTCATGAATATGCCGAGTTCTGGAAGGGCGCCCTGTTTACGCTTCCGGAAAATGAAATCCTCGAAGAGTTCCATCATGTTCCGCTGTGGGTGAAGTGGAGCCCGTTCTTCGCCATGGCGCTTGGTTTCGTGACCGCCTGGTACATGTATATCAAGTCGCCCGAGACGCCGAAGCGTCTGGCCGAGACTCATCGCGGCCTCTACCAGTTCCTTCTCAACAAGTGGTACTTCGACGAACTCTACGACTTCCTCTTCGTACGTTCCGCAAAGGCGCTCGGCCGCTTTCTGTGGAAGAAGGGCGACGTCGCCGTCATCGACCACTATGGACCGAACGGCATTGCAGCGCGTGTGGTTGACGTGACCAACCGCATGGTCCGCCTGCAGTCCGGTTACCTCTATCACTATGCCTTTGCGATGCTGATCGGCATCGCGGCGCTTGTCACCTGGATGATGCTCGGGAGTGCCCTCTGATGACCGATTGGCCCATTCTTTCAACGGTCACCTTTCTGCCGCTCGTCGGCGTGGTGCTCCTGCTGCTGACGAATGAGAACGGCCCCTACGGTCGCCGCAACATTCTCAATGTCTCGCTGCTGACGACCGTTTTCACCTTCCTGGTGTCGCTCTTCGTCTGGATCGGTTTCGACAATTCGAACCCCGGTTTCCAGATGGTGGAAAAACACGCCTGGTTCGGCAACATCGCCGCCTATCATCTGGGCGTCGACGGCATCTCCATGCTGTTCGTCATCCTCACCACCTTCCTCATGCCCTTCTGCGTGCTGGCAAGCTGGGATTCGATCGAGAAGCGCGTCAAGGAATACATGATCGCCTTCCTGCTCTTGGAAGTCGTCATGGTCGGCGTCTTCGTGGCGCTGGATACGGTTCTTTTCTACGTATTCTTCGAAGCGACGCTGATCCCGATGTTCATCATCATCGGTGTCTGGGGCGGCAAGGATCGCGTCTACGCATCTTACAAGTTCTTCCTCTACACGCTGCTCGGCTCGGTTCTGACCATGCTCGCCATCATGGCCATGTACTGGCAGGCCGGCACGACCGACATGACGGAACTTCTGAAATACGGCTTCCCGGCCGGCATGCAGACATGGCTGTGGCTTGCCTGTTTCGCCGCCTTCTCGGTCAAGATGCCGATGTGGCCGGTGCACACCTGGCTGCCGGATGCCCACGTTCAGGCTCCGACCGCCGGTTCCGTCATCCTTGCCGGCGTCATGCTGAAGCTCGGCGGTTACGGTTTCGTCCGCTTCTCGCTGTCGATGTTCCCCTTGGCGTCTGATTATTTCGCCCCCTTCGTCTTCACGCTGTCGGTTCTTGCCATCATCTACACCTCGCTGGTCGCGATGATGCAGGACGACATCAAGAAGCTGATCGCCTATTCCTCCGTCGCCCACATGGGTTACGTGACCATGGGCATCTTTGCCGCCAACGTTCAGGGCGTGCAGGGTGCGATCTTCCAGATGCTGTCGCACGGCATCGTCTCGGGCGCGCTCTTCCTCTGCGTCGGTGTTGTCTACGACCGCCTGCATACCCGCGAGATCGCGGCCTATGGTGGCCTCGTCAACAACATGCCGAAATATGCCGTCGCCTTCATGATCTTCACCATGGCCAATGTCGGTCTGCCCGGCACGTCAGGCTTCGTTGGTGAATTCCTGACGCTGATCGGCGTATTCCGCGCGAACACGCTGGTCGCGCTGTTTGCGGCAACCGGCGTCATCCTCTCGGCCGCTTATGCGCTGTGGCTTTACCGCCGCGTGATCTTCGGTGCGCTGGAGAAGGAAAGCCTGAAGTCGATGCTCGATCTGTCGACCCGCGAAAAGGTCATCCTTTATCCGCTGGTTGTGCTGACGATCTTCTTCGGCGTCTATCCGGCGCCGGTGTTCGATGCGACAGCCGCATCGGTCGATCTTCTGGTAAACAACTATTCGGCTGCATTGCAGGCGGCGCAAAATGTTGCGCTCTCTATGAATTGACGACAGGACCCGTTGGACATGACCGCTGAAATCCTTTTTGCCAGTCTGCACATTGCGACGCCCGAGCTGATCCTTGCGGTCGGCGCGCTGGCGCTGCTCATGATTGGCGTCTTCTCGGGCGACAAGTCGACAACGACGGTCACCGGCCTTGCCGTTGCCCTCCTGCTCGTCGTCGGTCTCTGGATCATCTTCGCCCCCGCATCGGGCGTGGCTTTCGGCGGTGTCTACATCGCCGATGCCTTCGGCAACTTCATGAAGGTACTGGCGCTGATCGGCTCCATCACCGCCATGATCCTCGCCGTCGGTCAGGGCCGTTTCGAACCCATTGGCCGTTTCGAATATCCGGTGCTGCTGGTTCTCGCGACGCTGGGCATCCTGCTGATGATCTCGGCCAACAACCTGATCTCGCTCTACATGGCGCTGGAACTGCAGTCGCTGGCGCTCTATGTCGTCTGCGCCATCAACCGTGAAAGCCTGCGCTCCACGGAAGCGGGCCTGAAGTATTTCGTGCTCGGCGCGCTGTCTTCCGGCATGCTGCTCTATGGCATGTCGCTGGTCTACGGCTTCACCGGCAATACCGGCTTCACCGAAATCGCGCAGGTTCTGGCCTCGGAAACCCGTTCGCTCGGTCTGGTCTTCGGCCTGGTCTTTGTTCTCGCCGGCCTTGCATTCAAGATTTCGGCCGTTCCGTTCCACATGTGGACGCCGGACGTTTATGAAGGCGCGCCGACCCCGGTAACGGCGTTCCTGTCGGCTGCGCCGAAGATCGGCGCCATGGCGATCCTCGTTCGCATCGTCATCGAGGCGTTCCAGCCGGTCTTTGCCGACTGGCAGCAGATCGTCGTGTTCATTTCCATCGCCTCCATGCTGCTCGGCTCCTTTGCCGCAATCGGCCAGAAGAACATCAAGCGCCTGATGGCTTATTCCTCCATCGGCCACATGGGTTATGCGCTGGTCGGTCTCGCTGCGGGCACCGAAGCCGGTGTTGCCGGCGTCATCCTCTACATGACCGTTTATATGGTCATGACGCTCGGCACCTTCGCCTGCATTCTCTCCATGCGCCGCAAGGAAATCGGCAATGTCGAGACTGTCGAGGATCTGGCCGGTCTTTCGTCCTCCAACCCCTTCATGGCGGTTGTGCTGACGATCCTGATGTTCTCGCTTGCCGGTATCCCGCCGCTCGCCGGCTTCTTCGGCAAGTATTACGTCTTCCTCGCAGCCATCGAGGCGAAGCTCTATCCGCTCGCCATTATCGGTGTCATCGGCTCGGTTGTCGGCGCCTATTATTATATCCGCGTCGTCAAGGTTATGTGGTTCGATGAAGCCAAGGACAAATTCGAGCGTCCCGCCGGCGAACTCAAGGTCGTTTACGCGCTTTCCGGCCTCTTCGTTGTCGCCTTCATCGTCTTCGGCGGTGCACTCGGCAACGCGGTGACAGTTGCGGCGAAGACCTTCTTTTGAGCAGCACGCGCAAGCATACGGGCCGGATGTCAATCGATGACTTCCGGCACGAGGCGATGGCGGAAACGCCATCGACCAATCTGGAATGTTTCGCCCAGGCAAGGGCGGGCGATGGCGGCAATCTGTGGATCACCGCCATCCGCCAGACTGGCGGACGCGGCCGTCGCGGCCGTCCATGGGTCTCCGAACCGGGCAATCTCTACGCCTCGCTTCTTCTGATCGATCCCGCTCCGATGGACCGCATAGGGTCTCTGCCGCTTGCCTTCGCGCTGGCTGTTTACCGCGCCATCCGCGCGGTGCTGCCAACGGGTGGTGAGCCGCTCGAAATCAAATGGCCGAACGACGTTCTGATCGGCCGCCGCAAGACCTGCGGCATTCTGATGGAGGCGGAGCTGCTGCCGGATGGCCGACGCGCCATCGTCATCGGCATCGGCATCAATATCGCCCATAAGCCGGAAAATCCGCTTTACCCGGTCACCATGCTCTCCGAACATGGTGCGTCCTGCTCGCCCGACGAATTGTTCGCCCATCTTTTCCGCGAGACGGCGGAGGTGCTGGGGGCTTGGGACGAGGGCAGGGGCGTTGCCGGCATCATGGCAGGCTGGCGTGCCGCCGCCTGCGGTATCGGCGAACATATCACTGTCAACTTTCCGGACCGTTCGATTGGCGGGCGTTTCGTCGGGATTGATGATAATGGTTATCTGCTGCTGGATGAGGATGAGGGCGCAAGGCGCTCGATTGCCGCCGGCGACGTGTTTTTCGGATGAGGTGAACGGCGCGGCCCGAAAGCCCGCGCCGAACCGCTTTCGACGGGTTGGAGCTTTCCTGCGGCTCATGAAAAGCAGGGTGACGAACCGGTTCCGCATCGGCCCGGTCGATCAGATGGTTCAACAGGTCCGATGCTTAAGAGCGCGGCGGGCGCGGCAGATTGCCGTCGCCTGCGTGCTTTCGTGAATGGATAAGAAAAACAATGGCTAAACAGGACGAACTGGTCTTTGTGCCGCTTGGCGGCGTGGGTGAAATCGGCATGAATCTGGCGCTTTACGGCTACGGGCCGGAAAGCAAGCGCCAATGGATCATGGTGGATTGCGGCGTGACCTTCGCCGGCCCGGACCTGCCGGGCGTCGATCTGGTGCTGCCGGACATCAGCTATATCGCCGAGCAGAAAAAGAACCTCAAGGGCATCATCATCACCCACGCCCATGAGGATCATTACGGCGCGCTGAACGATCTCTGGCCCGGCCTCAACGTGCCGGTCTATGCCTCGCCTTTCACGGCCGGCATGCTGGAAGCCAAGCGCGCCTATGAGGGCACGCGCGCCGAAATTCCGGTGACGATCTTCAAGGCGGGCGACCGCATCAATGTCGGCCCGTTCGAAATCGAGGCGGTCGGCGTCAACCACTCCATTCCGGAGCCGATGTCGCTGGTCATTCGCACGCCGCTCGGCAATGTCATCCACACCGGCGACTGGAAAATCGACGAAGCGCCGTCGCTCGGTCCGTTGACGGATGAAGCCCGTTTCCGTGCCATCGGCGAAGAGGGCGTGCTGGCGCTGATGTGCGACAGCACCAATTCGGTGCGCGATGGTGTGTCGCCCTCCGAACACGAGGTTTCCGAAGGCCTGCGGCAGATCATCGAAAACGCCGAGGGTCGTGTGGCCGTCACCACCTTCTCCTCCAATGTCGGGCGCATCCGCTCGATTGCGCAGGCCGCGGAAGCAGCCGGCCGCGAGGTGCTGCTGCTCGGCTCGTCGCTGAAGCGCGTCGTCAACGTCTCGCAGGACCTCGGCATCATGGAAGGCATCAAGCCGTTCCTCGCCGAAGACGAATATGGCTATATTCCGCGCGACCGGGTGGTGTTGATCCTGACCGGTTCGCAGGGCGAGCCGCGCGCCGCACTCGCCAAGCTCTCGCGTGACGAGATGCGCAATGTGGCGCTGGCTTCCGGCGATACGGTAGTGTTTTCCTCGCGCGCCATTCCCGGCAATGAGAAGGCGATCATCGACATCAAGAACGGCCTCATCGAGCAGGGCGTCCATATCGTCACCGACAATGAGGCGCTGGTACACGTCTCGGGCCATCCGCGCCGCAATGAACTTCTGAAGATGTACGAATGGACGAAGCCGCAGATCGTCGTGCCCGTCCACGGCGAGGCGGCGCATCTGGTGGCGCAGAAGGAACTGGCCGAGCAGGCCGGCATCTCGCAGGTGCCGAAGGTGCGCAACGGCAATGTTCTGCGCCTTGCGCCGGGTCCGGCCGAAGTGGTCGACGACGTGCCGCATGGCCGCGTCTTCAAGGATGGCAATCTCGTCGGCGATATGGACGAGATGGGCATCAGCAACCGCCGCAAGCTGTCCTTCGCCGGCCATGTGGCCGTCAATGTCGTGCTGGATAGCCGCTACGATTTCCTCGGCGATCCCGATGTTGTGCCCTTCGGCCTGCCGGAATTCGATGACGAGGACGAGGCGATGGAAGACACGCTTTATGACGCCGTGCTCGGCGCCGTCGAAAGCATTCCGCGTGCCCGCCGCAAGGATCTGGATCTGCTGCGTGAAGCGGTGCGTCGCGCCGTGCGCGCCGCCGCCAACCAGAGCTGGGGCAAGAAGCCGATCGTGACGGTTTTCGTGACCAAGGTCTGAACCGGGACCTTCCCGGCAATCGGCCGGGGCGTCTGCCTCTTTCCCGTTGATTCCAGGGCCGTGCCGCAAAGCGCGGCACTTCTGTTTTTTCTTTTAGGGTTTCTTGCGGAGAAGTGATTCCGATCTGCGGATGAATGCGTTACAAGAAGCCCATTGTGCAGGAGGATCACATGCCGCTTCTTTCGGCCTTCGCCGTTTATTTCATCGTCTGGTGGACGGTGCTTTTCATCGTGCTGCCGATTGGCCTGCGCACTCAGGATGAGGAGGGCGATGTGGCGCTGGGCACGGTCGCCAGTGCGCCATCAAGGTTCAGGGGCGGGCGGATCGTTTTGTGGACAACCCTGATCTCGGCCCTGATCTGCGGCCTGTGGTACGGCGGAACCTGGTGGTTCGGCGTCAGCCTCGATGACCTGCCGAGAATTATTCCTGTTTTCGATTGAAAAGCTGCGCGGGCGATCGCCGTTCGCGCGCATCTGCCCACTCAGACTGGCGGCGAGCCCATGGTCGCGGTAGTTTCCGGCGGATATGACCGGGATTCTGTCATATGGATGTCATATCTCTCGTGCACACAGCAGGAACGTACTGGGTGCCTGATTCACCGCCATAATTTTACCGGAATATAGCGGCGGGGCGGGGTTCTTTGCGTAGAAGCAAAAAAAAACAAGGCCTTTCAGCCTTGTTTTCCAGGTTTCGCGTGATCTGTAACCGTTGCCGGGGCTGCGACGAGCGCGCCTAAGATCTGATCCTCCCAAGACTGACCGCGAAAATGACAAGAATTTAAACTTCCTGCCTCTTTTGTAAGCTAAAGCTAGCCCAAAGCCCCATGCTTGTCATCTCATTTTTTGCATATTTGTTACAGTCGGCAAAAAATTCTCCGTGGTGCAATTTGTCGCACCGGATCAAGAATAATATTCCGATCAAAGCGTTTTGACGCGAATTAGCTATCGCGAAAATACCGTAAAATCGCGTTTAACGCTCTTTTCATGGCGGGTTTTCATCTCGGCCGGAAACGGCTATATCCGGCGCCAATATCCCTCTATTCGGGGCGATTCCCGCGCCTTTGCGCGCCGTCGTCCGCATCAATGGAAGCCGTCATGCGTCTCAGCCGTTATTTCATGCCCATCCTGAAGGAAAACCCCAAGGAAGCGGAGATCGTCTCCCACCGCCTCATGCTGCGCGCCGGCATGATCCGGCAGCAATCGGCTGGCATCTATTCCTGGCTGCCGCTCGGCAAGCGCGTGCTGGACAAGGTCAACAGGATCATCCGCCAGGAGCAGGATCGCTCGGGCGCCATCGAGCTTCTGATGCCGACGCTGCAATCGGCCGAGCTCTGGCAGGAGAGCGGCCGTTACGATGACTACGGCAAGGAAATGCTGCGCATCAAGGACCGTCAGGACCGCCAGATGCTCTATGGCCCCACCAATGAGGAGATGATCACCGACATCTTCCGTTCCTATGTGAAGTCCTACAAGAACCTGCCGTTGAACCTCTACCATATCCAGCTGAAGTTTCGCGACGAGGTGCGTCCGCGTTTCGGCACCATGCGTTCGCGTGAGTTTCTGATGAAGGACGCCTATTCCTTCGATTTGACGAAGGAAGACGCGATCCATTCCTATAACAAGATGTTCGTGGCCTATCTGCGCACCTTCGAGCGCCTTGGCCTGCGCGCCATTCCGATGCGCGCCGATACCGGCCCGATCGGCGGCAATCACAGCCATGAATTCATCATTCTGGCCGATACCGGCGAATCCGAAGTCTTCTGCCACAAGAGCTTCCTCGACCGCGCCATTCCCGCCGAAAACACCGATTTCGACGATGTCGCAGCCCTGCAGGGCGTGTTCGACGAGTGGACGGCCGATTATGCCGCCACGTCCGAAATGCATGACGAAGCCGCCTATAACGCCATTCCCGATGGCGAGCGCCTTTCCGCGCGCGGTATCGAAGTCGGCCACATCTTCTATTTCGGCACCAAATATTCAGAGCCGATGGGCGCGAAAGTGCAGGGCAAGGATGGCAAGGAACACCCTGTCCACATGGGATCCTATGGTATCGGGCCCACACGCCTTGTTCCCGCCATCATTGAAGCATCGCATGATGAGAACGGAATCATCTGGCCGGCCTCGGTCGCTCCCTTCGATGTCGTGATCATCAACATGAAGGCTGGCGATGCTGCCTGTGATGCGGCTTGCGAAAAGCTGTATTACTCGCTCTCCAACGCCGGCAAGGATGTTCTTTACGACGACACGGACGACCGTGCAGGCCAGAAATTCGCCACCGCCGACCTGATCGGCGTGCCGCTGCAGATCATCGTCGGCCCGCGTTCGGTCGCGAATGGCGAAGTCGAAGTGAAGGATCGCAAGACCGGCGAGCGGGAGACCGTGACGATCGAGGCGGCGATGAACAGGGTGCTCGGCTAAGCACGAGTGGAAGACGGAGCGGCTTCACCCGAAGTCCGCTCCGGTTTCGTAACGCAGATGCCGCAGAAATATGGGCCGGTTTTCGGAAAAGACCGGCCTTGCAGTTTGAGATCAGGGAGACGACATGGCACAAGCCGAGGCTGACAAGGGTGCGGCTGTTTCCGCCGGGGCAAAGACTGCCCGGCCGTTTTCCGCTTTTGAACGCATGGTGGCCTGGCGTTATCTGCGGTCGCGGCGCAAGGAAGCGTTCATTTCCGTCATTGCCGGGTTTTCCTTTGTCGGCATCATGCTGGGCGTGGCGACGCTCATCATCGTCATGGCGGTGATGAACGGGTTCCGCACCGAGCTCATTTCGCGCATTCTCGGCATTAACGGCCATATGATCGTGCAGCCGATCGACCAGCCCTTCAATAATTATGATGAGCTGGCGAAGAAGTTCGCCGCCGTTCCCGGGGTCACCATGGCCCTGCCGCTGGTGGAAGGCCAGACGCTCGCCTCCGGCCGCGGCGGCGCGGGCTCCGGCGCTCTGGTGCGCGGCGTGCGCCAGGAGGATATCGACAAGGTCAAGGAAGTCGCTACCAACATCAAGACCGGCGATCTGGTCGGCTTCATGGCCGGAGATGGCGTTCTCGTCGGCTCAAGGCTCGCCGCCCAGCTCGGCGTAACGGCCGGTGACGACATTACCCTCATTTCCCCGGAAGGCGACGTGACGCCGATGGGCGTCAATCCGCGCGTCAAATCCTACAAGATATCCGGCGTCTTCGAGATCGGCATGTCGGAATATGACGCCTCGATGATCTATATGCCGCTGTCCGAAGCCCAGCTTTATTTCAACGCCGAAGGCCTCGTGCAGTCCATCGAGCTTTATGTCAGCCGCCCCGACGACGTTGACGGCATCCGCCCGCTGGTGGAACAGGCCGCCGAACGGCAGATTTATATCACCGACTGGAGACAGCGGAACCAAACCTTCTTCTCCGCCCTGCAGGTGGAAAGAAACGTGATGTTCATGATCCTCACCCTCATCGTTCTGGTGGCGGCGCTGAACATCATTTCCGGCCTCATCATGCTGGTGAAGGACAAGGGCAGCGACATCGCCATTCTGCGCACCATGGGCGCAAGCTCCGGCTCCGTGATGCGCATCTTCTTCATGACCGGGGCGGCCATCGGTATGGTCGGCACCTTTGCCGGCGTGGCGCTCGGCGTCATCGTCTGCCTCAACGTGGAATCCATCCGGCAGTTCTTCTCCTGGATATCCGGCACGGTGCTGTTTGATCCGCAGCTTTATTTCCTGAGCCAGCTTCCGGCCGAAATGGATATCAGCGAGACCATTTCCGTTGTCATCATGGCGCTGACGCTCTCTTTCCTGGCAACGATCTTTCCAGCATGGCGGGCTTCCAAGCTCGATCCGGTGCAGGCCCTGCGTTACGAATAAGGACCGCTTCGCAATATGGCAAAAAAAACAGTGCTGCGGCTTACTGGCGTCGAGAGAACCTATGGTCAGGGCGAGACGTCGCTTTCCATTCTGCGCAAGGCTGATTTCGAATTGAAGAGCGGCGAGATGGTGGCGCTGGTCGCCCCTTCGGGAACCGGTAAATCCACGCTGCTGCATCTGGCGGGACTTCTCGAACACCCAGATGCCGGCGAGGTCTATATTAACGGTGCACCCTGCAATGACCTGCCGGATGAAACGCGAACCGCGATCCGCCGCAGCGATATCGGTTTTGTCTACCAGTTCCATCATCTCCTGCCGGAATTCTCGGCGGTGGAAAATGTGATGATGCCGCAGCTCATCGCCGGTCTGACACAGGCCGAAGCCCACAAGCGCGCCAGTGCGCTGCTCGATTATATGCGGGTGGGGCATCGCGGTGAGCACCGCCCGGCGGAACTCTCCGGCGGTGAACAGCAGCGTGTCGCCATCGCCCGCGCCGTCGCCAACGCACCGCTGCTGCTGCTGGCTGACGAGCCGACCGGCAATCTCGATCCGGAAACAGCGCATTATGTTTTCGACGCGCTGGAGGCGCTGGTACGCCAATCCGGCCTCGCGGCGCTGATCGCCACCCACAATCATGAACTCGCCGCCCGCATGGACCGGCGCGTGACGCTGGCCGACGGCAAGATCGTCGATTTCTGAGCTGGTAAGTCGATCCGTCCGGTGCTCTCCAGAGAACGCCGGTTCTTCTCATTTGAATTTTTTCCGAACCCAGCGGTGCTTTTACCTCCGGGTTTTTTCGTTTTGGAGTCAGTGGCTTGCCGTTCCCATGCGGGAACCGAAGGCGATTCTGCGGCATTAGCAAGGGGAATATCAGCAAAACCCTGTTGACAATCGAACAAAATGAGAACAAAGTTGGAACATAACGAGTAAGGAGAGACCAATGACTGATTTCATCCGTGACGTTGCCGCTTTCGCCTCCATCGCTGTCTTCGTAGCCAGCTTTTCGGTGATCCTCACCGCCCTGTGAAGGGCACGCCGGCGCAGAAACCTGTATGGACGCCGCAAAGCGGTGGACTTTGAGCGCCGGAAATCGGAAAATCGCCCCCTCGATTCAGAATGACAGGATGATGATATGGGCGATGCGGTTGTGCGTGGAGAGACCTCTGGCGAAACGCTGAAAACTCCCGGTTTTGTCCATTTGCGGGTTCATTCCGCCTATTCCCTGCTTGAGGGGGCCTTGCCCCTCAAGAAAATCATGTCCAAGGCCGTCGCCGACGGCCAGCCGGCCATTGCCATTACCGATACCAACAACCTCTTTGTCGCGCTGGAATTTTCCGAAAAGGCGCGCGATGAAGGTTTGCAGCCCATCATCGGCTGCCAGCTGTCGATCGACATGCAGGATGCGGCGGAGGACCGCCGCAACCATAACAGCCACCTTCAGAAACTTCCCGCCATCGTTCTGCTGGCCGCCAATGCCGAAGGTTACGAGCGGCTGGTGGATATCGTCAGTCGCGCCTATCTGGAAGGCGAGGGCAGCGGCCATTCCGTGCATATTACCCGTGCATGGCTGGAGGAAGCTTCCAACGCCGGCCTGATCGCGCTGACAGGCGCTTCCGGCGGTCCGGTGGATATGGCCTTGAAGGAGGGCCACACCGCCCAGGCGAAGGAACGGCTGCTGACACTGAAGTCACTCTTCGGTGACCGGCTTTATATCGAATTGCAGCGCCAGTCCGGTTATGACCGTTCCCATGAGCGTCGCATGATTGGCCTTGCTTATGACCATGATATTCCGCTGGTTGCTACCAACGAAGCTTTTTTCCCTTCCAAGGCCGACTATGAGGCGCATGATGCGCTGATGGCGGTGGCGCATAACGCCATCGTCTCCGATGACAGCCGGTTCCGGCTCACGCCCGATCATTACCTCAAAAGTCGACAGGAAATGAGGACGCTATTTGCCGATCTTCCCGAGGCGCTGGAAAACACCGTCGAGATCGCGCTGCGCTGTTCCTATGTGCTGAAGAAGCGCGGGCCGATCCTGCCGCGTTTCACCGGCGCCAGCGACGATCCGGAAGCAGCCGAGCGCGCCGAAACGGAGGAACTGCGCCGCCAGGCGGTGGAGGGGCTGGACCAGCGGCTCGCCGCGCTCGGTATGGCGCCCGGTTATACGGAGCAGGAGTATCGCGACAGGCTGGATTTCGAACTCGGCGTCATCTCGCGCATGAAATTCCCCGGTTACTTCCTGATCGTTGCCGACTTCATCAAATGGGCCAAGCAGCACGATATTCCTGTCGGGCCGGGCCGCGGTTCGGGTGCGGGTTCGCTTGTCGCTTATGCGCTCACGATTACCGATGTCGATCCTCTGCGCTTCTCGCTGCTGTTCGAGCGCTTCCTCAATCCCGAACGCGTTTCGATGCCCGACTTCGATATCGACTTCTGCCAGGACCGTCGCGAAGAGGTGATCCGTTACGTGCAGGCCAAATATGGCCGCGAGCAGGTGGCGCAGATCATCACCTTCGGTTCGCTACAGGCGCGCGCCGCCTTGCGCGACGTCGGCCGCGTGCTGGAAATGCCCTATGGGCAGGTGGACAAGATCTGCAAGCTGGTGCCCAACAACCCGGCCAACCCGACACCGCTGTCAAAAGCGATCGAGGAAGAACCGCGCCTGCAGGAAGAGGCGGACAAGGAGCCGGTGGTCGCTCGCCTCCTGGATATCGCCCAGAAGATCGAGGGGCTTTACCGCCACGCCTCCACCCACGCCGCCGGTATCGTCATCGGTGACCGCCCGCTGTCGAAGCTGGTGCCGATGTATCGCGATCCGCGCTCGGATATGCCGGTCACCCAGTTCAACATGAAATGGGTGGAAAGCGCCGGCCTCGTCAAATTCGACTTCCTCGGCCTGAAGACGCTGACGGTGCTGAAGGTCGCCGTCGATTTCGTTGCCAAGCGCGGCATCAAGGTCGATCTCGCGGCGATCCCGCTGGATGACGCGAAAACCTACGAGATGCTCTCGCGCGGCGAAACCATCGGCGTGTTCCAGGTGGAAAGTGCCGGCATGCGCAAGGCGCTGATCGGCATGCGGCCGGACTGCATCGAGGATATCATCGCGCTGGTGGCGCTTTATCGCCCAGGCCCGATGGAAAACATCCCGGTCTATAATGCCCGCAAACATGGCGAGGAGGAGCTGGAATCGATCCATCCGACCATCGACCATCTGCTCAAGGAAACGCAGGGCGTTATCGTTTATCAGGAACAGGTGATGCAGATCGCCCAGGTCCTGTCCGGTTATTCGCTCGGCGAAGCCGATCTTCTGCGCCGCGCCATGGGCAAGAAGATCAAGGAGGAGATGGACAAGCAGCGCGAGCGTTTCGTCGACGGCGCCATCGAGAACGGCGTCTCGAAGCCGCAGGCCAACACCATCTTCGACCTTCTGGCGAAATTCGCCAATTACGGCTTCAACAAGAGCCACGCCGCTGCCTACGCCATCGTGTCCTACCAGACTGCCTATATGAAGGCGCACTATCCGGTGGAGTTCCTGGCGGCCTCCATGACGCTCGATATGGCGAACACGGAAAAGCTCAACGATTTCCGTCAGGATGCCGGCCGCCTTGGCATCGAGGTCGTCGCACCTTCGGTGCAGACTTCGTTCCGGCAATTCGAGACGGGCGAGAACCGCATCTATTATTCGCTCGCCGCCATCAAGGGCGTGGGCGAGGGCGCGGTAGAGCACATCGTTCAGGTACGCGACGGAAAGCCGTTCACGAGCCTTGAGGATTTCTGCCTGCGCATCGATCCCAAGCAGATCAACCGGCGTGTGCTGGAAAGCCTGATCAATGCGGGCGCTTTCGATTGTTTCGGCCGCGATCGCGCCGAACTGATCGGCGGGCTGGACCGCATCATCGGTTATGCACAGATGGCGCAGAACAACCGCACCATTGGACAATCGGACATGTTCGGCTCCGGTGGTGGAAGCGGCCCGGAAAAGCTCATCCTTCCCGCCTTCCAGCCGTGGCTTGCCTCCGAAAAGCTGCTGCGCGAATATCAGGTGCTCGGTTTTTACCTCACCGCCCATCCGCTCGATACCTATCGCCCCGTGCTGGAAAAGCTGCGGGTGCAGAATTTCGCCGATTTTTCAGCCGCGGTGAAACAGGGCGCGACTGCCGGGCGTCTGGCTGGCACCGTGACCGGCAAGCAGGAACGCAAGACCCGCACCGGCAACAAGATGGGCATCGTCACCTTCTCGGACGCATCGGGCCAATATGAGGCGGTGCTGTTTTCCGAAGGGCTCGGCCAGTTCCGCGATCTGCTCGAGGTCGGCAAATCGCTGGTCATCACCGTGCAGGCGGAAGAGCGTCCGGAAGGTATCGGCCTGCGTATCCAGACGGCGCAGTCGCTGGAAGAGAAATCCGTGCAGATGCAGAAGGCGTTGCGTGTTTATGTGCGCGATTCCGGCCCGCTGAAAACGGTGGCCCGCCACCTCAATACGAAAGGCGATGGCTCGGTCTATTTCATCGTCATCAAGGATGAGGGCAGCCGCGAGATCGAGGTGGAGCTGACGGAGAAATACCGCATCTCGCCGGAAATCGCCGCTGCGCTGCGGTCCGCACCCGGTGTCGTCGATGTGGAACTGGTGTGAGGCTTGAGGCCTCACCCGTCGCTCATACCGGCCCTTCTTTGGTCACGGTGATGAAGTCCGTTCCGGTGCCTGTCTCCAGCTGGTGACTGATATCGGAAACGGTGATCGAGCTGCCGCTTGAAAGCTCCTGCTCGATCCGCGTGCGTATTTCCGTCGGAATTTCGAGGCGGCCGAGCACGGCGCTCAATTGATCGAAGCCGCCCGGCGCTTCGGTAACGGAGACGCCGAACCGCTTGCGGGCCGCCGCCGGCAGATGGTTTTCAAGCGTCACGCCGTTCCATTCGGCGGTTCCGGCGGCGCGATCCACGGACACGGCTTCGAAGAAATGGGTTCCGAGCGCCACTTGCGGGTCCTTGATGTCGATGGCGGCCTCGAACAGCGGCTTGAAATCCTGTCGCACCATGATTTGGCCGGTCGGTGGGTGGTCTTCACCGGCGGAGGCATAAAGCGCCGTCACGAAGGCGTCGGTCAAAAGCGGGCCGGTGGTTTTCAGCCCCTTCCAGCGCTTGAAACCATTGATGGCGCTGATCGTCATCTCCCCGGCATAACCATCGGCTGAACCGGCATCGAAGCCGAGGCGGGTCAGCACGGTCTGAATATCCATCACCTTCTCCCGCTCGCCACGCCGGGTGACGAGAATGCGCAGGGGCGAGGGCTCCCTGGTCTTTGCCGCCGGCTTGAGGGCCTGGGTCTTTTCATTGACGGCAACTTCGACCGTGCCCAAGGCCGCATCGAAAGTCGCCGGGCGCAATTCCACATCCGAAAGAAGCAGCTTGCCGTCATCGGCATCGTCGCGCGGCTGAAACAGCGCCGGATGCTGCACAAAGCGCAACGAGACCGGCCGGTCGGTGATGATGACATGCACACCGGTCCGGGTGTCACCGAAAAGGGACTTGGCGAATTTGGAAGGCAGGCGCACGCAGCCATGCGAGGCCGGATAGTTCGGCACCTTGCCTTCGTGCAGCGCGATGCCGGACCATGTCAGCCGCTGCATGAAGGGCATGGGCGCAGCCGAGTAGATATTCGACTCGTGGTATTTGCGCTTTTCCAGAATCGAGAAGATGCCACTCGGTGTCTCATGTCCGGCCTTGCCGGTGGAAACTTTCGAGGTGGCGACGATTTCGCCGTTCTCATAGAGCGCGAGCGACTGGTCGCTTTTCGATACCAGTATCTGCAGGGACCTGCTGTCAGCGGCAAGCGCCGGAAAGGCAAGAATGCTGGCCGACAGCATGCCAACCATAAGACGGAGGCGGAGGGACATGACGCAATACACCACATGTACAAAACTTGCCTCACTCAATCATGCGAAGTTTAATGAAGTTTAAGGACCTCTCATTCGCAACATCACTAATTTGTGTAAAATCTAAAATATATCCGGCGCGAGGCGGTCAGGACAGGATCGCGCGACCTGTCGCACAATCCCGCAACTGTTATTTGCGCGTTCCGAACGTATAGCCCGTCTCGACGCTGCCCTTGCCGAACTTGTCGCGCAGCTTGTCCATCGCCGCTTCCGCCGCCGCCCGGCGCCCCGCCTGTTTGTCGACGAGATCGGGCGGATCGGCGAGGCCAGCATCGCGCAGATCGCTGACGCCGATGCCGATGAGGCGGAATTTGGTGCCGTCCGTTTCCTTTTCCAGCAGCGAGAGGCCGGTGCGGAAAATTCGGTCGGCAAGCTGGGTGGGGTCGTCCAGCCTGCGGTTGCGGGTGCGGCTCTTGAAGTCCGCCGTCTTCATCTTCAGCACCACCGTCTGGCCGGCAATGCCGCTCTTCTTCAGTCGCCAGGCAACCTTTTCGGAAAGCGAGCGCAGGATCGGCACCAGATCCTCATGGCGGGAAATATCGTTGAAGAAGGTGGTTTCGGAAGAGACGCTTTTGACGGGGTCGTTATTGTGCACATGCCGCTCGTCAATGCCGCGCGAGAGCCGGAAGAGGCGTTGTCCCATCACGCCATAACGGCGCATCAGCTCGCTTTCCTCCATCTCCTGCAGCTGCGCGATCATGCGGATACCGTCCGCCTCCAGCGTCGCCGCAAAGGCCTTGCCCACGCCCCAGATGGTGGTAACCGGCCGTGTCGCCAGAAAGGACAGCGCCTCCGTTTCGCCGATCACCGAAAAGCCGCGCGGCTTTTGCAGGTCGGACGCGACCTTGGCGAGAAATTTGCAATAGGAAAGCCCGGCTGAAACGGTCACGCCCACTTCCTTTTCCACGCGGCGGGCGAATTTCGCCAGCACACGGGCCGGTGGATCGTGATGCAGCTTCTCGGTGCCGGAAAGATCGAGAAACGCCTCGTCTATGGAAAGCGGCTGCACCAGTGGCGTCAATTCCTGCATCATCGCCCGGATTTCACGCCCGACACGGCTATATTTTTCCATATCCGGCTTGATGACGATTGCGTCGGGACAGGCTTCCAGCGCCTTGAACATGGGCATGGCGGAACGCACGCCGTGAATGCGGGCGATATAACAGGCGGTGGAAACCACCCCACGCTTGCCGCCGCCAACGATCACAGGCTTGTCGGCAAGCTCGGGATTGTCCCGTTTTTCAACGGAGGCATAAAAAGCGTCACAGTCGATATGGGCGATGCTCAGATCGTAGAGTTCGGCATGATAAACAAGGCGCGGGCTGCCACAGGCGCGGCAACGCCTCAGCCCCTCTGGCTGGCCGGCCAGACAGTCGCGGCAAAAACCGGGATCATAGGGTTGCGACGTGAACATGGGCCGAAAACAAAACCAGAACGTTGCCGACCATACTCCGGCCGTGACAACGGCTCAAGGGGCGTTCGCGACAAAGCCCGGATTTGAAAACCCCGGCACATGGGAAAACTTGCATATCGTAGAGAAATATTTGATCTTCACCCATATTTGTAGTTACAATTGTAGATGATTTTTTACGCATGTTCGAATGGGATGAAGAGAAAAACCGGTCAAATATCCGAAAGCATGGCGTCGGATTTCGGACGGCGATTCGAATCTTCGAGGGTGCGGTTCTTTCATGGGTCGATGAGCGCGCGGCCTATGGAGAGACGCGCTATCACAGCATAGGGCAGATCGAAGGAATAGTATTTCTGGCGGTCATCCATACCGATCGTGCCGGTCGAACCCGCATCATCTCCGCCCGGCCGGCAAACCGCCGCGAAAGGAAACGTTATGACGAAGAAATACGAAAAAGAACTGAGCCTTGAAGAACTGGCAGCCTTGCCTGACGGGAAGATAGACTACAGCGATATTCCCGAACTGGATGAACGCTTCTGGGCGAACGCAAAACTCGTGGAACCGGAAGGGACGCAGCAGATCACGCTGAGGGTCAAGAAGTCCGTCGTCGAGGCTTATAAATCCACCGGCAAGGGATACCAGACGCGTATGAATGCGGTGCTGGAATCCTATGCCCGCACATTGCTGAAACGCTGACCGCCTCCGGCTGGCGACCCGTCAATAGACGCCTGAATCCAGCCCCGGCCCGGAAAAGTGATGCCAGGCGGCCGCCACTGTTTCGGGGGAAGTATTGGTCGCGGCGCAAAACGCCATGAGATCCGGTTCATGGCTCATCAGAAAATCGGTGAGGCCCGCAAGAAAGCCGGGATCGTTGATGGCCTGGCGCAGCATATTGGCCTGCAATCCGCTCAGCGCCAGAAAACGCGCCAGCATGTCCGGCTCGTTTGCCAGCCAGCCAAGTATGGCGGCCGCCGTTTCTTGCGGATCTTTGCCGGCATTGCCTTTGTTTTTCGTATCGCGCAGCATTTCTTCCCCGAAGTTACCTATTTTGAAACCAAATCCCTCTAGCCTTGCGCAACAAATGGACGATGGAATCGGTTCTCTGGCAACTTATATGTCTGGATGAAGGTTTCAAAGCGAAACGGGGACTGCTCACCATGCCCAAGCAGGTCATGATCGTCGAAGACAACGAGCTGAACATGAAGCTCTTTCGCGACCTGATCGAGGCGTCCGGTTATACGACGATCCAGACGCGCAACGGCATGGAAGCGCTCGATCTCGCCCGCAAGCACCGCCCGGACCTCATCCTCATGGATATCCAGCTTCCGGAAGTTTCGGGGCTGGAGGTGACGAAGTGGCTGAAGGAAGATGACGAGCTGCATGTCATTCCGGTCATCGCAGTCACGGCTTTCGCCATGAAGGGCGACGAGGAACGCATTCGTCAGGGCGGATGCGAGGCCTATGTGTCGAAGCCGATTTCCGTTCCGAAGTTCATCGAAGTCATCAAGACTTATCTGGGCGATGCGTGAGGCGACTGGGGAACGGTTATGACGGCGAGAGTTCTGGTTGTTGACGATATTCCGGCCAATGTGAAGCTTCTCGAAGCCCGCCTTCTGGCGGAATATTTCGATGTCGTCACCGCCGAGGATGGTTTCAAGGCGCTGGCGATCTGCGACGAAGAGCAGGTCGATATCATCCTGCTCGATATCATGATGCCGGGCATGGATGGCTTCGAGGTCTGCGAAAGGCTGAAGGCCAATCCGAATACCGCACATATTCCGGTGGTGATGGTCACGGCACTCGACCAGCCGTCAGACCGCGTGCGCGGCCTCAAGGCCGGCGCTGACGATTTTCTTACCAAGCCGGTCAACGACCTTCAACTCATCGCCCGTGTCAAAAGCCTGGTGCGCCTCAAGGCCGTCAGCGACGAATTGCGACTGCGTGCCGAAACCGCACGGCAGATCGGCATCGAGGAAATGCTGCGCAGCGATGGCCTGATGCAGACGCCCGGCCGCGTGCTGGTTGCAGATGGCCGCGCCAGCTCGCAGGAACGTATCGTGCGGGCGCTGAAGCCCGTTGCCGAGGTCGATGCCGTCACCGAGCCGCAGGCGGCCTTGCTCAAGGCCGCGGGCAATCCTTTCGAGCTCGTCATCGTCAATTCCAATTTCGAGAATTACGATCCGCTGCGGCTCTGCTCGCAGCTTCGCTCGCTGGAACGCACCCGTTTCCTGCCGCTGCTTCTGGTGGCGGAGCAGGGGGCGGACGATATGGTGGCGCGGGCGCTCGATCTCGGCGTGAATGATTACATTCTCCGCCCGATCGATCCGAACGAACTCGTCGCGCGCTCGCTGACGCAGATCAGGCGCAAGCGCTACAACGAGCATCTGCGGCTCAATCTCCAGCACACGATGGAACTCGCCATTGTCGACGGGCTGACCGGCCTCAACAATCGCCGTTACCTCGACAACCACCTGAAGATACTCTTCGACCGTGCTGCCGTTCGCGGCCGACCGATCTCCATCTGCATGACCGATATAGACCGCTTCAAGCTGGTCAACGATACCTATGGCCACGATGTTGGCGATGAGGTGCTGCGGGAATTTGCAGCGCGCATTCGCAGCACGGTGCGCGGCGCGGATCTCGCCTGCCGTTATGGCGGGGAGGAGTTCGTTGTCGTCATGCCCGATACGCCGATGGAGCTCGCGGCAAGCGTCGCCGAGCGCCTGCGGGCGATCGTGGAGGACAAGCCTTTTTATGTTCGTTCCATCGACCGGGAATTGAGCATTACCGCCTCCCTCGGCATTGCCACCAGCAGCGGCGCCTTCGGCGCACCGGACGAAATCCTGAAGCAGGCGGACAAGGCGCTCTACGAGGCGAAACACGCCGGTCGCAACCGCGTCGTTGCTGCCGCTGCCTGAAGCGTCAGTGGCGGATTAACTAAAAATATTGCGCAATCTCTCCCTCATATCCCGACGAAATAGTTATTCGGGAATACGGGGCGGGCGTCGCGAGACTGCAAGCCATTGACCTTGGATGTATTTTATCCCTTTGCAATGAAAAGATGCAGATTGGCGATATAAATAGAGTTCAAGTTGAAAAATACGTTGAATTCAATCTCTCCGGCAACTATAGTGTGCCAGCTTTGTATACTTAACCATGTTTCCCAGGTGATGTATCTCTGGCTTAAGAATTTGTTGATTTTTATTTTACTTCTGCGCACACTCCCTATTGAGAGTAACAGTTCTTCCGGCGGTTTATCCGTCTTGTGATGATGAATGATAGCGGCTTTAGCCGTCGCGATTTCGCTCGTCAGGGGCTGGTATTGCGTAGTTTGAATGCCCCATGATGCTCAGGTCCGCCGCATCTCCTGAATCGTGGGGTCGGTCGGCTGACGATGTCCGAATCGGTTCCTCGTGCCGTAATCGCATCGTTGGCCGACCGCCTTCTTCCCGAAAATTGCCTGTTCGTGGTGCGCGTGTCGCAGCGTAGCGGCTTGTGCGGTCGTCTTCGTTCACGTCATGTGCGAGGTTGTGATACGAGGCAGGGGCGGATGCGTAGCCCTTGGGATACTTCTTCCAAGCATCTGAATGATTGCGGCGGCGGATGGGGCGTCAGGCCATATGGGCGGCTTACCAATGGCTGCTTGCGCGCTTGCCAGTAAGGGCGGCAATTTCCGAGCCAGCGGGGAGGCGGGGCCTTATTGGCCGCCTGCACAGCCTCTGGGCGCGACAAGGCTGGTGGCAGCCTCTTCCTTCGGCACAAACAAAAAACGCGCCCGTTGGGCGCGCTTTTGCCGGAGACCGATCAAGAAATTACTTGATCTTGGTTTCCTTGAATTCAACGTGCTTGCGTACAACCGGGTCGTACTTCGTCTTCGTCATCTTGTCCGTGAACGTACGGCTGTTCTTGGTGGTGACGTAGAAGGTACCGGTGTCGGCTGTCGACAGCAGCTTGATCTTGATTGTTGTAGCTTTCGCCATGGTCGTCCTGCCTTTAAACAAAAGAGAAGCCGCAGGCGCTTCTCACCTCGGCTAAATCTGGCGCGAAACTACGTATCGCGCCTGAAAAGTCAAGCCTGTTTTGCCCGGAAAACAAAACGGACGATATAAAGCACCACGTAAAGCCCGAAAAATACCGCCAGCGACCAGGCAAAGCCGTCGGTTCCGGCAAGGTCCATGGAAATGCCCACGGCCTGGGGCCCCGCAATCGTGCCCATGGCGTAACAGAAGATGAAGGCGGCATTGGCGGCGACCAGATCGGCGCCCTTCAAGCGCGATCCGAGATGGGTAAGGCCGACAGTATACATGCCCGAGACCAGCCCGCCCCAGAACAGCAGCAGGGCCGCCACCAGAAGCCAGCTCTCCACCAGGAAAGGCAGCGCCAGCGTGCCGCAGACGCCGGCAAAGGCCATCAGCCCCAGCATCGTCCGCCGGTCCTTCATCCGGTCAGAAAGCAGGCCGATCGGTATCTGGAAGACCATGTTGCCGATGCCCATCACGGTGAGGAGAAGTGCCGCCTGCGATTCGTTGAAGCCTTCCCGCGTCGCATAGATCGGAAACAGCGAAAGGCCGCCGGCCTGCACCGAACCGAAGACGAAGGCCGCCGCGGACGCCATGGGCACCAGCCAGACATAACGGACGAAATGGTGGTTGGGCCGCTCGTCCAGTTCCGGGCTTTCGCCGCGCGCCATGAAGATCGGGATCGCGGCGAGCAGGATGATCGCCGCGCCGACCAGAAACGGCAATATGCCTTCGCTTCCGACCACGGAAAACAGCAGCGGACCGACCGCGAAGCCGACCGCAAGGCCGGTGGCGTAGATGCCGAGAACCATGCCGCGCTTCCTGGGCGGCGCGGTCATGTTGATCCAGTATTCGGAAAGAATGAAAAGCGTGGTGGTGGCGCCGTGGAAAACGATTCGCAGCGGAAACCACATCCAGAAGGCCTCGGCGAAATAAAAACCGAGCGCGCTCAGCGCCGAAACGACGACTGCGAACAGCATGGTTCGCGCCACGCCGAAATCATGGGCGATCTTGGTGGTCACGGGGGCCGCCATCATCGCCGCGACGCCGGCCATGGCCGAATTCACCCCGATCATGGTGGAAGATATGCCGCGCTTCTCAAGGATGATCGACAGGAGCGGAAGGCCAAGGCCGATGGCGACACCGACCGCACTGATGGCGGAAATGGCGGCGATCAGTGAGGGCCAGTGAATGGCGTCCGCTTCTTCGCATTTCATTTGTGACATGACGGCCTTTATACAAAGTCTCGAATGAACCGGCCGTGGCGCGTGACATAGAGCCGCGCGGGGCTTTCAAAGGGCAATGAGGGATCACCTATCATGAGTTTTGTGACATCTTCGAGAACCGTGCGCGTGATTTTCGGCATGTTCAGACCGGAAAGGTCTGTCATGTCAAGCCATTGCACATTGTGCAACTCCTCGGAATCACGGGTTAGCCGGGTATCCAGCCGCAATTCGTCGGCATAACAGCAGAAGAATCGCGTGTCGTAGCGCCGCACATTGCCGGGTGGGGTGATGGCGCGCGCCACATATCGGAAGCGGGAAAGATCGGGACCCCTGGTGCTCAAGCCGAGATCCACCCCGGTTTCCTCGAAAAGCTCGCGCGCGGCGGCGAGCGCCAGTGCCCTTGCGCCGGCAGCGCTGAGCCGCCGCGCTGCGGAAGCGGTGAGGCTGTGGAGGACGGCGGGATGCAGATCGCCCGAAAAGGGCAGCGCGTGGTCGCGCGGATCGCGTTTGCCGCCGGGAAACACATAGGCGCCCGGCATGAAGACATGGGCGCTGCTGCGCTGGCCCATCAGCACCCTGAGCTGCGAGCCGGAACGGTCGAACAGAATGATGGAGGCGGCGTCCCGCGGCCGCATGGGCGCGCTCGCCGTTTCGGCACGCCGGGGAAGCTGAGGCATGTGCAAAGTCCCGCCCGCCGTCAGTGAGACGAGCCGTCGATCTGCGCTTTTTGCTGTTTTCGGTCGAAGCCGTGCATCTTCAGCGCCCATTGCAGGCCGATAACACCGCCCTTGATGGGTTGCAGCGTCAAAAGTGCGGCGAGAATGGTGATCGGTACCCAGATGGCGAAATGCACCCACATGGGAACGGAAAACACCATATCGGTCATCATGAAACCGCCGACGGCGATATGGCCGATGATGACGATGGAAATATAGGGCGGCAGGTCATCCGACCGGTGGTGGTGCATTTCTTCGCCGCAGGCGGCACAGGCGTCCACCGGCTTCAGAAAGGCCCGGAACAGGCGTCCGCTGCCGCACGCGGGACAGCGATTGGCCATTCCCCGCATGATCGAGCGGCCAAGCGGCCGTTCCGCGCTATCGTCTCCGAAGGTGACTGTTTCCGAGCCCTGATGTGCACTCATCCTTAAGTCCTTCTCCCGTTTTTCAACCGCCTGAAGCGGCCTTGTTATCGTCGCCTTCTGGGCGGCCGCGTTCCGGGCTTTGCGGCAGGACGCGATGTCCGCCGGCCTGCCTTGTGGAACGAGCGCGTGCCGACCGGCATCTTGCGCCCCGGGCTCAGCATATCGAAACGAAGCGCGCCTGCCAAAGGCACTGCTTCCGCAAGCCGCACCTGAACCGTGTCGCCAAGCTGGTATCCGAGGCCCGTCTTTTCTCCTGTCAGGGCCTGATGGGCCTCATCGTAAAGGAAATAGTCGGTTCCGAGTGTAGATATAGGAACAAAACCGTCGGCGCCAAATTGCGGAAGCGCGACAAAAAGTCCCGCCTTGGTGACACCGGAGACGCGGCCCTCGAATTCTTCACCCACCCGCTCGGAGAGATGATGCGCGATCAGCCGGTTGATGGTGTCGCGTTCGGCAGCCATGGCGCGGCGCTCGAAGGTCGAGATTTCGGCGGCGATATCGTCCAGCGTCGCCTCTTCCTGCGGTGTGATGCCGCCCTCGCCGAGGCCAAGCGACCCCACCAGCGCGCGATGCACGATGAGGTCGGCATAACGGCGGATCGGCGAGGTGAAATGCGCGTATTTCATCAGGTTGAGGCCGAAATGGCCGATGTTTTCCGGGCTGTAGATCGCCTGACTCTGGCTGCGCAGCACCATTTCGTTGACCATGATCTGGTGCGGCGTATCGAGCGCGCGGGCGAGAATGCCGTTGAAGGAATTGGCGCGCATCGCCGCACCCTTGGCCATGGAAATGCCGATGGTACCGAGGAATTCGCGCAGCACTTCCTGCTTGGAAAGCGTGGGCGCATCATGGACGCGATAGACCAGCGGCTGCTTCTTCTTCTCCAGCGTCTCTGCGGCGGCGACATTCGCCTGGATCATCATTTCCTCGATCAGCTTATGCGCGTCGAGGCGTTCGGGAATGACGACCTTGTCCACCGTACCGTCGGGCCTGAGCTGAATCTTACGCTCCGGCATGTCGAGTTCCAGCGGCTGGCGGCGGTCGCGGCCGCGCTTCATTACCGCATAGGCGTGCCATAGCGGCTTCAGGATGGGTTCCAGCAGCGGGCCGGTCTTGTCGTCCGGCCGTCCATCGATGGCGGCCTGTGCCTGTTGATAGGAGAGCTTGGCAGCACTCTTCATCATGATGCGGTGAAAGGTGTGGCCGGCCTTGCGGCCTTCCTTCGAAAAGATCATCCGCACCGCAAGGGCAGGGCGGTCGACGCCTTCCTTCAGCGAGCAGAGATCGTTGGAAATGCGCTCCGGCAGCATCGGCACGACGCGGTCGGGGAAATAGACGGAGTTGCCGCGCTTCAGCGCTTCGCGGTCCAGCGGCGAACCGGAACGCACATACCAGGAGACATCGGCAATGGCGACGGTGACGATGACACCGTCAGGATTGTCGGGCGACGTGTCGGGCTCGGCATAGACCGCGTCGTCATGGTCCTTGGCGTCGGCCGGATCGATGGTGATGAGCGGCAGGTCGCGCCAGTCCTCGCGGTGCGACATGCTGGCCGCCCTGGCGGCATCCGCCTCGGCCAGAACGTTCGAGGGGAAGATGTGCGGAATGCCGTGGGAATGGATCGCGATCATCGAGATCGCCTTTTCCGAGGCCACCGAGCCGATGACCGATAGCACCTTGGCGCGCGTCAGCCCGTAACGGCCGCTGTTGCGCGAGGTTTCCACCTCGATCAGATCTCCGTCTTTTGCATCGCCGACGCCGTCGGGGTCGATGACCATTTCCTCGCCGCGCCGGTCGATCGGCATCAGGCGTCCACCGCCGCCCGCCGTCTCCTTGAACACGCCGAGCAGCGCGTTCTGGCGGCGGTCGATCAGCTTGACGACGCGGGCCGTATAGGCCGGGCCGGAGCTTTCCTTGGAGGGGAAGATTTTCGCCAGAATGCGGT
This sequence comes from Agrobacterium sp. CNPSo 2736, assembly GCF_004005385.1. NCBI lineage: Bacteria > Pseudomonadati > Pseudomonadota > Alphaproteobacteria > Hyphomicrobiales > Rhizobiaceae > Agrobacterium > Agrobacterium sp. CNPSo 2736. The sequence goes on along the minus strand of NZ_RZTX01000002.1, from coordinate 351,353 downwards.
CGCCGAGACCAGCGGCCGGTGCCTTCTTGCCGCGATCCTGCGATGACTGGCGGATGAGCACGGCCGGCGCCGCACCCATATCCTCCGGCCATTCGGCCGGGCGACCGATCAATTCGCCGTCCTTGTCGCGGGTGGTGATATCGAGAACCGTGACCGGCGGCAGGCCGCCCGGCCGCGTCAGCGACTTGCGGCTCTTCTGCACCATGCCGTCGGTTTCAAGCTCTTTCAGCAGCGCTTTGAGAACGACGCGGTTTTCACCCTTCAGCCCGAAAGCCTTGGCGATTTCCCGCTTGGAGGCCTGTTGCGGATGGTCGGCGATGAATTTCAGCAGCACCTCGCGGGAAGGCACCTCGCCATGGATGATGCCTTCACCTTCACTGACCCGCTTGCCGCGCCCGGTGCGTCCGAAACCGTCGCTGGCTGAACCCTGTCTCTGACGCGGCGCTTTGCTCACTCTGCTGCCTTCTTGGGTTTGGCCGCTGCCTTCGGCTTGGCGGCCGTCTTGCTCTTCGTTGCCGCCTTGGCCTTTGTCGCCTTCGGCTTTGCTGCGGCGTCACCATCGGCCTTCTTGGCAGCCGTCTTCCTGCCCTTGGCAGGCTTGCCGCCGGTGCCGGTCTTGGCGATGCGCTCGGCGATCAGCACCAGCGCCTCGTCCAGCGTCACCGAAGCCGGGTCCTGACCCTTCGGAATGGTGGCATTGACCTTGCCCCAGTTGACGTAAGCGCCATAACGCCCGTCGCGAACGGTGATCGCGCCGCCATCTGGATGGTCGCCAAGTTCCTTCAGCGCAGCCGGCGTGCCGCTGCGGCCGCGGCCCGGTCCCTTGCTCTGCTTTTCGGCAATCACGGTCACGGCGCGGTTGAGGCCGATAGAGAACACGTCCTCGATGCTTTCGAGGTTCGCATAGGAACCGTCATGCAGCAGGAACGGCCCGTAGCGGCCGAGGCCGGCGGAAATCATCTTGCCGGTTTCCGGGTGCTTGCCGATATCGCGCGGCAGGTTGATGAGCGCCAACGCCTTTTCGTGGTCGATATCCTCAGGCTTCCAGCCCTTGGGCAGCGAGGAGCGCTTGGCCTCCTTGCCGTCACCGCGCTGGATATAGGGCCCGAAACGGCCCGAGCGCAGCGTCAGCTCCTCGCCGGTCATGGGATCGGCGCCCAGCGCCTTCGGCTCGTTCGAAGCCGCAGCTTCGGCTTCCGAACCGTCCGAGGTCAGCTGGCGGGTGTAGTTGCATTCCGGATAGTTGGAGCAACCGACGAAAGCGCCGTATTTGCCAAGCTTCAGCGAAAGATTGCCGGTGCCGCAAACCTGACAGATACGCGGATCGGAACCGTCCTCGCGCTTGGGGAAGACCAGCGGCGCCAGAACCTCGTTCAGCGCATCCAGAACGTTGGTGACACGCAGTTCCTTGGTGTCTTCGATCTGGGCGAAGAAATCCTTCCAGAAATCGCGCAGAACCTGCTTCCAGTCAAGTTCGCCGGCGGAAATCCGGTCGAGCTTTTCTTCAAGCGCGGCGGTGAAATCATATTCGACGTACTTGGTAAAGAAGCTTTCGAGGAAAGCCGTCACCAGCCGGCCGCGCGAATGCGGCACCAGCTTGCGCTTGTCGACGACGATATATTCACGGTCGCTCAGCGTCTTAAGCGTTGCCGCATAGGTGGAAGGACGGCCGATGCCGAGTTCTTCCATCTTCTTGATCAGCGAAGCTTCTGAATAACGCGGCGGCGGTTCGGTGAAGTGCTGGCTGGCGTTGATCTTCTGCTTGGCGAGGTTCTCGCGCTCGTTGATCGGCGGCAGACGACCTTCGTCGTCACCGTCATCGCTCTGTTCGCCATCTTCCTTCTGGTCGGTATAGGCGGCGATGAAACCGTCGAAGCGGATGACAGAGCCGACGGCACGCAGGCCAGCCTTTTCGCCACCATTGCTGGCGAGGATTTCCACCGTGGTCCGCTCGATTTCCGCCGACGCCATCTGGCTCGCTATGCCGCGCTTCCAGATCAGGTCATAAAGACGCAGCTGATCGGGATCGAGGTAACGCTTCACCTGATCCGGCGTGCGGTTGAAATCGGTCGGGCGGATCGCTTCGTGCGCTTCCTGGGCGTTTTTGGCCTTGGTGGAATAGAAACGCGCCTTTTCCGGCACGTAACGGCCACCGAACTGCTCGCCAATGGCGCGGCGGGCGGCATCGATCGCTTCCGGGGCCATCTGCACGCCGTCGGTACGCATATAGGTGATCAGACCGACGGTCTCGCCGCCGATGTCGATGCCTTCGTAAAGCTTCTGCGCCACCTGCATGGTACGCGAGGCGGAAAAGCCCATGCGCGAGGAGGCCGCCTGCTGCAGCGTCGAAGTGGTGAAGGGCGGGCCGGGATTGCGCTTGACCGGTTTCGCCTCGACGCTTTCGACCACATAGCTCGCGCCTTCCAGCAGCGCCTTCAGCCGGTTCGCATCGTCTCCGGTCTTGATCGAGCGGCTTTGCAGGCGCTTGCCATCGGCCGAAACCAGCTTGGCTTCGAATTCGTCACCGCGCGGTGTCTTCAGAAGTGCGCTGATGTTCCAGTATTCTTCGGAGACGAAACGCTCGATCTCGGATTCGCGGTCGCAGACGAGGCGCAGCGCCACCGACTGAACGCGGCCGGCGGAACGCGCGCCGGGCAGCTTGCGCCACAACACGGGCGACAGGTTGAACCCGACCAGATAATCCAGCGCGCGGCGGGCGAGATAAGCGTCGACCAGCGGCACATCGATGTCGCGCGGGTTCGCCATGGCGTCCAGCACGGCCTTTTTGGTGATGGCGTTGAAGACCACGCGTTTTACCGGCTTGTCGCCGAGGACGCGCTTCTTCTTCAAAAGATCGAGAACGTGCCAGGAAATGGCCTCGCCTTCGCGATCCGGGTCGGTTGCGAGAATGAGGCCGTCGGAGGATTTTACCGCATCGGCAATATCCTTCATGCGCTTGGCGGATGCGCTGTCGACCTCCCAGGACATTTCGAAATCCTGGTCGGGCAGCACCGATCCGTCCTTGGCAGGAAGGTCTCTGACGTGGCCAAAGGATGCAAGAACCTTGTAGCCCGAGCCAAGATACTTGTTGATCGTCTTGGCTTTGGCAGGAGATTCTACGACGACGACATTCATATTGTTTTTCTCTGGAACTGGTCCGTTAACGTGGCCGGGTCACGGCGCAATGCCGCAATTCGCCTTCTTTATATTTCGACATGGACAGGTAATGCGCGCGGGTCAAGAGGCAAGGCCGATTTTATCGCTTCAAGGTGATTGCAACCTATGGATAATCTATTGTTGTATTGCAATCTTTGGTAAATTGGTTATGATGGGCAACATCATTTGAATCGACTTATTGCTCTTCGTTTCAGGCAAATTTTGCAGGATAGATATATGGTCCCCAACGCAACAAACAATAATGCCGATAATGAAGGGACCAGAGAGAACTTGGCTTACATTCGCCAGATGCTGGCGGAACTGCGGCAGGTCGCAAGCCGCGAGGGGGCCGACATGCTGTGTTATCTGATCGAGATGGCCTATGTCGAAGTCGGCGATATCCAGAGCGGACGGCGCAAGCTGTCAATCCGCGATGAAGAGCGACACACGCCCCCCGGCATGCCGGTTTAGACGTCCGGCAATATCAAGCTCCAGCAGCACCAGATGAACGGTTGCAGCGGAAAAACCTGTGTGACGGATGATATCGTCCGTTTCCACGGGCGAGGGACCGAGAGCGGCGGCGATGATGCTGCGCTCGTCGTCCCCTGGTGGTGACATCTCGGTGTCGGATCTCGGTTCCTCGATCTTGCGTTCATAGGGCAATTGCGGCTCCATCAGCGGCCGCAGCGCTTCCAGAATATCGACCGCGCCCGTGGTCAGCATCGCGCCTTCCTTGATCAGCCGGTTGGTGCCCTCGCAGCGTGCATCGAGCGGGGAGCCGGGTACGGCGAAAACGAGCCGCCCCGCTTCTCCGGCAAGCCTTGCCGTTATCAGCGAACCGGAGCGTTCCGCTGCCTCGACGATGACGACACCGAGGGAGACACCGGCGATCAATCGGTTGCGGCGAGGAAAATCGCGGGCGCGCGGTTCCCATCCAAAGGGCATTTCGCTAATCGTCGCGCCGCCTTGCTCATATATCTCCTGCAAGAGCCCGAAATTTTCCTGCGGATAAGGCCGGTCGAGGCCGCCGGCCAGCATGGCAACCGTGCCGGTTGCAAGGCTTGCCCGGTGTGCGGCCGCATCGATACCGCGCGCCAACCCCGAAGCGATCGTATAACCGGCGCGGCCGCAATCGCGCGCCAGCATGGCGGCGAATTTCGCGCCGTTGATGGAGGCGTTGCGGGAGCCGACGATGCCGATGCTTGATCTTGTCGCGGTCGCTGCCGATCCTTTCATGGCGATCAGCGGCGGCGCGCCATCCAGCTGCCGCAGGGCAGGCGGGTAATCCGGCTCGCCGATGCCGACGAAACGCGCGCCGAATTTTTCGGCCGTTTCGATCTCACCTTCCGCCTCCGCCTGCGTGGCGATGCGTGGGCTGCGCGACGAGCCGCCGCGCCTTGAAAGCTCGGGCAGGGCATCGAGCGCCTTTTCGGCGCTGCCGAAATGATTGATGAGTTCGCGGAAGGTGACGGGACCGATATTGTCGCTGCGGATGAGCCTCAGCCACGCGACCCGCTGCCGCGCGGAAAGCTCAATGCCCTGCCGTGTCGTTTCCTCATGCGGCATGGCATATCCTTAAATGGGTCTCAGCCCTTTTGCCCGATCCTGCTTTCAGTGCCCGCCAGCAGGCGCGCGATGTTTTCGCGGTGCTTCCACCATGAAATCGCACTCAGCAGCGTCACCAGCAGCGCCGTCTTTTCAGGTCCGAGCACCCAGAGAGCCACGGGAATGACCAGCATGGCCAAGAGCGCCGACAGCGACGAATAGCGGGTGATGAAGGCGGTTGCGAGCCAGATGAGCGCGAAGGCCAGCATCATCAGCGGTGCGGCCCCCAGGAGCACGCCGATATAGGTCGCCACACCCTTGCCGCCCTTGAAGCCGAGCCACACCGGAAACAGGTGGCCGAGGAAGGCGAAGAAACCGGCGACCAGCGACGCTTCGTAACCCCAGAGCGCATTGGCGACCAGAACCGCCGCCGTGCCCTTAAGCGCGTCCAGCAGCAGGGTTGCGGCGGCGAGCTTCTTGTTGCCGGTGCGCAGCACGTTGGTCGCGCCGATATTGCCGGAGCCGATCTTGCGCACGTCGCCCAGCCCCGCCATGCGGGTGAGAATGAGGCCGAAGGGAATGGAACCGAACAGATAGCCGATCAGCGCCGAAAGCGCGAGAAGGGCAGGCGCCGTCTGCCAGTCAGTCAAAGCACTCATTCAAACGTCCCCTCTGTCGCGCTGGCCGCGTGATCTCTGCTGGTGATCTTATGCCAAGGAATGAACGGCTTTGCCAGCCACATAAGTGGCAACCGCGCGGCCGCTGAAACGGGCATCCTCGAACGGGGTGTTCTTGGATTTCGAGACCAGCTGCTCCTTTGCCACGAGCCATGGCTCGTCGAGGTCGATCAGCGTGATATCGGCCTTCGCGCCCGCCTTCAGCGTTCCCGCATCCAGTCCGAAAATCTTCGCCGGGCGGGTGGAGAGCGCATCGATCAGCCGCATCAGCGGAACTTCGCCGCTATGGTGCAGGCGCAGCGCCGCCGCCAGCAGGGTTTCGAGCCCGACCGCGCCGCTCGCCGCATCCGAAAACGGCAGCCGCTTGGTGTCGACATCCTGCGGGTCGTGCGAGGAGACAATAATGTCGATGGTGCCGTCCTTCAGCGCTTCCACCATGGCCTTACGGTCGTCTTCGGCGCGCAGCGGCGGGGAGAGCTTGAAGAAGGTGCGGTATTCACCGATATCGTTCTCGTTGAGCGTCAGATGGTTGATCGAGATGCCGCAGGTGGCTTTGACGCCCCGCTGCCGCGCAACGCGGATCGCTTCTGCCGATTCGGGCACGGAAATCTTGGCGGCGTGGTAAATCGCCTGTGTCAGCCCGGCAATGCGCAGGTCGCGCTCCAGCGGAATGATCTCGGCTTCCTTCGGAACGCCCGACAGCCCGAGCCAGCTCGCGAAAAGCCCCTCATTCATGTCACCGCCGCCGATATATTTGTCGCGCGTCTCGAGCGCGATCACTGCGCCCAGTTCGCGCGCATAGGTCATGGCGCGGCGCAGCACCAGCGTATCGGAAAGCGCCTTGCGGCCATTGGTGAAGGCCACCGCGCCGGCTTCCTTCAACATGCCGAATTCGGTCATTTCCTCGCCGTTCAGACCCTTGGTGAGTGCTGCTGCGGGATGCACATTGACGAGCGCCTTGTCGCGCGCCGTCTTCTTCACATATTCGACCAGCGCGATGTCATCGATGACGGGGTCGGTATCGGGCATGACGATGATGCTGGTAACACCGCCGGCCGCTGCCGCGCGCGAGGCGGATTCGATGGTTTCGCGGTGTTCGGCACCCGGCTCACCCACGAAAACACGGGCGTCCACCAGACCGGGAACGGCCAGCAGACCCTTGCAGTCGCGAATGGTCGCCCCTTCGGGAGCGCCCTGATTATGTGCGTCCTTGCCGGCCGCCAGAATGGTGCCGTCGGCGCCGATGATCACACTGCCGGTCTCGTCGAGATTACGGGAAGGATCGACGATGCGAAGGTTCTTGAGAACGGTAACGGCACTCATACGCGCTCACCCTGATTTTGCGAGACAAGCAGGGTTTCCATGACCGCCATGCGCACGGCAACCCCCATTTCAACCTGACTTTCGATCACGCTCTGCGGACCGTCGGCCACGTCGGAGGCGATTTCCACGCCGCGGTTCATCGGGCCGGGATGCATGACCAGCGCATCTTCCTTCGCCGCCTTCAGCTTTTCTGCATCGAGGCCGTAATAATGGAAATATTCGCGCACCGAAGGCACGAAGGAGCCGGACATGCGCTCGCGCTGCAGGCGCAGCATCATCACCACATCGGCATTCTTCAGCCCTTCCTTCATGTCGTGGAAGACTTCCACACTCATGTCGCGGATACCGGAGGGCAGCAGCGTGGCGGGGGCCACGACGCGAACGCGCGCACCCATCTGGTTGAGCAGGATGATGTTGGAGCGGGCAACGCGCGAATGCAGCACGTCGCCGCAGATCGCCACCGTGATGCCGGACAGTTCGCCCTTGGCGCGGCGGATGGTCAGCGCGTCGAGCAGCGCCTGCGTCGGGTGCTCATGCTGGCCGTCGCCGGCATTGACGACGGAGCAGGCGACCTTTTGCGCGAGCAGCGCGGCCGCACCGGCGGAGGAGTGGCGAACCACCAGCACATCCGGGCGCATGGCGTTCAGCGTCATCGCCGTATCGATCAGCGTCTCGCCCTTCTTCACCGAGGAATTGCCGACCGACATGTTCATCACGTCTGCGCCGAGACGCTTTCCGGCAAGCTCGAAGGAGGACTGCGTGCGCGTCGAGGCTTCGAAGAACAGGTTGATTTGCGTCAGGCCCCGAAGCGTCGAGGTCTTTTTCTCGCGCTGGCGGCTGATTTTCACCGCCTCGTCGGCTTTGTCGAGAAGCAGGGTAATATCCTGATGGGAAAGCCCCTTGATGCCGAGGAGATGGCGATGGGGGAAGAAGACCATGCGGTTTGCCTCCTGACGGGCGCCGCATTTTCCCGTGAAAATGCCCGGAACGCCCGAATGCTGATCCGTGCGCTCCCATTCGCTGTGAACACGCCTCAGGAGTGCGGCGGAATTCGGTCCTGCGCTCTATAGAGACTGCATGGTCGCGGGGCAAGCGCCCGCAACTGCTGAAATGAAAACATGGCGATGTTTCCCCAACCCTCGAGGGCAAACGGCCTGACGATGGAAGGCGCAGGTATCAGACGATGCCATGCTCCTTCAAAAGCGCCTGTTCGTCGCCTGACGCCCAGCCGAAAACTTTCGGCGCTCCATCCAGCCTCTGGACGAAGTAATGAACATCGAAATCGATTGCGGCATCCGGTTGCCGTTTGCGGGCAAAGGTCGCCGTCCAGGCAACATGGGCAAGGCAATGGTGTTCATCGATGGGTGAGATACGGATGTCGCGTATCCGCATCTCCTTCGTTCCGATCGTCCGGTAGCGCTCGTAACCCTTCATCATGACCTGCTTCAAGTGGTCATCGTTCTTTCCGGTCATCACCCCGGCGGGGGAGGCGGCGATGAAGTCTGAGGCGTAGAGGGAGGCGACCTCCTCCATATCCATGTCACCCTTGAGGGACTTGTTGAAAAATCGTTCATATCGCTCGAAGAGCTTTCTTACGCTGGCCTCCATGGTCTCCTCCCTGTGCAGCCGTTCCGCAAAGTCGCCAACCGAAAAAGCCTGCCGCAGGTTCCACATCAGGCCGCAGATTATGGAGAATGCGTTTATCCGCATGCCCGCCGGTCGTGGCCGCAACTTCTGCGCGGCTTTTTTGGGGGGATTGTCGCCGGTCTTGCCGGAAACGTGTTTGGTGTTCTCCGGGCCGGATACCTAAATCAGGATCACTCCCGAAAAATGCTGAAAGCGGCGGTTTAATCGTCTCAATCGCTTCCTGCGGGTGGAATTATGCAATATCACCCCACTATGCAACGCCAGTACAAAACAGCTAGAAGCAGCGGATGACCCAGAATTCCCGGACAGAAGAAACGCTCGCCGAACTGAACCAGCCAAGCCTCTGGTCCGGTATCAACGCCTATCGTTCCGATCCGCTGATCGTCGATCTCACCTCCGGCCTGTCGCGCAATCTGAGGGACGAGTTCGACCAGCTCGGCCGTTACGTCACGTCGCATGAGGCGCAGGAACTGGCGCGCATGGCCAATCAGGGCGTGCCGCAACTGCATACCCACGGCCCGCGCGGCGAGCGTCTGGATCAGGTGGAGTTCCATCCGGCCTGGCACGCGCTGATGCGCCGTTCCATGTCGTCAGGCCTGCATTCCAGCGTCTGGGAAAATTCTCCCGATACGCGCGGCAATGAGCACAAGGCCCGCGCCACGAAGTTCTACCTGACCTCGCAACTCGAGGCCGGGCATCTTTGCCCGCTGACCATGACCAGCGCCTCCGTCGCGGCCATCATGGCTTCGCCGCGTGTGCAGAAGGAATGGGCGCCGAAGATTCTCTCGCGCAAATATGATTCCTCGCAGAAACCGGCCCTGCAGAAAACCGCCGTCACCATTGGCATGGGCATGACGGAAAAGCAGGGCGGCACGGATGTGCGCGCCAACCGCACGACGGCCGAGCGGGTGGGAGAGGGCATCTATCGCCTGTCCGGTCACAAGTGGTTCCTGTCCGCGCCGATGAGCGACGGTTTCGTCATGCTCGCGCAGATGGGCGACGGCATGGGCTGCTTCCTCGTGCCGCGTTATCTGGAAGACGGTTCGAAGAACGGCCTGCATTTCCAGCGCCTGAAGGACAAGCTCGGCAACCGCTCCAACGCATCCGCCGAAGTCGAATTCACCGATGCCTTCGGTTATCTGCTGGGCGATCCCGGCAGCGGTATCCGTACGATCCTCGACATGGTGACGCTGACGCGGCTGGACTGCGCGCTTGCCTCCGCCGGCATGATGCGCGCCTCGCTTGCCGAAGCCGTACATTATGCCCGCGGCCGTTCTGTTTTCGGCAAGATGCTGGTCACACAGCCGATCATGACGCGCGTTCTTGCCGACATGGCGCTGGATGTGGCGGCGGCCACTGCGCTCTCCTTCCGGCTGGCGACCGCATTCGACGCCGCCCGCAACAATCCGGCCGAAGCCGCCTATGCGCGGGTGATGACGCCCATCGTCAAATACTGGTGCTGCAAGATCGCGCCGGCGCTTATCTATGAGGCCATGGAGTGCCTTGGCGGCAACGGTTACGTGGAAGAGCGGCCGATTGCCCGCCACTATCGCGAAGCGCCCGTCAACGCTATCTGGGAAGGCTCCGGCAACGTCATGGCCCTGGATGTGCTGCGGGTTCTCCAGCGCGGCAAGGATCTGTTCGATCTCGTCTTCCAGACGCTGGAGCGCGATCTGGGTGCAGCCGGCAAGAAGACCACCGATGTGCTGCGCGCCGCAATCGCCCTTGCCGAACGTGATGAGGGAGCGGCCCGCCTGCTGGTCGAGCAGTTCGCGCTTGCGGCCGCTGCCGCCGAGCTTTGCCGTCTCGGTGCCGGCAAGATCGCCGATGCCTTCCTCGAGACCCGTCTCGCAGGCGGCTGGCGGCATACTTACGGCATGCTCGATTCCCGCTTCGATCCGAATTATATAATCGATCTTCTTTATCCGCCTGCATCTTGACCGATGCATGCGGATGAAGGTTTTGCAGTCCCGGCGGGAGGGGTCTCGGATTTGAAAAACAGCAATGGCGTAAAGCGTGTTCTGATCTGTCGTGACACTTTCGTGCATCGATGCGCGACAAGGGAAGGCGGCTGCCAATGCTGACCTTCCGTTCCGCCCGCGCCGAGGATGAAGACGCGCTCTACGCCATAAGCCTTGCCACCGGCGATGCCGGGCAGGACGCCACCGCCCTTTACAATGATGGCCGCATGGTCGGGCATATCTATTCCGTGCCCTATCTGCATCTCTGGCCCGATGCCGTTTTCGTGGCGGAAGATGAGGAAGGTGTGTGCGGTTATATCGTCGGCGCTCTCGATACGGCGGTGCACGAAGAGCGGCTGGAGCGGGAATGGTGGCCGCATCTGCGCAGCCTTTATCCCGATCCCGGCGGCGACCAGCAGACATGGGACGCCGACCAGCGCCGCGCCCAGTTCATCCACCATCCGCGCCGCACGCCCGCCTGGCTCATCGATCCGTTTCCGGCGCATATCCACATGAACCTCTTGCCGCGCACGCAGGGCAAGGGCGGCGGCACCCGGCTTCTGTCGCGCTGGCTCGATATGGCAAGACAGAACAACGTCTACGGCATCCACCTCGGCGCCAGCGAACGCAACCATGCGGGCATGCGCTTCTGGGAAACCCGCGGTTTCAAACGCCTCGAGAGCCACGAAACGCCGGGCAGCGTCTGGTTCGGCATGGCGCTGGAATGATTCAGGTTCTAATGACCCGCGCTGCCCCCGCCGCTAGAAACGGTGCAAAGGCAGTGCGAATGTCTTCAAGAAATGTCTCGCTGAAACGCCCGATGGGCTGTTGAAGAGCGTTGAAATGGTAGGACCGTTCGATCACGTCGTAATTGCATTCGCTGACGGTAATCCAGCCGCGATCATAGTCGGTTAGTTTTGCGCGCCGAAGCTCGAGCTTCGGTATTTCGATTGCCCGCTGCTGGCTGTCCTGCGGCGGTTTCGATGAAATGGGCAGCAGCAATATATGCGACAAGCCCTGCGCGTCCGTAATCGTCAGGATCATGCAGACGGGGCGATCTTTTTCCCCATGGTCACGCGTTGGATTAGCCGTAGACTGCCATCGCCACAAATAGGGATAGGAAACGATATCACCGCGTCTGAACTTGGACATTATCTGTCCTGCTCATCGCGGGATGTCCGATATTCTTCGGAGTCTGTCTCCAGCTGGGTGTTGAACATGGCGGCCAATTCATCGGGCATTTCGCCGGCTGCGTAAGACCTGCGCGGATCGTCGCTTCCCAGCATTTTTTCGAAAAGTTCGACCGGCACCACCACGACAGAAGGTCGCCCATGCTTCGTCAGCAAAATGGGCGATTTCTGCGCTTCGTCATGGTAGCGACCGAAATGTCGCATAAACTCCACCGTGGAAATGGATTTTCTTTTCATGAGGAATCCTCAAATCTGTATTTCCTGAATAATACAGAAAATACAGAAAATTTAAAGCCGTCGATTTTGGTCTGGCGGCCCGCTCATCCACAAGAACCTTCTCTTCATCCGCCCCGCCACGTTGTTCTTCCCTTCATGCTTTGTTAACCCGTTGAGGAAGGCCTTTCAGAAAACGGGTAGGGAATCATGCTGGCGACCGCAGAGGCGATTTCAGCCGACAGACCGGAAAAGCGCATCAAGGATCGCGCTCAGACCGAGAAGGCGATTTTTAATGCGGCGCGGTCGCTGCTTGCCGAAGAGGGATTTCAGGGTTTTGGCATCAATGCCGTTGCCCGCCGCGCCGGCTGCGACAAACAGCTCATCTACCGTTATTTCGGCGGCCTCGATGGCCTGATCGAGGCGATCGGCGAGGACCTTGGGTCCTGGGTGAAGGATCGCATTCCGGAGGATACCGGCGGCATGTTCCTTTTGACCTATGGCGACCTCATGGAAAAGCTGGCGCTTTATTTCATGGATGCGCTGCGCAGCGATCCTCTCGTCTGCAAGATCATCGCCTGGGAAGTGTCTGACGGTTCACCGCAGGTGCGTCAGTTGGCCGAAGCCCGCGCCAAATCGCTCGGCAAATGGCTGGAGCGGATGCGCGGTTCGCTGGCGGCGCCGAAGGGTGTGGATACAGCGGCGGTCAATGCCGTACTGTTCGCCGCCATTCAGCACCTCGTCATTTCCGCTGCCACCAGCGGTCAGTTCGCCGGTGTACCGCTGAAATCAGACCGGGACTGGGACAAGATCGCCACTGCCGTCAAAAGGCTGGTGCGCGGCGTTTACGGCTGAACCGGTTTCCGCAGGCGCAAGGCAGTTGCGCCTGGACCTGCGCATTAAAGAAAAATCAGTCATGTTTTCACCGGGCCGGCAACCGCCCGGTGCATCCGGCCGTTCACGCGATCACGTTCTTTTCCACATGTCGGCCGCCCGTCGTTAACCATAATGACAGCTTTCATTTGCCTCGCCATGGCTGCCGGTCCAGTGTGGGTTAACGAAATGTTAACCGTGCGCAATGACTGCGCATAAGGGAGCCGCAAGTGAGCCGCTGGACAGCTTTAGGCGTCATGATGACGTTTTTTGTGATGCTGCCGTTGGATATCGACGCGCCGGCGCTGAACCTCTGCCTTATGGCCGTGGTGCGCTGGGCGGTGCTTGCCGGCGTTCCCGATATGATGTTTGTGCGGGGGCAGGCGGCATGAAGTGGTTTCTGATCCTCTGGGCCGGTCCCGTCGCGCTGCTGGGCAGCTGGTACTGGCTTTCCTATTACGACATGAGCTTCGGTTTCTACATGCTCACACGCCAGACCCATGATCTGGTGTTCGAGATTTACGGCAATATTCTCGGCCTGCCGCCGGAAAGCCTGCCGCCGCTGGTGGCGCGCGCCATCGCCGTCGACAGCCTGATCGTTTTTGCGATTCTCGCCTTCCGCAAGAGAAAGCAGATTGCGGCCTGGTGGCAGGGCCGTCAGTCGGCCGCGCTGGTGAGTGCGGAAAGCCTGTCCAGCGCGCCCTGAAGAATGAAGCTTGCCGCGGCCGAATCGATGCGTTCGGCGCGCTTTGCGCGTGAGACGTCCATTTCCAGCAATGCGCGCTCGGCCGCGACCGTCGAAAGCCGCTCATCCCAGAAAATGAAGGGCAGGGCGGTTTTTTCGCCCATGGTGCGCACGAAGGCGCGCGTCGCCTGCACGCGGGGACCGGCCGAACCATCCATGTTCATCGGCAGGCCGATGATGAATGCGAAAACTTTTTCCTTTTCGGCGAAGGCCAGCAGTACTTCCGCATCCTGCGTGAATTTCACCCGTTTGATGACGGGGCGCGGCGTTGCGAAACGCCGCGACAGGTCCGACATGGCAAGCCCGATCGTCTTCGTGCCAAGGTCGAGGCCGGCAATCGCCTGTCCCGGCTGGAGCGTCTGCGCCAGTTCCTCAATGGTGAGTGTTCCCATGTCGCGTGTTGCCCTTATCGTTTGCGGACGAATTCGGTGCGCAGCACCAGACCCTTCACCGCATCATGTCTGCAATCGATCTCTTCCGGATTATCGGTCAGGCGGATCGACTTGATGACGGTGCCCTGCTTGATGACCGTGCTCGTGCCCTTGACCTTCAAATCCTTGATCAGGGTGACGGAATCGCCATCCGCCAGCACATTGCCCGCCGCATCGCGCACTTCATTCGCACGCGCCGCTTCTGCAGCCAGTTCGGAGGCCGGTCGCCATTCACCGGTCGCCTCATCATACACGTACTCGTCATCATTTGCGGCCATGGTCGCCTCTCTTAAATATTGGTAGTGCGGTTGTTCAGGCCGTCCTATGTCATAATATACCGGCAATACAAAGGAGAACTTCCCATGAAAATCACCTGGCTCGGCCATTCCGCCTTCCGCCTCGAAAACGGCAGCGCGAAGATCCTCATCGATCCGTTCTTCACCGGCAACCCCGGTTTTGCAGGGCAGGATGGAAAGTCGGCAGCCGAAGGCGTCACCCATATTCTCCTGACCCACGGCCATGGCGACCATGTCGGCGATACAGTCCAGCTTGCCCGCGAAACCGGCGCGACCGTGCTGGCGAATGCCGATCTTGCCGCCTGGCTTTCCGCCAAGGGCGTCGCGAAGGTTGATATGGGCAATACCGGCGGCACGGTGCATTTCGACGGTTTTTCCGTCACCTTCACCAATGCGCTGCATTCCTCTGCCCAGATCACCGAAGACGGCGTCTCCCATTCGCTCGGCAATGCCAATGGCCTGATGCTGCATTTCGAGGATGGCCCGGCCGTCTATCACATGGGCGACACCGATATCTTCTCCGACATGAAACTCATCAATGAACTGCATCAGCCGGATATCGGCCTTGTGCCGATCGGTGACCGCTTCACCATGGGCGGAGCCGTCGCCGCGCTCGCCTGCCAGCGCTTCTTCAAGTTTGAGCATGTGCTTCCCTGCCACTACGGTTCCTTCCCGATCATCGACCAGACGCCGGAGAAGTTCGTGGCCGGCATGGAAGGGGCGGAAGCGCGCGTCCACACGCCGAAGGCCGGCGATACGCTGTCCTTCTGACATTTTGCCCGTGCATGTTGCGACCGCAAACCGCCATACAGTTTGGCGCGACATGCTTTCTACCGTTGCGAATGACGGACATGGTGATTATAGCGAATGGGAAATATCCCATCGGAGTAGAACCATGTCCGTCGATCTCGCCACCGTGAAGCGCGTTGCGCGCCTTGCCCGTATCGCTGTCAGCGAAGAAGAAGCACAGAATATGCTCGGCCAGCTGAACGGCATACTCGGTTTCGTGGAGCAGCTTTCGGAAGTGAATGTCGACGGCGTCGAGCCGATGACGTCAGTCACCCCGGTGGACATGAAAAAACGCGCCGATGTGGTGACAGACGGCAACAAGGCGGAAGACATTGTCGCCAATGCGCCTGCGACCGACCGGGACTTCTTCATGGTCCCGAAAGTGGTCGAATAAGCGACCGCCTCTGCCGCCCGATTTTTCCAAGATTTCGAAAGCCGTTGCCGACCATGACCGACCTGACGAGCCTGACCATTGCCGAAGCCCGCGAAAAGCTGAAGGCCAAAGAGTTTTCCGCCCTCGAGCTGACCGACGCCTATCTCTCCGCCATCGATGCGGCCAACGGCGCGCTGAACGCCTATGTGGCGACAACGCCTGAAAAGGCGCGCGACATGGCGAAAGCCTCCGACGAACGCATCGCTGCCGGCAAGGCTGGCGAGCTGGAAGGCGTTCCGCTTGGCGTGAAGGACCTTTTCGCCACCCGTGACGTGCACACGCAGGCATGTTCGCATGTTCTCGATGGCTTCAAGCCGAAATATGAATCCACCGTCACCCAGAACCTCTGGGATCAGGGCGCCGTCATG
Organism: Agrobacterium sp. CNPSo 2736; assembly: GCF_004005385.1. Lineage (NCBI taxonomy): Bacteria > Pseudomonadati > Pseudomonadota > Alphaproteobacteria > Hyphomicrobiales > Rhizobiaceae > Agrobacterium > Agrobacterium sp. CNPSo 2736. Next base: position 335,706 of record NZ_RZTX01000002.1, on the reverse strand, counting down.
CTCGGCAAGCTCAACATGGACGAATTCGCCATGGGCTCGTCCAATGAAAGCTCCTGGTACGGCCCGGCCATCAACCCGTGGCGCGCCAATGGCTCCGACCAGAAGCTGGTCCCCGGCGGCTCCTCCGGCGGTTCCGCCGCAGCCGTGGCCGCGCATCTGTGCGCCGGCGCCACCGCGACCGACACCGGCGGCTCCATCCGCCAGCCGGCAGCCTTCACCGGCACCGTTGGCATCAAGCCCACCTATGGCCGCTGCTCGCGCTTCGGCATCGTCGCTTATGCCTCTTCGCTCGATCAGGCCGGCCCAATTGCCCGTGACGTGCGTGATGCCGCGATCCTGCTGAAGACCATGGCGAGCGTCGACGCCAAGGATACGACCTCCGTCGACCTGCCGGTGCCGGACTACGAAAAGGCCATCGGCCAGTCGCTCAAGGGCCTGAAGATCGGTATTCCGAAGGAATATCGCGTCGATGGCATGCCGGAAGAAATCGAAAAGCTCTGGGCCAAGGGCGTCGAGTGGCTGCGCGATGCCGGTGCCGAAGTGGTCGATATTTCGCTGCCGCACACCAAATACGCGCTGCCTGCTTACTACATCGTCGCGCCGGCGGAAGCCTCGTCCAACCTTGCCCGTTATGACGGCGTTCGTTACGGCCTGCGCGTCGACGGCAAGGACATTGCCGACATGTACGAAAAGAGCCGCGCCTCCGGCTTCGGCAAGGAAGTGCAGCGCCGCATCATGGTTGGCACCTATGTGCTGTCCGCCGGTTACTACGACGCCTATTATCTGAAGGCGCAGAAGGTCCGCACCCTCATCAAGCGCGACTTCGAAAACGTCTTCCACGAAGGCGTCGACGCCATTCTGGCGCCGATCACCCCGTCTTCCGCCTTCGCAGTCGGTGACGAGGAACTCGCCTCCGATCCGGTGAAGATGTACCTGCAGGACGTTTTCACAATCACCGTCAACATGGCGGGTCTTCCGGGCCTTTCGGTTCCCGCCGGCCTTGACGGCAAGGGCCTGCCGCTCGGCCTCCAGCTTATCGGCAAGCCTTTCGAGGAAGAAACGCTGTTCAAGACGGCGCACGCCATCGAGCAGGCGGCCGGCAAGTTCACCCCCGCCAAATGGTGGTGAAAAGCCTCACGCTACGAGACATGAATGAAGCCGACCGCGATACGGTCGGCTTCGTCGGTTTTGCCGCCTGGCGTTCCGGTGACGCCTTCGACGACAGCTATCTCGATCCCGATGTCATCGAGCGGGTGAGGGGCGAATTCGAGAGTTTCGCCAAGTCTCCGACCGGTGATATTGTCGTCGCTGAAATGGACGGCGTTGTTGCCGGCTGGGGAGCGTGCGATACGGCGCCGCATCACATTTCCGATCTCTGGGTGGACCCGAACTGGCAGGGCAAGGGGATCGGCAAAGCCCTCATCCTTCATTTTCTCGACAGAATGCGTGCGCAAGGCCTGCCGCTCGCCACCATCGACACCCATGCCAGAAACCGCGCAGCCATCGGTCTTTACGAGCGTTGCGGATTTGAGATCGTCTGGCGCGGCGTGGAATGGTCCGACATCATGAAAGTCGAACTCGAGAAGGTGAAGCTGGAGCGCAGGCTCTCGCTATAACCCGCTCTTACGGCCGCAGTTGCTTCTCGGCGAAATGCCGGGCGACAGCATTGCCGCCGCCCGGTTGATTTATCGATTGTCCAGCTCACCCCGCACGAGTTCCAACCCGCGCGTGGTGATGCGGTAAGGCTTGCCGCCCGAGGAGGCGATGGCTCTCTTCCGTTTCAGTTTGCGGAAAGTGAGGAGATCGAGGCCGCTGAAAATCCAGCCGTCACGCGTGTAGAGCGCGAGTTTTTCGATTTTGTGGGCGTCGTCTCGAACGAGTTCAATTCTGCCGCCCTGGGCGAGCAGGTGAAGAATGCGCTGTTCGGCGCGGGAAATGTCCATTTTTTGGAAGTCCGGTCGGCGTCATATAGACGCGTGAAAGCAAATCCGGGTGCCGTTAAGGCATCCGGCTCGGTTTCAGCATGGCCCGGCGCGCAATAAACTTGCGGGCAGGGCCTTTACCGGGACTCCGATTGAGCGAACATAAAAACTCCGTTCTTGCTCCTTTTGGGTAGCGGGCAAAGCCGAGGCGGTCAAGTCCCGCCAGGCGCGAGAAAAACCATGCTGGTCGAATCGCGCCGGCAATGGTTTAATTTCAACGGCCATGGAGGGCGCGGCTTGATCGTCATTCGCAATGCGCATGAGCAGGAAGCGGAGGTTCTGGCGGCCATCGGCCTCAGGGCATGGCGACAGGCAACCGCGGCTCTCGGCATCACCCCGACCCTTTACGACAATGCGGCCAGCGCCTTTTCCAATTTTACCCGCTCGTCATGGCTGGCGATCAGGGTGGCGGAGTTTGGCGGCTCGGTTGCCGGATGGGCGGCGCGAGAACATTTCGACGAGACGATTTCCGATTTCTGGATCGATCCTGATTTTCAGCGCCGGCGGGTAGGCACCCACCTGTTGGGCGATCTCGAAAGGCTGATTGAGGACAGGGGGTTCGAGACCATCCGGCTTGAAACCCATGCCCAGAATGAGCCGGCCGTCTCCTTTTTCCGCCACCATGGCTATAGCGTCCGCTGGCTCTCCGTCTCCTATGCGCCAAAGCTCGACCGCGAAGTGCAGTCGGTGGGCCTGCAGAAGCAATTGGCCGAGGTTGAGAGCGGTCTTTATGGGCCGGCTTTCTAAGATGGAGTTTGCAGAGCGTCCACCAGCCGCATCGGCCAATCCGGCATGATGGCGAGCGATGCGACAAGGCCTAGCTGCAATATCACGATCGATATCAGGATGCTGTGGAACGGTTCCTTGCGCGTTTTATGCCGCAGCAGCCGTTGTGCCGAGATTGCGCCCAGGCTGCCGCCGATGAGTGCAAGCGATAACAGCGTGCTTTCCCGGATGCGCCATGCGCCATTTCTCGCCGCTTCCTTGTCCCACCAATAGACAAGAAAGACGAAAAGATTGAAGGCGATATAGCTTATGAAACAGAGAGCGAGCGTCATCATGACGTGAATTGAAACCGGGAAGCGTAAAAAACGCGTGTCCTGTATCGGCGAAAATCCCGGGCCTGGCGTGAGAGGGTGCAAGATGTCTTGCGCCCGCGCTCCATTTGTTCTACCCACCAAGGCCAAAGAACCCGTATATCGTGAGCTTCAGATGACCCTTGTAGACGTGCGCACCCCCGACCCGAAACGCTTCATTCCCGGCGCCACCGGCGATTGGGAAATCGTGATCGGCATGGAGGTGCATGCGCAGGTTCTCTCCAATTCCAAGCTGTTTTCCGGTGCATCGACCACCTTCGGCAACGCGCCGAATTCCAACGTGTCGCTGGTGGATGCCGCCATGCCCGGCATGCTGCCCGTCATCAACGAGGAATGCGTCAAACAGGCGGTGCGCACCGGTCTTGGCCTGAAGGCGAAGATCAACCATCGCTCGATCTTCGACCGCAAGAACTACTTCTATCCGGATCTGCCGCAGGGCTACCAGATTTCGCAGTTCAAGGACCCGATCGTCGGTGAGGGCACCATTACCATTTCGCTCGGTCCGGACCGTCAGGGCAATTTCGAAGATATCGAGATCGGCATCGAGCGTCTGCATCTGGAGCAGGACGCCGGCAAGTCCATGCATGACCAGCACCCGACCATGTCCTTCGTGGATTTGAACCGTTCGGGCGTGGCGCTGATGGAAATCGTCTCCAAGCCGGACATGCGCTCGTCGGATGAGGCCAAGGCCTATCTCACCAAGCTGCGTTCCATCGTGCGTTATCTCGGTACCTGCGACGGCAACATGGACGAAGGCTCGATGCGCGCCGACGTCAACGTTTCCGTGCGCCGTCCGGGCGAAGGTTTCGGCACGCGCTGCGAAATCAAGAACGTCAATTCCATCCGCTTTGTCGGTCAGGCCATCGAATATGAGGCGCGTCGCCAGGTCGCCATTCTGGAAGATGGCGGCGTGATCGATCAGGAAACCCGCCTGTTCGATCCCGGCAAGGGCGAGACGCGGTCCATGCGCTCCAAGGAAGATGCGCATGATTACCGTTATTTCCCCGATCCGGACCTGCTGCCGCTCGAATTCGACGATGCTTTCGTCGAAGCGCTGAAGGTCGATCTGCCGGAACTACCCGATGACAAGAAGGCCCGTTTCGTGGCCGATCTTGGCCTGTCGGTCTATGACGCCTCGATCCTCGTTTCGGAAAAGGCGATTGCCGATTATTACGAGGCCGTGGCCGCCGGTCGCGATGCGAAGGCAGCCGCCAACTGGGTCATCAACGATCTGCTCGGCGCGCTGAACAAATCGGGCAAGGATATCGAGACGACGCCGGTTTCGCCGGAACAGCTCGGCGGCATCATCGATCTCATCAAGGCCGAGACCATTTCCGGCAAAATCGCCAAGGACCTGTTCGAAATCGTATGGAACGAGGGCGGCAACCCGGCTGAAATCGTGGAAGCCCGCGGCATGAAGCAGGTGACCGATACCGGCGCCATCGAAAAGGCCGTGGACGAGATCATCGCCGCCAACCCCGATCAGGTCGAGAAGGTGAAGGCAAAGCCGACGCTCGCCGGCTGGTTCGTCGGTCAGGTCATGAAAGCGACGGGCGGCAAGGCCAACCCGCAGGCGGTGCAGGCGCTGGTGAAGGCCAAGCTCGGTATCGAGGAAGAGTAAGCGGACGCTGCCTCGTGCCTGGAGGCATTGAGGCCGACAGCTCTCATCCGTCATCCTCGGGCTTGTCCCGAGGATCTAACGACCCACAAGGTCAAACGTGCTCAGATCCTCGGGACAAGCCCGAGGATGACGTCGAGTACGAACGACTGTCATCACTTTTGCCGGGATCAACGCCCGGCTTTTTCTATTCTGAGACGGAGCCAAATCATGTTCTTCATCCGCACGGCAAGCCTGCGTGACATCGAGCCGGTGCGCACCCTGCTCGCCACGACGTGGCACGCGACCTATGATGCGATCTACGGCGTGGACAAGGTGAACCAGTTGATCCTCGCATGGCATTCGCCGCAGGCCATGAAGGACCGCATCGAGAAAAAGGGTGGCGAGTTTCTGGTGGCTGACGACGGCAAGCGGATCGGCGGCATGGCCTATGGCTCCATGTCCACCAAAATGGCGAAAACGGCCCTGCTGCACCAGCTCTATGTCGCCCCCGATCTTCAGCGTCAGGGCATTGGCCGCGATCTCTTCGCCGAACTGGAAACCTGTTTTCCGGATGCGGAAATCATGCGGCTGGAAGTCGAGCCTAAAAATACTGTCGCAATCGCCTTTTATGAAGGCGTCGGATTTGTGGAGGTGGACCGAATCGAGCGCATGGCGGGCATCGAGGGGTTGCCCGGCATCGTTATGGAAAAGAGCCTGACCCGATGAATGAGACATTGCACAAGCTGATCATCCGCACGGCGCGCGAAGACGATCTTCCGGCACTCGCCGCCATTTTTGCCGCCGACGAGATCGGCGGCCACGGCGATACGGCGGAAGAATCGGCGCAGCCGGATTATCTCGCCGCTTTCCGCGCCATCGAGGCATCGCCGAGCGAAACGCTCTATGTGGCCGAACTGGACGGCGAGGTGGTCGGCACCTTCCAGACGGCGATCCTGACCAAGCTCGTCGGGCGAGGGGCGAAGTCCATGGTGATTGAGGCGGTGCAGACGCGCGCCGACATGCGCGGTCGCGGCATCGGCGCGGTGATGATCAATCATTGCCTGGAAGAAGCCCGCCGGCAGGGCCTGAACGCCGCGCAGCTGACGTCCAACATGGCCCGGCTGGACGCTCACCGCTTCTATGAGCGGCTGGGTTTCGAGAAGCGGCATTTAGGCTTCAGGATGAAGCTGAAATAGCACGGATATATCTCGAAATGCTGGACAATTGCCGTGAGGGGCGGCATAAGCATGTCTTGTGCCGTGCACGGAAAATCGCTGCGGCGCATTCAAGCCCGAGGAACGTAGAATGAAGACTCTCCTGACGCAAATCTTCACCTGGTGGAACGGCCAGACGATCGGAACGCGGTTTCATACATGGCGTTTCGGCAAGAAGGTGGGACAGGACGAGTTGGGTAACACCTATTACGAAGGCGGCACCACCTCCTGGGGCATGCCGCGCCGCTGGGTGATCTATAACGGTTATGCCGAAGCGTCGGCCATTCCGCCCGGCTGGCATGGCTGGATGCATTACCGCACCGACGTGCCGCCAAGCCAGGAAAGCTACGTTGCGCGCGATTGGCAGAAGCCGCACCAGCCGAACCTCACCGGCTCCTCCAAGGCCTATCGCCCGCAGGGATCGTTGGCCGTGGCCGGCGAGCGCCCGCGCGTGACCGGCGACTACGACGCCTGGACACCCGGCAACTAAGTATCTTGCGATGCGCGGTGTTGTGCAAAACCCCGCGCTTGCATCCGGCCTCACCGGTTTTTGCCACATTCCGCCCTTAGGCGTTGATCCGGTCGGCGGTTCGACACAGGCAAATATTTGGAGACATATCGTATGAGGAAATTCACGCGGGATCGTTCTTTGCGTGCGCTGACAGTCTCGCTGTTTGCAGCGGTCTCTGCTGTCATCCTCATTTCGCCCGTTTCTGCTGCCCGTCTGGAAAACCGCGTGGCGGTGTTTTCCGGCATCGACAAGATCACCGGCCGCATCACTTCCTTCGATGTTTACATCGATGAGACCGTGCAGTTCGGCGCGCTTCAGGTGACGCCGAAAGTCTGTTATTCCCGTGACCAGACGGAAACCCAGAAGATCGACGCTTTTGTCGAGGTTGATGAAATCACGCTCGACCGCAAGATCAAGCGGATTTTCACGGGCTGGATGTTCGCCGACAGCCCCGGCCTCAACGCTGTGGAACACCCGATCTACGACGTGTGGCTGACGGGCTGCAAGCAGGACTCGGAAGTTCCCGCTCCCTCTACGGCAAGCAAGTAATTAACCCACGACCGCGCCTTATTTCTGGCGTCTGAGCTTCTCGGCCAAATCGGCCAGGGCTTTGCTTTTGCTTTCCAGTTGTTCGATCATTTCCTCCCGCGTCAGTTCGGGCTCGATCACGATCGGAACGGTGAACTTATTAGGCTGATCGCCGGCGGGAGGTGAGGGGAATCTGATTTCTGAAAATGCCCTCTTCACGGCCGTTCTTGTCTGATAGGTGCTATCCCTTATGTTTTTGACCTGAACAGCCTGCATCTTTCCCGCCGGGTCAACGCGGAAAGTAACAAGGAGCACCTGCTTCTTGTTCGTCCGCACGACCTTGAGTTCCGGGCGGCCGGTTACGCCCGTCAAGGCTCGGGAAATTTCGCCTCGCCAGGCGGCCTGCGGGTTCGGGCGTTGTTCGGCAGCGGTGACATTCGCCGCCGGCGTCAACATCAATAACAAGGCCGCAATCCAGCGCATGACAATCCCCGGTGAACCATATATCATGATCGGATAAGTCATGTTTTTGAGGGTTGCAAGCAAAATCTCAGGTTGTTTTCAGTGTGGATTTTCTTGCGCCGACAATTTTTCGAAGGGCACATCCGGCCTGTCTACAGCCGCTTCAAGTATCGTGGCATATTCCGACTTTGGAATGTCGATTGCCCCGAATGTCTTCAGATGTTCGGTCGTAAACTGCGTGTCGAGCAGCGTAAATCCCTGCTGCCGCAAACGCTCGACCAGATGCACGAGGCAAATCTTCGATGCATTGGTGCGGCGGGAAAACATGCTCTCGCCGAAGAAGGCAGCGCCCAGCGAGACGCCGTAGAGCCCGCCGACAAGCTCCTCGCCCTCCCACGCCTCGACGCTATGGGCGTGGCCGATCTGGTGCAACTCGGTATAGAGCCTGCGGATGGTGGCGTTGATCCAGGTGCTCGGCCTGTCCGGCGCTTCCGCCGCGCATCCGGCCATCACCGCTTCGAAAGCGGTGTTGAAGCGAATCTCGAACGGCTTCCTGCGCATCGCCTTGGCGAGGCTTTTGGAAACGTGAAAACCATTGAGTGGGATGATTCCCCGAATTTCCGGCTCGACCCAAAAAAGCTCGGGATCGTCAGCCGAATCGGCCATTGGGAACAGGCCGGCGGAATAGGCGCGCAGCAGGATATCGACCGTTATGCCGTTATTTCTGCTGCGCCGCCCAACCATATCGTCTTAGTGAGACGCGTCACCGGCCAGATATTTTTCCAGCCAGTGAATGTCGTAATCGCCGTTCAGGATATCCTCGTTTTCGAGGAGGTCCTGGAAAAGCGGCAGCGTGGTCTTGATGCCGTCGACGACGAATTCGTCCAGTGCACGACGCAGGCGGCGAATGCACTCGTCACGGTCGCGGCCGTGAACGATCAGCTTGCCGATCATGCTGTCGTAATAGGGCGGGATCTTGTAGCCCTGATAGGCGCCCGAATCGACGCGCACGCCAAGGCCGCCCGGCGTATGGAAATAGGTCAGCGTGCCCGGCGAGGGAACGAAGGTGCGCGGGTCCTCGGCATTGATACGGCATTCGATGGCATGGCCATGGAATTCGATATCGTCCTGCGTGACCGACAGGCCCTGGCCGGAAGCGACCCGGATCTGTTCCTGCACGAGATCCATGCCGGTGATGGCTTCCGTCACCGGATGCTCCACCTGCAGACGGGTGTTCATTTCGATGAAATAGAACTCGCCGTTTTCATAGAGGAACTCGATGGTGCCGGCGCCGCGATATTTCAGCTTGCGCATGGCGCTCGCGCAAATCTCGCCGATCTTCATGCGCTGTTCGACGGTCAGAGCCGGCGAATTGGCTTCTTCCAGCACCTTCTGGTGACGGCGCTGCAGCGAGCAATCGCGTTCGCCGAGGTGAACGGCATTGCCTTCGCCATCGCCGAAAACCTGCACTTCGATATGGCGCGGCTTGCCGAGGTATTTTTCCATGTAAACGGCGTCGTTGCCGAAGGCTGCTGCCGCTTCGGAGCGGGCCGTCGCAACGGCTTCTTCCAGATCGGCTTCGGTCTTCGCCACCTTCATGCCGCGGCCGCCGCCGCCCGCCGTCGCCTTGATGAGGACCGGGAAGCCGATCGTCCGGGCGATTTCGAGCGCGTTTTCAGGCTTCACTTCGCCATCGGAACCGGGAACCACGGGAATGCCGAGTTCCTGCGCCGTCTGCTTGGCGGTGATCTTGTCGCCCATTATGCGGATATGTTCGGCGGTCGGTCCAATGAAGGTGATGCCGTGCGCGTCGAGAATATCGGCGAACTTGGCATTTTCCGAAAGGAAGCCGTAACCGGGGTGAACGGCGTCCGCACCGGTGATTTCGCAGGCCGCAACGATCTGGTGGATGTTGAGGTAGCTGTCACGCGAGGGCGGCGGGCCGATGCAGACGCTTTCGTCGGCAAGGCGCACATGCATGGCGTCCGCGTCGGCCGTGGAATGCACGGCCACCGTCGGAATGCCAAGCTCCTTGGCAGCGCGCAGGACGCGTAGCGCAATCTCGCCGCGGTTGGCTATGAGGATCTTCGAAACCATGCTGAACCGCCTTTATTCGATGACCACGAGGGCTTCGCCATACTCCACGGGCTGAGCGTCGTTGACGACGATTTCCACGACTTTGCCCGACTTGGGAGCCGGGATCTGGTTCATGGTCTTCATGGCTTCGACGATGAGGATGGTCTGGCCTTCCTTGACGGTTGCGCCCACTTCGATGAAGGGACGTGCGCCCGGGGCAGGCGAAAGATAGACCGTGCCGACCATCGGCGAGGACACGGTGTTGGCCGGGTTACGGGCGGGTGCTGCGGCGGCTGCAGGGGCGGCCGGTGCTGCGAGTGCCGGAGCGGCAGCGGGAGCTGCCGGCGCGGGCGCATAAGCGGCGGGCGCTGCAGCATAGACCGTGGCGGGAGCGGGAGCGGCGCGGGAGACGCGGATGCGCAGGTCTTCCTGCTCCACTTCGATTTCCGAAAGGTCGGTATCGTTGAGGATATTCGCGAGTTCGCGGATCAGTTCCTTGTCGATACCCTGTTTCTTTTCAGACATGACAAACCCTATTCTTTGTTTCTTTTTATGCCGTGATGTTTTTCAGCGCGTGAAGCGCCATGATGTATCCATATGGTCCGAAACCGCAGACCATGCCCTTTGCCGCGGGTGATACCATCGATTTGTGACGGAACTCTTCGCGGGCGTGGATGTTGGAAATGTGCACTTCCACGACGGGCGTGGAAATCGCGCGAATGGCGTCATGCAACGCGATGGATGTGTGGCTGTAGGCGCCGGGATTGATGACGACGCCCGCCGCCCGCTCGCCAGCCTCCTGCAACCAGTCCACCAGCACGCCTTCGTGGTTGGACTGGCGGAATTCCACTGCGAAACCGAGATCGGCACCGGCTTGAAGGCAATCATTCTCGATGTCCTTCAGCGTCTTGCCACCATAGATACCCGGTTCCCTTTTTCCCAGCATGTTGAGATTGGGGCCGTTGATGACGATGATGATGTTGCTCATTCACGTTTCCATAAGAAAATCAGCGACACCTATAGACTGCGCAGCGGTCAAGGAAAAGCCCCCGCAAGCCCTAAACCGGCCGCTTGGCAGGCATCTCACAGGGAATGCAGTGGCTTTTTTAGCAATCAGGAGCAGGTGGCTTTTCCACAGCTGCGCATATTGGCGATTTTTTCCTTCAGCGGGTCGGCGCCGACCGCACCGAAAACCGCCTCGTCGCCGACGATATAGGACGGCGTTCCGGTGATGCCGAGGCTGGTTGCCAGCTTGTAAGTTTCCTGCACCTGCTCGTCATTGGGGTTCTCCGCCATCGATTTGCGGATATCGGCTTCCTTGAGACCGAGCGAGGTCGCGACTTCCATGGCGCTGTCCTCATTCGCCCGTCCGCGGCCGCCGAGCAGCGTGCGCTGGAATTCGGGATACTTGGCCGGCGCAAGCAGCTTCACGGCATTGGAGACGCGGTGGGCCGCAACCGATTCCGGTCCGAGGATTGGGAATTCCTTGAGGACGACACGCACCTTCTTGTCGCTCTTCAGAATATTGTCCATGTCGCCCATGGCGCGTTTGCAATAACCGCAATTGTAGTCGAAGAACTCGACCAGCGTGACGTCGCCATCCGGGTTGCCGAGCGCCAGATCGAATTTCGATTCGAAGATGGCCTTCTTGTTGTCGGCGACGGCTTCCGCCGCCTTGGCGTTGCGCGCCGCATATTGCTTGCGCTCAAGCGCATCCTGAACCTCGAGCATGATTTCCGGGTTCTCGATCAGATATTGCTTGATGAACTCGCCCATCTCCTTCTTCTGCTGCTCGTCGAGCGCGTGGGCGGGCAGGGAGGCGAATACCGTCGAAAGGGCCGTCACGCTGGCGAGAAGGGTGGAACGGAGAAAATGCGCCATATCGGTCCTCATTCTGTGCGGCCGGAGCCTCTTGAAATCTTATGAAGGCAATTACCTTACTTTAAGCCAAATGCCATACGGCAAAAATACTTGTCCGCATTATGATCGCATGATTGTGAAGATTGTGATTCTGCGGCAAGTCTCTGAAATACGGTTCAGGAAAGAGCATGCCCTTGATTACGATGTCGAAGCGGAGCGCAGTCGAACCCTTTCACGCCATGGATATTCTGGCGGAAGCGAATCGGCGCAGGCAGGCGGGCCGCCCCGTCATTTCCATGGCGGTCGGCCAGCCCTCCCATCCCGCACCCAAAGCCTCGCTTGCGGCGGCTGAGGCGGCGCTAAAGCATGGGCGGATCGGTTACACCGACGCGCTGGGTCTGCGCGAGCTGCGGGAGGCGATTGCCGGCCATTACCGGCTGCGCCACCAGGTCGCCATCGATCCGGCGCGCATCGCCGTGACGACGGGTTCGTCTGCGGCCTTCAATCTCGCTTTCCTCGGCCTTTTCGATGCGGGCGATTATGTCGCCATCGCAAGGCCCGGCTATCCGGCCTATCGCAATATTCTGAAGGCTCTCGGCCTCAATGTCGTGGAAGTGCCGGTCACCGCCGAAACCGGCTATACGCTGACGCCGGCAAGTCTGGAGCGGGCAGAAACGAAAGCCGGCTGCAAGCTGAAGGGCGTGCTTCTGGCAAGCCCGGCCAATCCAACCGGCACGGTTACCGGCCGCGAGGCGCTGAAGCGGCTCGCCAGCTATTGCGAAAGCCGCGACATGGCTTTCATTTCCGACGAGATCTATCACGGCCTTACCTTTGTCGGCGAAGAGACGAGCGCGCTCGAAATCACCGACAATGCCGTGATCATCAACTCCTTCTCCAAATATTATTGCATGACCGGTTGGCGCATCGGCTGGATGGTGCTGCCCGAAAATCTGGTCCGTCCCGTCGAGTGTCTGGCCCAGAGCCTTTATATTTCCGCGCCCGAACTGTCGCAGCTTGCGGCGACCGCAGCCTTTTCGGCGGCGGAGGAGCTGGATGTCTACCGGGAAAGCTATCGCACCAACCGCGATTTCCTGATGGCGCGCCTGCCGGAGATCGGCCTGCCGCTGGCATCCCCGATGGATGGCGCTTTTTACGCTTATGTCGATACCAGCCGCTTTTCCAATGACAGCATGGATTTTGCCAAGCGCATGCTGGCGGAAATCGATGTGGCGGCGACGCCCGGCATGGATTTTGACCCCGAGGAAGGCCACAGGGCGCTGCGCATTTCCTATGCGGGTTCCGTGTCGGATATCGCCGAGGCCGTTGGACGTATCGCCGGCTGGCTGAAATAAGCCGGGATCATCCGATTAGGGAAATCAGGCGGGCGTGCAGCCGAAGGTGCTGTTGAACGCCTTTTCACCCTTTTCAGTGAAGGTGAGCACACGGCCGTTTCCGCGCCGCAGCCAGTCCCGCTGCTGCATCGCTTCAAGCAGCGATGCGCCAAGCCCGCCGCCGAGATGATGGCGACGTTCGCTCCAGTCCAGGCAATGCAGGCAGACCGGGCGACGGGCCTTTTCGAGCGGCGAAAGGTCGATGCCGAAGTTCGAGAAGAAGTCGCGTCCGCTCTCCGTAAGGGCAGGATCATCACCTAACGTCACGAGCCCTTTTGCGGTGATGGCGGCAAGCAGCGCCACGCCGCTTTCCCCGGCCAGATGATCGTAGCAGATGCGCGCTTCCCGCAACGCCTTGTCCTTCGGTCCCGTGCGGACGCGGACTGCACCCGTGCGCTGGGCAAGACCCATCAACGCTTCCAGAACATGCGCCACATCCTCATCGGAAAGACGGAAATAGCGGTGACGTCCCTGTTTTTCCGCTTTCAGGAGTTGCGCCTCGGAGAGCTTCGACAGATGCCCGCTGGCGGTCTGCAACGTCACGCCGGCGGCTTCGGCAAGCTCGCTTGCGGTCAGCGCACGTCCGTCCATCAGCGCCGTCAGGATGTTGGCGCGGGCAGGGTCGCCGATCAGCGCGGCGACATTGGCGATCAGGGGTCCATCTTTCATGCTTCGATGATAGCCGAAGCATTGATGCAAGGCAATGGCGTAGAAGGGAGAGGCAAACCACGAGGAGACAAACGATGCTGACCTGTTTCATCCGCTACGAGATCGATCCTTTCAAGGTCGACGCCTTTGAACGATATGCCCGCACATGGGGTGAGGCGATACCGCGCTGCGGGGCTGATCTGATCGGCTATTACGCGCCGAAGGAAGGATCGAGCACCATTGCTTACGGTGTCTACAACATCGAAAATCTTGCCGCCTACGAAGCCTACAGGGCACGGCTCGCCGCCGATCCTGCGGGGCGGGAAAATTATGAATTCGCCCGCCGTGAACAGTTCATTCGCCGAGAGGACCGACTTTTCCTGCGTCTCGCCTCCGCTCCGCACGCCGGAGGCGGACAATGATCGCCGTTATCTTCGAGGTCTGGCCTGCTGAAGGCGAGAAGCAGCATTATCTCGACATCGCGGCAGGCCTGCGGGCTGAACTGGAAACCATCGACGGATTCCTGTCCGTCGAGCGGTTTCAAAGCATCGGCAATCCGGACAAGATGCTGTCTCTGTCCTTTTTCCGGGACGAGGAAGCGGTGAGGGCATGGCGCAACACCATGCCGCATCGCGCCGCGCAGTCGCTGGGCCGGTCCGGTATTTTTTCCGATTACCGGCTGCGTATCGCGCAGGTGATCCGCGACTATGGCCTGGAGGAGAGGGAGGAAGCGCCGGCCGATAGCCGGAAAGCCCATTCGGCAGAGGAAAATGGCTTAGGCTGACATTTCCAGCATCAGTTTTTCTGCATGCCGCTGCAAGGCTTTCTGGTTCGAACTCGCCTTTGAAACCCGTTATAGATGGGCAATGTGGTGCGAACACTTAGGATTGGACAAGGAGAAAAGCGATGTCGACGGAAAAAGTAGCGATTGTAACGGCAGGCGGCAGCGGCATGGGGGCTGCCGTGGCGAAACGTCTGGCCGCGGATGGCTACAAACTCGCAATCCTGTCCTCTTCTGGCAAGGGAGAGGCGCTGGCGCAGGAGTTGGGCGGCATCGGCGTCACCGGCTCCAACCAGTCCAATGACGATCTCCAGCGGCTCACGGATTTGACGCTCGAAAAATTCGGCCGCATCGATGTGCTGGTCAACAGCGCCGGCCATGGCCCGCGTGCCTCCATTCTCGATATTACCGACGAGCAATGGCACACCGGCCTCGATGTCTACCTCATGAACGTCATCCGCCCGACACGGATTGTCGCCCCCGTCATGGTGAAACAGAAGGCGGGTGCCATCGTCAACATCTCTACCGCCTGGGCTTTCGAACCGAGCAGCATGTTCCCGACATCCGCCGTGTTCCGCGCCGGCCTTGCCTCCTACACCAAGATTTTCGCCGATACCTATGCGGCCGACAATGTGCGCATGAACAATGTTCTGCCCGGCTGGATCGACAGCCTGCCGGCGACGGAGGAACGCCGCGAGAGCGTGCCGATGCAGCGTTACGGCAAGAGCGAGGAAATCGCCGCCACCGTGGCATTCCTTGCCTCTGAGGGGGCCGGGTATATTACCGGTCAGAATATCCGCGTTGATGGCGGGCTGACGCGGTCTGTTTGACGGGTGGACCTTTCCCACTCCTCATCCCTCTGACAAGCACAGGGATGAGGAAATGTCAGCGGCTCAAAAAAACGCCCTGTTCTTTGCGCCTATAAAAGAAAACGCCCGCAACATCGTTGCGGGCGTCTTTTATTGAGGATGTGGCTTCTCTCAGAAGAAGCCCTTGCGCTGCCACCAGCCGCCCTTGCGGGGCTTGGGCTCGTCGCCATCGGCGGGGTTGGAGGAACCGGAAGAGGTGACCACCGGCTCCGAACTCGAGACATTGCTGCCCCGGTTCGCGCGGACCTTTTCTTCCGTTGCCGGTGCTTCCGCTTCCGAAGCCAGATCGGCCGAAGCCTCACCCGCTTCTTCAATTGCGACGTCGACGACGGTTTCTTCGACGATCACCGGCTCCACCGTTTCAACGGCCTCGGCCTTCGGCGCTTCCTCGGTTTCAGTCTTGGCTTTCGCCTTGCGGGTGCGGCGCGGCTTTTTCGGCACTTCGTCTTCCGCGACCGCGGCAACCGCACCTTCCACCACCTCGGCGGCGGTCGGCTCTTCGGTTACGGATGCTTCGGCGGAAGCCTCTTCGCCTTCACCTTCGGCTTCCGAGTCGGCAGCATCGAGCGCCTCGTCTTCCGCACGGTTGCGACGTCCGCCGCGCTTGCCGCGACGGCGGCGCTTGCGCTTGCCGTCCTCTTCGGAGGTTACCGCTTCCGCTGCACCGTTTTCGGTTTCAGCATCGGCTTCATCGGTTTCGACGCCATCGTCGTCACCTTCGGCATCATCGCCTTCCGCATCGCCGGACTGGGCGTCGAGCGCGCCGTTCTGCTCGCCCTGACCGCCCTTGCCGCGACGGCGGCGGCGACGCTTGCGCTTGCGCTTGCCTTCGTCGCCATTGTCGCCCTGCTGCTGCTGGCGCGGCTCGGCGCTCTGGGCCTTGACGATTTCTTCCTCGTCTTCGTCCTCTTCCACCTCGGCGACGAAATCGTCTTCCTCTTCCACGAAGTTCGGCAGCATCTGGATGAGGCTTTCGATCTTCACCGGATTTTCGACGGCTTCACCGCGATCGATGGCGAAATGCTGCGCACCGACGCCGGCGTCAGCAGCGATGATGATCGACACGCCGAAGCGGCCTTCATAGTCGACGATCGTGCCGCGCTTGTGGTTGAGCAGGTAGAGCGCCGTTTCCGGCGTGCAACGCACCGTGATGTTGTGGGTGGTGTTGCGCAGCAGATATTCCTCGACGCCGCGCAGAACATGCAGCGCGATGGAGGATTCCGAGCGAACATGGCCCGTGCCACCGCAGTGCTGGCAGACCTGCGTGGTCGATTCCAGCACCGAAGCGCGGATGCGCTGGCGCGACATTTCCAGGAGGCCGAAATGCGAGATGCGGCCGACCTGGATGCGGGCGCGGTCGTTCTTCAGGCAATCCTTCAGCTTCTTCTCGACAGCGCGGTTGTTGCGCTTTTCTTCCATGTCGATGAAGTCGATGACGACAAGGCCGGCAAGGTCGCGCAGGCGCAGCTGGCGCGCCACTTCTTCCGCCGCCTCGAGGTTCGTCGTCAACGCGGTTTCCTCGATGGAATGCTCGCGGGTCGAACGGCCCGAGTTGACGTCGATGGAAACCAGCGCTTCCGTCTGGTTGATGATGAGGTAACCGCCCGACTTCAGCGTCACCTGCGGCTGCAGCATCCGGTCGAGCTGGGCTTCGATACCGGAGCGCGAGAAGATCGGGTGAATGTCGCGGTAAGGCTGAACCACCTTGGCGTGGCTCGGCATCAGCATCTTCATGAAGTCTTTCGCTTCACGATAGCCGTCTTCGCCGGAAACGATGATCTCGCCGATATCCTTGTTATAGAGATCGCGGATCGAACGCTTGATCAGCGAGCCTTCCTCGTAAACGAGGCAGGGGGCCGTGGAATTCAGCGTCAGCGTACGGACGTTTTCCCACAGGCGCATCAGATATTCGAAGTCGCGCTTGATTTCGACGCGGGTGCGGTTTGCGCCGGCGGTACGCAGAATGACGCCCATGCCCTGCGGCACTTCCAGATCGCGCGCGATTTCCTTCAGGCGCTTGCGGTCGGTCGGCTGGGTGATCTTGCGGGAAATACCGCCGCCACGCGCCGTATTCGGCATCAGAACGGAATAACGGCCGGCGAGTGACAGGTAAGTGGTCAGCGCCGCGCCCTTGTTGCCGCGTTCTTCCTTGGCCACCTGGACCAGAAGGATCTGGCGGCGCTTGATGACTTCCTGGATGCGATACTGCTTGCGCGGCTTGCGGGCGACGCGGTCCGGAACCTCTTCCATGGCGTCTTCGGCGCCGACGGATTCGATCACTTCCTTTTCGTGGTGATCGTCATCGTCGTCGTCATCATCGTCATTGCCGCGGCGAAGCCCCTCGACTTCCTCGGAAATCGTGTCGGTATCGACCATGGCGGCCATTTCGCCGCCGGCGCTGCCGTCGTCTTCAGAAGACGCTTCGGCGGTCTCGGCCGCTGCGGCTTCTTCTTCCGCTGTCTTCTTCTTGGCGCGGGGGCGACGGGTGCGCTTCTTCGGCTTTTCTTCCTCTGCGGGCGCTTCTTCGGCTACGGCCTCGACGGCCGCTTCCCCGGAACCCTCTTCCGCGACAGGCGCAGTCTCTTCCACGACGACCGTTTCAGTGGTTTCGCTGGCGGAAACAATGCCGACATCCGGCTGATCCACCTGCGAAAGGTCGATCATGGGGGCGCCGGGCTCGGGTGCATCAGCGGATTCGAAATCGTCGCTGCGGCGATGATCCTCTGCTTCCGCTTTCAGGAGAGCCTGACGGTCGGCAAGCGGGATCTGATAATAATCCGGATGGATTTCCGCAAAAGCGAGAAAGCCGTGGCGGTTTCCACCGTAATCGACGAAGGCCGCCTGAAGCGAGGGTTCAACCCGCGTGACCTTGGCAAGGTAGATATTGCCGCGGATCTGTTTCTTGTGCTCCGATTCGAAATCGAATTCTTCGATCCGGTTCCCACGGACAACGACTACGCGTGTCTCCTCTTCGTGGGAGGCGTCGATAAGCATTTTGTCTGCCATGTAAGCTGTGCTCCTCGGCGCAGCCTTGTTTTATACGAGAACAGGCCCGCCACACGGACGAGCCTTTCATATGAGTGCAAGGATGTGCCGGAAATGAAGTCTCCTGCCGGGCGTCTGTAAACTGGCAGCATCCGGACCGACGGCGAGGCGCTTGGCCTGCTCCTGGTATCCGGTTCATGTGAAAACTGCTGCGACATCATTGGCCAGGCGGAACGACAATAATATATAGACCCCTTGGGATCCGATGAATTTGCTCTCCTCAGAGCGGCGGTGGCAGCGCCACCGGGTAGGTCTCCGGCCACGGCCGGAATTGATCGAGTTTCAGGATAAATGTAACGACGGCAGATGATTGCCCGATTTGCAGCGCCAGCGTCTTTTTCGATTGGCAGCCGGCGGGCATCTATCCCGTCAACACTTTTAACCCTCATCCGTGTTGTATGTTTTCTCTGTCATAATAGCAATAGGCTGGCTAAATATGCCATATTATTGGTGGAATTTCCGGGTTAACAATTGGTTCACCAAGGCCTGCGATTGTGGGGCGCAAATGCGCAAACTATCGTACGGCGTGGTTGAAACGGCACTGTTGCCGGCGTTTTTCCTCGCCGTTTATCGAAAATGACTGAAATACGGAATTTCTTGAAGACCATGAATTTCACGCGCAACGCAGCGATATTCGGTGGGAGAGGGCGGCTTGGCGCGCGAATCGCGCGGCTTGCGGCGGCTCTGGCATTTTCCGTCGCCGCCGCTGTTTCCGCCGCGCCGGCAGCCCATGCGGTGGAGCCGCTCGTCGTTCATCAGGCACGGATCATCGGCGATGAGGCGCGCACGCGCATCGTTCTCGATTTCGCTGAAGAGCCGGAATTCGACGTGCACTATCTCGATTCGCCCGCCCGCATCGTCGTGGATTTTCCGGCGGTGAATTTCAGCTTCCCCGCATCCGACCTGAAGCCGACCGGTCTTTTTTCGGATATACGTTTTGGCAGCATGGGGCAGAACAGCGCCCGCATCGTGCTGACGGCGAAAAAGCCGGTTCAGGTGGCGGTTGCCGAAACCAAAAAGACCGATAACGGCCAATCTTTCCATTTCGTGCTCGATACGGAAATCACCACCAAGGGCAAGTTCGCGGAACTGGTGAAGGATCAGCAGTGGCAGGCGCCAGCCCCGGTGACGACTGCCGCGATCACGCCGGATGACAAGACGTCGCGGCCAGCGGAATTCGTCATCGCTGTCGATGCAGGCCATGGCGGCATCGACGCCGGCGCCACCGGCGGCACCACCGGCACCGAGGAAAAGGTCATTACGCTGACTTTCGCCAAGGAGCTTGCCGAGCGGCTGAACCGCGAACCCGGTATCAAGGCTTTCCTGACGCGCGATTCAGATACGTTTCTCGCCTTGTCGGAACGGGTGACCATCGCCCGCCAGAACAATGCCAACCTCTTTATCTCCCTTCATGCGGATACGTTGAAGCAAAAGGGCATCCGGGGCGCGACCGTCTATACATTGTCGGACCGGGCATCGGACCGGCAGGCGCAGGAACTGGCGGAGCGCGAAAACAAGTCCGACCAGATCGCGGGTGTCGCTGCCTCCAGCGAGCCGCCGGAGGTCGCCGATATTCTTCTCGATTTCACCCGCCGTGAAACGCAGGCCTTTTCGGTGACGCTGGCTGAAAACATCGTCTCCTCCTTTGAGGGGCAGGTTGGGCTCATCAACAATCCGCACCGTTACGCCGGTTTCATGGTGCTGCGCGCCCATGATGTGCCGTCGGTGCTGCTGGAACTCGGTTTCCTCTCCAATCCGGAAGACGAAAAGCTGCTTCTCGATGGGGAATGGCGCAAGAAGGTGGCCGATACGCTGGCAACCGCCGTTGGGCGATACCGCGCCAAGGCCATGGCAAATGGCGGCTGAGAGGGCAGCCGGCGGAGCGGCAATGCTGTTGCCGCCCTGCCATTGACCGCCGAAAAGCTGTTCAATTCTTGGGTCTTGCGGACGATTACGAAGGCGAAGCCCTATTTTACTCACATTCGCCGCGTTACTCGGAAAGCGGATTCGGTGGCGATCCGCAAAGCGTCCGCAGCGCGATTGCGGGCCTGCCGCCCGGTAACATATCAGCGAATGCTGCCGTATCCGGCTTGTCATCGAAGGTATGGTGTGCAAAACGGCACGCGATATGCAAGGATGCGCCCGTATATCGTCGGGCGTTGATGGTTACGATTCGAATTATCGGTAGCTTGGTATGATCAGACTGATTGGATATTTTTTCGGCTTGGCCAGCGTGCTCTTCCTGTGCGCCGCCGCCGCCGGTGCGATTTATTTGCACGGCGTGACGAAGGACCTGCCGGATTACGCAGTTCTGAGCACCTATGAGCCGCCGGTAACGACCCGCGTGCATGCCGGCAACGGTGCGCTGATGGCGGAATATGCCCATGAAAAGCGCCTGTTCCTGCCGATCCAGGCCATACCCGACCGCGTGAAGGCTGCTTTCCTTTCGGCGGAAGACAAGAATTTCTACAACCATCCGGGTGTGGATGTCTTCGGCCTCGGCCGCGCCATTCTCGTCAATATCCAGAATCTCGGCTCCGGCCGCCGTCCGGTCGGCGCCTCCACCATCACCCAGCAGGTGGCGAAGAACTTCCTTCTGACCAACGACCAGACCATTGACCGCAAGCTCAAGGAAGCCATTCTGTCCTTCCGCATCGAGCAGACCTATTCCAAGGACAAGATTCTCGAGCTTTATCTCAACGAGATTTTCTTCGGCCTGAATTCCTACGGCATTGCCGGCGCGGCGCTCACCTATTTCAACAAATCGGTGACGGAACTGACGATTGCGGAAACCGCCTATCTCGCATCGCTGCCGAAGGGTCCGGCCAATTACCATCCCATCCGCCGCGAAAAGGCGGCTCTCGAGCGCCGTGACTGGGTGATCGACCGCATGGCCGAAAACGGCTACATCACGGTCGCCGACGCCACGGATGCCAAAAAGCAGCCGCTTGGCGTCAATCTGCGTCGCGGTGGCGCGCATATCTTCGCATCCGATTATTTCGCCGAGGAAGTCCGTCGTCAGATCGTCGAGAAATATGGCGAGGAAGCGCTTCTCGAAGGCGGGCTCTCGGTCCGCACCTCTTTCGATCCGCAGATCCAGATGGAAGCACGCAAGGCGCTTCAGGACGGTCTGGTGCAATATGATGAGCGTCGCGGTTTCCGCGGACCCGTCGAAAAGATCGAGACTGCGGGTGACTGGACGGCGGCGCTCGCCAAGGTCAAGGGCCTGCGCGACGTTCCGGAATGGAAAGTCGCTGTGGTGCTTGCCGTCGCTGCCGATGGCGTCGATATCGGCGTGCAGCCGGATACGGAAACGGAAGATGGCGACAAGCGCACGCGCGGCCATATCTCCGCTGAAAACATGCGCTGGGCTTTCCGCGATGCGACCGGCAAGAAGGCCACCGCCAAGTCGCCGGTTGGCGTCCTCTCGGCCGGTGACGTCGTTTATGCGCAGCCGCTTGCCAATTCGGGTAACGAATATCGTCTGCGCCAGCCGCCGAAAGTGCAGGGCGGCATGGTGGTGATGGACCCGCATACCGGCCGTGTTCTGGCCATGGTCGGCGGCTTCTCCTATGCGCAGTCGGAATTCAACCGCTCCACGCAGGCGATGCGCCAGCCGGGCTCCTCCTTCAAGCCGTTCATCTACGCGGCGGCGCTCGACAATGGTTATACCCCGGCATCGGTCATTCTCGATGCGCCGATTGAGGTCGTTTCCGGCAATCAGGTTTGGAAGCCGCAGAATTACGGCGGCGGTTCCGCCGGTCCGTCGACCCTGCGTCTCGGTATCGAAAAATCCCGTAACCTCATGACGGTGCGTCTGGCGCAGGATATGGGCATGAATCTGGTTGCGGAATATGCCGAGCGCTTCGGCATCTACGACAAGATGCCGCCGCTTCTGTCCATGTCGCTGGGTTCCGGTGAAACGACCGTGATGCGTATGGTCTCGGCCTATTCGGTCATCGCCAATGGCGGCAAGCAGATCAAGCCGAC
This sequence comes from Agrobacterium sp. CNPSo 2736, assembly GCF_004005385.1. Lineage (NCBI taxonomy): Bacteria > Pseudomonadati > Pseudomonadota > Alphaproteobacteria > Hyphomicrobiales > Rhizobiaceae > Agrobacterium > Agrobacterium sp. CNPSo 2736. The sequence goes on along the minus strand of NZ_RZTX01000002.1, from coordinate 313,652 downwards.
GCTGATCGACCGCATTCAGGACCGCTACGGCAAGACGATCTTCCGGCATGAGGAGCGCGCCTGCGAAGGCTGCAACGCCACAAGCTGGCAGAACCAGGACGAGCCTGTCATCGTCGACAATCGCGAGCAGGTTCTCGACCCGATGACCGCCTATCAGACGACCTCGATGCTGGAAGGCGTCGTGCAGCGCGGCACGGCGGCGGGCAAGATCAAGGTCGATCTGCCGGTTGCCGGCAAGACGGGCACCACCAACGATGAAAAGGATGCCTGGTTCGTCGGTTACACACCGGACATGGTCGCCGGCCTCTATATCGGTTTCGATTCGCCCGCACCTCTCGGCCGCGGTGGCACCGGCGGCTCGCTGTCCGCGCCGATCTTCGGCGAGTTCATCTCCGATGCGGCCAAGCACATGGAGCCGAGCAAGTTCATCGTGCCTGCCGGCATGAACTTCGTCGCCGTCAACCGCAAGACGGGCATGGCGGCGGTCGAGGGCGAGCCGGACACCATCATGGAAGCCTTCAAGCCCGGCACGGGTCCCGCTTCCACCTTCTCTGTCATCGGCGATGACGGATACATGTCGCAGGAAGACATTCTGAAGACCTCGCCGCAGGCGCAGCAGGCCATCACCGGCGGTGGCGGCGGTCTTTATTGATATCACTCCTGACGTTTGGCGGGGGCGCGGGTCTTTACATCCGCGCCCCCCGCATTTATTTGAGCAACGAGTTTCAATGAAGGTGAAGAACCAGCGAAATGCGCAATGAAATCGTGAACGTAGTCGACGAAATCAAGCAGGCCATAAGCCTGCTGAGGAGGCATCTTTGACTGGGACCAGGCGATAAGACGACTGGACTGGTTGAATAACAAGGCAGAGGATCCGACCCTCTGGAACGATGCCACTGAAGCCCAGAAGCTGATGCGTGAACGCCAGCAGCTGGATGACAGCATCAATGGCGTCAAGGCGCTCGAGCAGCAGCTCAAGGACAATATCGAGCTGATCGAACTCGGCGAGATGGAAGGCGATGACGAGATCGTCAAGGACGCCGAAGACGCATTGAAAGCGTTGAAGAGCGAGGCGAACCGCCGTCAGGTGGAAGCCATGCTGTCAGGCGAAGCCGATACCAACGACACCTATCTCGAAGTGCATTCCGGCGCCGGCGGCACCGAAAGCCAGGACTGGGCGAACATGCTTCTGCGCATGTATACCCGCTGGGCCGACCGCGAAGGTTTCAAGGTCGAGGTGCTTGAAGTTCACGACGGCGAAGAAGCCGGCATCAAGTCCGCGACGATCCTCGTCAAGGGCCACAATGCCTTCGGCTGGCTGAAGACGGAATCGGGCGTGCATCGCCTCGTTCGTATTTCGCCCTATGACAGCAATGCGCGTCGCCACACATCGTTCTCTTCCGTCTGGGTTTACCCCGTCGTCGACGATTCGATCCAGATCGACATCAATGAGAGCGATTGCCGCATCGATACCTATCGTTCGTCCGGCGCGGGCGGCCAGCACGTCAACACCACCGACTCGGCCGTGCGTATCACGCATATTCCGACCGGTATTGCCGTCGCCTGCCAGCAGGAGCGTTCCCAGCACAAGAACCGCGCCAAGGCGTGGGACATGCTGCGCGCCCGCCTCTACGAGGTGGAGCTGCAGAAGCGGGAAGAGGCGGCAAACGCCCAGGCCGCATCCAAGACCGATATCGGCTGGGGCCACCAGATCCGTTCCTACGTTCTGCAGCCTTACCAGCTGGTCAAGGATCTGCGCACCGGCGTGGAAAGCACCGCACCCGGCAACGTGCTGGACGGCGATCTGAACGAATTCATGGAAGCGGCCCTCGCGCATCGCATCAGCGGCGGCGCGGATGTGGAAGTCGCGGATATCGACTGACGCGCCAAGTGCGTCGATTGAAAAAGATTACCCCTCGCAAACCCATTGCGAGGGGTTTTTCGTTGGAGGACAAGCATGAAACAGGCACTCTATATCGTCGACGTCCAGCCAAGCTTCAATCCGCCGGCTGCGCTGGTGGCGGAAATATCCGCTCTCGCCCTGACAATGCCCAGCATTGCCACCGTCGAGCGCCATGATGAAAGCGTAACACCCTTCGAGCGGCAACTCGGCTGGAAACCGGGCAGGGACGACGAGTCGCTTGTTGCGGCAGATCGCGTTTTCATCAAACACGGTTATGCGCCACCCCGGGAGGTCATCGACCATCTTCTGTCGCTGAAACTCGACAGGGTGCTGGTCTGCGGCATTCAGGCCGATACCTGCGTGCTGGCCGCCGGTTTTTCCCTCTTCGATGCGGGGCTGCATCCCACGCTGTTGCCGTGGCTTACGGTGGGCTCCAGTCTCGACCGCAGCGGTGAACTCGGGGCGAGATTGTGGAAACATCATTTTGGTGCGGTTCTTGCCGGGCCGGAGGCGCTGCAAGCGTAACCTTGCCCGGCGCGCACCTCGGGCCGATCAGTTGGACGCTTTCTCGATCTTCATCTCGCCCAGCTCATCGATCAGGATCGTCCAGCTTTCCGCTTCCTTGGCTATCGGGTCCGTCTTCAGGTAGACGGTCACGAACAGTCCGGGCGAGGCGGGTGCGCCATTCGAGCTTTCGGGACGAATATCCGTGACATAGGATTTCATCTGGCTGAATTCTTCCAGCTCGATGTTTTCCAGGAGATTCGGCCCATCGGCGGTAAAGACGATGCGCTGAAGGTAGATTTTCGCCGTGCCGTCGCCCTGGCGGATGGCGATGACCTTGTAATAGCCGCGCGTGGGCGAGGCAGGCGGCGGCCGCAACTGCCCGTCGGGGCCTTTCACCGGCTCAAGATTGCGATCTTCCCACATGCCGCTGCTGACGACGAAGATCGCCGAAACCGGCAGCGCGTCAATCGCTTCCGTCTGCGCCCGCACGGGAAGCACGGCGGCGGCGAAAAGAAAGGCAGCGAGGATAGGTCTTGTCAGTTGCATGGCCATTGTCGATTGTGGGCGTCAATTGTTGAACTGTTCGGCGAGAACCCGGTCCGACCATGAACGATCCGGATCCGAGAGAATTCTGGCCGTCCTGTCCTGCGATTGTGCGATCCGAACGTGACGAACGGATTTCACCTCGGTGTGGTCGGCCACCGCATTCACAGGGCGCTTGTCGCGTTCGAGAACATGAATATCGACCGTTACCTTATTCGGCAAAAGCGCGCCGCGCCAGCGCCGCGGCCGGAAAGCGCTGACCGGGGTGAGCGCAAGCAGCGGCGATTCCAGCGGCAGGATGGGTCCATGGGCGGAGAAATTGTAGGCTGTCGACCCCGCCGGCGTCGCCACCATCATGCCGTCGCAGATCAATTCTTCAAGCCGCACCTTGCCGTCCACCTCCACACGAAGCTTGGCGGCCTGATGCGACTGGCGAAACAGGCTGACCTCGTTCATGGCAAGCGCCGTGAATTCGTCGCCGTCGGAATCCGTCGTCGTCATGCGCAGGGGATGGAAATCATTGCCGCTCGCCACCGCGATGCGCTCCAGCAGGCCGTCCACCCGGTAGTCATTCATCAGGAAGCCGACGGACCCGCGGTTCATGCCATAGACACGCTTGCCGGAATTCATCGTCTCGTTGAGAATCTGCAGCATGAAGCCATCGCCGCCGAGCGCGACGATCACTTCCGCCTCTTCGAACGGCGTATCGCCGTAAATGCCTTTCAGCTCTTTCAGCGCCGTCTGCGCCTCCTCGGTTGCGGAGGCGACGAAGGACAGTGAATAGGTAGAATGCGACATCCGCTTCCCTCGACAACGGCGCAGACCGGAACCCGTCCACGCAAGGCGCTGTAACCCGTTGAAGCGGCTCGAAATCTTGAAACCTCGACAGGGAGGTCGATAACAAGCCGCCAGACGCACCCTTGGTACATGAAGACAGCGGCTGGCGACAAGGCCTTTCGAAGACGCAGGCGTTCCCTGACGGCGGACCTCACCGCTCCGGTCCACAGCTTCTTGATTTGCGCCCGCTGACAAGGGTTGCGATGCGGGACGGCCTGATGCAGTTTGCCAAGGCAGTCGGAATGACGAGTGGCAGGAGACGGATGTGGCGCTGAACTACGATATCTACGATGTCTTTACCGAGACGAAAATGGCGGGAAACCCGCTGGCGGTCATGTATGACGCCGATGATCTTCCCCAGGCCACGATGCAGGCGATCGCGCGGGAAATGAACCTCTCCGAGACGGTTTTCGTCAACCGGTCCAGCAACCTGGCCCATGCGGCTTCGCTGCGCATCTTCACGCCATCGGGTGAATTGCCCTTCGCCGGCCATCCGACAGTCGGCGCGGCGGTGGCCATCGCCGAGCGAAATCGCGGCGAGGGCGATGACGATATCGATATGGTCTGCGTGCTGGAAGAGCAGGTGGGTCCGGTGCGTTGCGCGGTGAAGATGCGTGCCGGCGCGGTCAGCTTCGCGGAATTCGACCTGCCGCGCAAATCGTCCCGCGTGGAGCTGCCGCTCGATCACACCGCGCTTGCCGATGCGCTCGGCGTCAGCGAAGGACATCTCGGCTTTGAAAACCATGTGCCGTCGATCTGGACGGCCGGGGTGCCGTTCCTGCTCGTACCCCTGCACAATATCGCCGCCATCAGGGACATGGATTTCGATGCCAATCTTTGGCTGCGCACCGCACCGCTGGTCGAAGGACGTCTGACGGCGGCCTATATCTACTGTCGCGGCGGCGTCAATCACGCTGCGAAGTTCCACGCCCGCATGTTCTCTCCGGATATGGGCATTTCGGAAGACCCCGCCACCGGTTCCGCCGCCGCCGCTCTTTCCGGCGCCATCCACCATTTCGACGGCCTGACCGACGGCCATTATCCGCTGCTCATCGAGCAGGGCGTGGAGATGGAACGACGGTCCCATATCCACCTGCGCATGGACATCAAGGACGGCGAAATCGCCCGCGCCCGCATCGGCGGCCACGCGGTGCGCGTTGCCTCGGGCACCTTCGAGATTTGATTTCAGCGTTACCCGCTCGGTTCGACGCCATCAAAGAGCGATAAAAGAAAAACCCCGGTCTTGACCGGGGTTTTGTCATTTCAGCGTCCGGCTCAGTTGAACCGGCCCGCCGCATGGGCAAGCATCGTATAGACCTTGCCGGTATCGGAGGTGAGGTAGGACTGTGTCACGGTCCGGTCGCGGTCGGTGCGGGCCACGTCGGCGAGCAGCTTCTCGAAATCGGTGATGTAGCGGTCCACGGCGGTGCGGAATTCCGCTTCCCGCTCATATTTGCGCTTGATTTCGTCGAAGGTCGTCTGACCCTTCAGCGTATAGAGGCGACGGGTGAAGACGTCGCGCTCGCCGCGCTGGTAGCGCCGCCACAGCTCCACGGAGGCGTCGTGATCGATGGCGCGGGCGATATCGACCGAGAGCGAGTTCAGCGATTCCACCATGTGGCGCGGATTGCGGGTGTCGGCCGCACGGGTCGGCTGCTGTTCCGCGCCGGCGCGTGGTGCGGACGCCGCTGGCGTTTCCTGTGAGGCGCCGCGCAGCAAATCGCTGATCCAGCCGCCGCCTTCTTCGCGGCGTCCGGCCGGAGCACCCGGCTGGGCCGGGGCAGGCGCCTGACGGTTCTCGACCTGACGGTTTTCAAGCGGCAGGGTGCCGCGCAATGCGGCCGGTGCGGGAGCAGGCTGGGCCGGGCGCTGCTGCTGAACCGGAGCCGGGGCTGCCGGCTGCGGACGCGTCTCGACACGGCGCTCGGCCGCCGGCTGGGTTGCGGCGATGGCGCGGGCAACCGGTTCGGAGACTTCCATCTGGTGGGTCGAACGACCGACGAGCTGGGAAATATCCTGCAGGGCCTTGATCTGTTCGGAAACGGCGCGACGCATGGCGGCAGCGCTTTCCTTGGCTTCTTCCGGCAGGTCGAAGGCGCCGCGCTTCAGTTCCGCACGCGTCGCATCCAGTTCGCGGCGGATGTCGTGGCTGGAGCGGCGGATTTCGTCCGTCGCGCCGGCGAAGCGGCTGACGGCTTCTTCCACGGCCTGACGCAACGTCTCCTTTAGGCTGGCTGCGGCGGCATTCGATTTTTCCGAGGCGGTGCCCAGAAGATTGTCGACTTCCGAAAGCGAGGATTCGACACCGCCGCGCAGGCGGTTGACCAGCTCATCGGAATATTTCTGCGCGTCGGACAGCGTGCTTTCAATCGAGCGGCTGGCATCCTGACCTGCGGAGAGCAGGGCGCCCCGCATGGTCTGTGCCGCCGAGCGGGCGCGCTGTTCGGTCTCATCGAGCGAACGGCCGATATCGGAGAAGGAGGCCTGCAGATTGTCGCGCAGATTGCCGGCGACGTTCTGCGAACGCTCCTCGGCCTCGTTGAGCGTGGTTTCCACCACGCCGATGACGTTGCGCATGGCGCTTTCGATTTCCTCTGAACGCTTGACGAGGCCGACCGACAGGCTGCGCAGCGCGTCCTGGCGCTCCTCCAGCGTGCCGACGAGGCTCGACTGTGCGGCATTGAGGAGCTCGGAAGCCTGGCTCAGCACCTTCGAATGTTCCTCGAAACGGCCGACGATGCCGGCAACCTGCGCCAGCGTCTGGCCGGAAATATTCGACAGGCGGTCGATCTTTCCTTCGAGCAGACGGCTGGAGCTGGACACCATGTCGGCGGCCTGCGAGGCGGATTCGGAGAAGCGGGTCGCCGAGGCGTTCAATGCCTCGTCTGCCGCGCCGAAGCCCTGTGCGGCGCGCTCGACAGCGGAGTTGAAGTTGGTTGCCGACTGTTCGACGATCTCCGCCATGCTGTTATGGGTCTGCGACAGCATATCCGTGCTCTGGCGGGTGGCGGCCACCAGCTTGTTGGCCGCATCGCTGCCGGCGCGGGCATATTTGTCGATGCCCTGTTCGACGGCGTCCGCCATGGCCGTATGCGTCTCCGACAGCATGTCGGTGCTCTGGCGGGTGGCGGCGACGAGCTTGCTTGCCGCATCCGTTCCGGCAGCGGCGTAATCGCTGATCGCCTGTTCCACCATGCCGACCATGCCGCTGTTGCTCTGCGACAGAAGATCCGCGCTTTGCTGGGCTGCGGAAACGATCTTTTCGGCGGCTTCGCGGCCGATGGTGGCATATTCGTCGACGACAGGCTTGGCTTTCTCCTCGATCAGGCGCGAAAGCTCGGCGGAGCGGCTGGCCAGCATCGAGTTGAGTTCGCGGGTGCGGTTGTCCAGCGCCGAGCGGATGGATTCGCCGCGGGCGTCGAGGGCGGATTCGACGCCCGTCAGCGTTTCGGAGATGACGCCGACCTGAGAGCGAACGACGGCTTCAGCCTCGGCAACCTTGTTGACGATGATGTTGCCTGCCTCGGAGAAGGTCTGAGCCACGGCGGCGGCCTGACCGGAAAGGCGGGTCTGGGCATCCGAAATGCGGTTGACGATCTCGCCGGAGCGTTCCTCGATGGCCTTGGTGAAGGCCTCGTTCTGCGCCTGCACCTGTTCTGCGAATTCCGAACCGGACTTGGCGAGAAGGGAGGTGGAGCGCACGGCTTCTTCGCCGATGCTCTGGGTGGCGGAGGTGACCGCGCCGCGCAGGCTGACGGCGAGATCGCTCGCCTTGCCTTCAATGGTGCGGTTGACGTTTTCAAGACCGATGGTCAATGCCCGGTCCATGGTGCCGAGGCGTTCATCGATACGGGCCGTGCCGGTATCGAAGGTCTCTGCCAGACGGCTGGTACGGTTTTCGAACGTGTCCGCGACACGCGTGGTCTGTTCGTCCAGAATGCCCGTGATACGCTCGGCCGCCTCGTCGCTGGCGCGGGCGAAGACGGCCGTCTTGTCTTCCAGCGCTTCAGCGAAGCGGCGGCCGGCATCCTCAATCGAAGTGTTTACATTGGCCAGATCGCCGCCGACGCGTGCCTGCAGCGTATCGAGCGAGGTCTCGATACGGGCGCCGGTCTCGTCGAGACGGGTGGTGACATTGCCGATGGAGGTCTCGATTTTCGAGGACAGGGCATCCGTCGCGCCGCCGATTTCGCGGGCAGCCTCGCCGATCTTGACGGCGATGTCGCCGGCGCTGTTGCGCAGGCGCTCTTCCAGCGTCTGCGCGCTGCCGTCGATCGCCTTCTGCAGCGTTTCCTGCTGGGTTTCGAGAGACAGTTCGAGCATGCTGGCGCTGGAGGCGACCGTGGTGCCGATCATCATCGCCTGTTCGGAGAGCATGTCGCCCATCTGGGTCGTGGCGGAGCTGAGCGTCGCGGCAAGATCCGCCTGGCGCTGATCGAGCGCGGTGCGAATATCCTCATGCGATTGCGACAGATTGCTTTCGAGGCGGGACACTCCTTCTTCCACCGTCTGGGCAAAACGGGTGCTGCCGTCTTCAACAACGCTTTCTATGCGGTTGGCCGCACCCGAGACGCTCTGCTCGATCAGGCCGCTATTGCGCTCCAGCGATCCGGCAATACGTTCAGCCTGCGAACCGAGCATGGTTTCGAGCCGCTCATGGCCGCTGGCAAGCGCGTTTTCAAGCGTGAATGCGGTGGCTTCGAGGCGCTGGCCGACGCCGGCTGCGGCAAGCGAAAGCGACGATGCTCTGGCATCCATAGCCTCGGCAATACGGTCCTCGACGCCGGAAATCGCCATGTCGAGCGCCATGGTGCGGCTGTCGAGCGCGTCTGCGATGCGCTCCTCCGCACCGGAGACGATACCCGAGAGGGCCGCAGTACGGCTGTCGAGCGCGCCGGCAATGCGGTCTTCGACACCGGAAACGGCATTCTGCAGCGCTGTGGTGCGACCGTCGAGAATATCGGCGATCTTTTCCTCGACACCGGAGAAGCTCATATCGAGCGCCATGGTGCGGCTGTCGAGCACATCGGTGATCCGCTCTTCCGCGCCGGAAACGACGGTCTTCAGCGACTCGGTTCGGCTGTCGAGCGCCCCGGCAATACGGGTCTCGGCGCCGGCCACCAGTTCGCCAAGGGCTGCCGTGCGGGTGTCGAGCGCTTCGGTGATTTTTTCTTCCGCGCCGGAGAATGCCATGTCGAGCGCCATGGTACGGCTGTCGAGCGCATCGGCGATGCGTTCTTCAGCACCGGAGACAACGGCGTTGAGGGCTGCGGTGCGGCCGTCCAGCGTTTCCGCGATGCGGGTTTCAGCACCGGCGACCACGTCTCCGAAGGTTGCCGTGCGGCTGTCGAGCGCGCCGGCAATCTTTTCCTCAGCACTTGCGACAATGCCGGTGAGGGCAGAAGTGCGGTTGTCGAGCGTCTCGGACAGTCTTTCCTCGACATTGGCAAAGGTCATGTCGAGCGACAGCGTGCGGCTGTCCATCGTGTCGGCGATGCGTTCCTCGACGCCGGAAATGGCGCTGGAAAGCGCGGCCGTGCGGCCGTCAAGCGTATCGGCGATACGGCTCTCCGCGCCGGAGACGACGTCATGCAGGGCAGCCGTGCGGCTTTCCAGCGTGTCGGAAATGCGGTCCTCAATGCCGGAAACCGCGCCGGTGATGGCCGCCGCCCGGGTTTCGAGCGTTTCGGCAAGACGGCGCTCGACATCGGCGACGACGTTGTTGATTGCGGCGGCACGTTCGTCGAGCATGGCGGCGAGACGTTCGGCCGTGCCGGAGACGGAGCCGGTAATCGCCATCGAACGGCTGGCGAGCGCTTCGTCGAAACGGTTCTGGCTGGCCGAAAGCGCGCCGAACAGGGCATTGCTGCGTTCCGCCAGCACGGCGTCGATCTTCTCGTGCGAACTGGTGAAGGCATCGGTGATTTCGGCGGTACGCTGGCCAATTGCGTCGCTGAAGGCCTGCGTCCGGCTTTCAAGGGCGCTTTCCAGCATTTCCTGACCCGTGCCGAGCGCGGTTGCGAGCGCCAGCGATTGATCGGTCATGGTGGTGCCGATGCGCTCCAGACCGGCGCTCAGCATGGTGTCGAGCGCTTCGGAGCCGCCGGCAACGGTCTCGTTGATCCGGGCGAGGCTTTCCATCAGCTTGCTGTCGAGGCTGCCGGCGCGCTGGTCGAAGGCGCTGGCGAACTGCGCGACATGCTCGTCGAAGGCAGAGTTGACCTGGCCGACCGTCGCCTGCATCCGCTCTTCGTAGAGGCCGGAGCGAAGATCGAGATCCATGATCGCATCGTCCGCCGTGCTCTGCAGGCTCTGGCGGAAGGAGAGACCCTTTTCCTCAAGCGTCGTGGACAGCTTGTCGAGAACGGTATCCAGCGAACCGCCGATGATCTGCTGGCCGCGATCGATATTGCGGTTGAGTTCGAGCGTACGCGTGGACAGCGTTTCGTTGAGCTGGCGCGTGCGCTCCTCAAGCGCGCTGTTGAGGCTTTCCGCACCGCTATCCAGCGTCGAGGCATGGATCGCGAAACGCTCGAGCAGGACTTCACCGCGCTCATCCAGCGTCGAAGTGAGGTTGTGGAGGCGCATGTCGAATTCGTTGGACAGCGTCGCGCCGGAGGAATTCAACGCCTGAAGCAGATTTTCGGTCTTGGCGGCGATCAGGCTGCCCATAGCTTCGGTCGAGGCGCGCGATTTTTCCAAAAGCGCGGCCGAGCGGGTGTCGATCATCGAGGCGAAGGCCTCGCCGGTCGTGGCGATCCGCATCGAAAGCTCTTCGCCGACGATGGAAAGCTCTTCTTTGATCTGTTCCTGCGCGCCGACGATGGAGGAACGGATGCGCTCGGCGTGGTTGACGATGGCGTCACGCTCGGCGGTCAGTTCCTGCACGAGGCTGCGCACGCGCAGTTCATTGTCGGCATAGCTGCGCTCAAGCGCGTTGACCTCGGAATGCACGAGGGTCTCGAGTTCCGTCGCGCGGGCGATTGTGCGCTCGATACCGTCATTCATGGCCGAGACTTCACGGCGAACCGCCTGGCCGACCGACATGATGCGGTCGGATGCCACGGTTTCCGGTTCCGCAAGGCGAAGGGCGACTTCGGCCATGGAGCGGGCGGCATTCCGCAGATCGCGGGCACGCGCCATCATGATCGCAAAGGCGAAGAACAGCATGATGGGAACGAGGATGCCGACGACTATCGCCATCAGGCCGGGGATCGCGGTGAGATCGGCCAGCGAGGCGATGTTCCACAGCGCGTTGCCATAAAGAAGATGTGCGATGCCAAGACCGCCGAGCGCCCAGATGACCGACATGATCGTGGCGTTGCGCAGCGCGCCGCCGATGGAGCCGCCTTCCAGCGATTTCAGGATCATTGCCGGGCTGCGCTTGGAGCCGTCATTAGCCGCTTCGAGATTGGGCGACCTTGGCGTCTGTTCGGGGGGCGCGCGGGCGGCCTCGGGAGCAGGGGTCTGTCTGCTTGCTTCCTTCAATCTGGCCTCCGGCTGCTTCGGCGCTGCAGTTTTCCGCGTCTCCGGCTTTTCTTCGAAAGCACCAAGCTGCAGGGCGTCTTCCAACGCCTGAAATGCAGTCTCGTCGACAGAGTCGCTGATCTTGTTATTCGCCATGCGGTTACGCCTCGTTACACATACGCCCGGCTTCATGCCGTTGACCACTTGCGTTCCGCAAGCGGACTGCCGCCATCATGCCAGCGGAACATTATCCCTTGAAGAGAGAACAATTCCGCCATTTACCAAATCCCGAATTGCTGGTGGTCCAGCTTTCGGGCGAAATTACATCACTGTGCCGCAATAACAAAGCTTGAGCTTAAGCCTCGTGGGAACGGCAGTACCGTAGTGACACATTTAGGTGTTCGAAACAATTAATGCGGATTTGCGGCGGTGGCGAAGTGTCGGCTTTTTAACAGTTTTTAAACCTGAGTTTCACGCTGAACGCCTTGTTTCGCATAAGTTTAACATAAATTAACCATAGCAGAAGATTTTCGCCCGCGTCACGCCGTAATTTAAGCCGATAGCAGCGGCCCGGATGCGTGAATACGACACAGATGTGACACGAAACAGGAAACGGCGAGACAGGAATTTCAGCCATGGCAGCGGTCAGTATTGCTTTCGAAGCTCCCGACAATTGCGGCGGTGCGCCCGCCGCCGGTAAGAAACCGATCGATTTCGATCATCTCGCCCGGCAGACGATGGGCGACAAGGATCTGGAGATCGAAGTGCTGCAACTGTTCAGCCGCAACGCCCGCACCGCCCTGCATGAAATGGCAGGCGCCGACGACAAGGCGGTCATCGCGACGGCCCATCGTTTGAAGGGGTCTGCGCAGGCCGTCGGCGCCTCGGCCGTTTCTGCGGCCGCAGCCGTGGTGGAGGACAAGGGCAATGACAGCGCGGCGATCGCAAAACTCGCGGCAACCATTGTCGAGGCCGAAAATTTCATCCTCAAGCTCTGCCGCTGAGGCGTAATTCATCAAATTTGGCATTTTGCAAGGCCGGTTGCCTCTGTGCGCCCTTGAAGCGGGTTGCCAAGGCGGACCGGCCTTTCTATGTGTTTAGAACAGTTCTTAGATCACATTTTGGATTTCCGGCATGACAAAACTGACCATCGTTGCCTTTGACGGCACGCCCCATGAACTCGACGTGAGCAACGGCTCCACCGTCATGGAGAATGCGGTGCGCAACTCCATTCCCGGTATCGATGCGGAATGCGGCGGCGCCTGTGCCTGTGCGACCTGTCATGTCTATGTCGACGACGCCTGGGCGGAGCGCGTCGGCGGCCCGGAGCCGATGGAAGAGGATATGCTGGACTTCGCTTTCGACGTTCGCCCAACCTCGCGCCTTTCCTGTCAGATCAAGATGAACGACGAGCTTGATGGTCTCGTCGTCCATGTTCCCGAGCGTCAGGGCTGAAATTTCCGTATTGCCTCACGCAGAAAAAGCCCCGCTCACCTTGTAGTGGGGAGCGGGGCGAGGCGGGTACGCAGCATGCAGGCGAGGGAGGAAACACCTGCGAGCCCTCAAGTGCGCACCGGGAGAACCGGAGACGGCTGGAGCCCTCAAGCCGCTTGGCCGAATGGTCCGACACCGTACGAAGAACGTACAATGAGTCTTGGCGACGGCACCATCACGAGAATTCACGGGTGATATCGGACATGACGTAACGTCATGTCCGTGCTTGATGTTAAGGGAATGAGATGGGGGTGTAAGACCGCTCAGCGGCGGTTCTGGCCCTGCTCGAGCCGGTTTTTCAAAAGCCGTGTCATCCGGGCATCGAAATTTTTCGATTCCACGACGTCGAAGCGCATCTGATCCCGGTCGTGCTCGTCCATCACCGTCTGGGTGATCTTGCCGACCATTTCCTGCAGCGTCTCGCAGCTCTTCTGCGGGCGAAGCGACGTCAGCTGTCTTTCAAGCGAGCGGGCGTGAGTGCGGGCGATTTCCGCGTGGCGTTCCTCATGGCGCTTGATATCGGCAAGCAGCGTATCCCAGATGAAGGCCAGTTCCGCCGTGGTGCGGCGGCGGTTTTTCCATTGCGGCAGGAGAATGCGGGTATTCAGCACCACCTTGGCCGTTCCAACGCTGCAAAGGCCGTTTTTCTCGACATAGGTGAGCTCGCCGCCGAATTTGATTTCGGTGGCGCCGGGATGGCGCGCGCCGGTATTGCGCGTCAGCGGGCCGTGCCTGGAAAGCTGCTGGTCGAGGTCGGCGGCGGTTTTGCCGCTGATCGAAAAATAGGAATAGGTCTTGCGGACGATGGTTTCGGAAAAAGCCGATCCGGGTAGGGAAAGTGCCACTGCGGCCGCTAAAGCGGCGCAAAGAGCACGCGATGATTTGGTCATGACCCGGCCTTCCGGTTGAACTTGAAAAAGGTTTGCTGCATAGGCGGAGCGGAACTTATAAGAATTGGCATAACACTCCGTTATTCCCGAAAGGCGCGTGTTACGTGATAACAGCCGGCAGCAACGCGTGGCAAGCGGCCCATGGCCGCTCCCTGAAACTTGATGGGCGTGGCCGTATTATGGCCATCGTCAATGCAACGCCCGATTCATTTTCCGATGGGGGCCGTTTTCTCGCCGTCGATGCGGCTTTTTCCCATGCGCTGACCTGTGTGGAAGAAGGGGCGGATATCATCGATATCGGCGGCGAATCGACCCGTCCGGGTGCCGCAGAGGTAACGGAGGCGCAGGAACAGGACCGGGTGCTACCGGTGATCGAGAAACTGCGCCGCGAAACCGACGTACTGATTTCCGTCGATACCTATCGCGCCTCGACGGCAAGGCTGGCAATCGGGGCCGGCGCTCATATCGTCAACGACGTCTTTGGTCTGCAGAAGGATGCGGAGATGGCGGGCGTGGTCGCCGCCAGCCGCGCCGGCATCTGTATCATGCATACCGGCCGCGACCGGCAAAAACGGGCCGATGTCATCGAGGACCAGTTCGAATTCCTCAATCGCTCGCTGGAGATCGCCGGGGATGCGGGTATCGCCCGCGACGCCGTCGTGCTCGATCCCGGTTTCGGTTTTGCCAAGGACGAGAGTGAAAATGTCGAGCTGATGGCGCGCTTTCGCGAACTTGCCGCTTTCGGCCTGCCGGTTCTGGCCGGTACGTCGCGCAAGCGTTTCATCGGGTCGCTGACGGGCCGGGATGCGGCCCATGAACGCGATATCGGAACGGCGGCGACCACCGCGATCCTGAGACTTGCCGGCGCTTCGATTTTTCGCGTGCACAATGTCGCCGCAACCCGCGATGCGCTGGCAATCGCCGATGCGGTTCTTGCCAAAGCGTCGGCAAAGGCCGATGCGTAGATCAACGAGTGCCCGAATGCCGTGTCCCGAAGATGGCGCGGCTTTTGGGAGAAACAGTCCTGCCATGGAGGCGATGCGATGAGCCGCTATACCATCATCCTGAAAAACTGTTCTTTTTTCGCCCGTCATGGCCTTCTCGAGCAGGAGGAAGTGCTGGGCCAGCGCTTTTTCGTAGATGCCGAGATGGAAGTCGAGGCGGGTGATGCGCTGGAAACCGACGATATCGAAAACACCGTCGATTATGGCGTGGCTTTCGCCGTCATCGAAAAAATCGTCGTCGGCCAGCGCCGTTATCTCATCGAGGCGCTGGCGAACGACATCGCCAAGGCGCTTCGCGCCCGTTATCCGCAGATCGTCTGGCTCAGGATCACGGTACGCAAACCCTCGGCGCCGGTTCCCGGCATTCTCGATTATGCGCAGGTGAGCGTTGAACACCGTGCCTGAAAAGATGACCGTCGCCGCCTTGGGGCTCGGCGGCAATATAGGCGATCCTGCCGCCGCCATGGCAAGGGCGCTGCGCGAACTCGATGCGCGTGACGATTGCCGACTGCTGGCCGTCTCGAACCTTTACCGCACGCCGCCCTGGGGCAAGACGGATCAGGCGGATTTCTTCAATTGCTGCGCCTTGGTCGAAACCTCGCTTTCCGCGCCCGCGCTGCTGCAATTATGCCTCGACATCGAAAAGGGCATGAAGCGGGTGCGCACGGAGCGCTGGGGGCCGCGCACCATCGATATCGATGTGCTGACCTATGGGAATGAGTCTCTCGTAACGGAAAGCATCGAAGTGCCGCATCCGCGCATGACGGAGCGCGCATTCGTGCTGATGCCGCTTGCCGATATCGCGCCAGACCTTGAGGTAAAAGGCAAGCCCGTGCGGGAATGGCTTCAGCAGGCGGACAAGACCGGCATTGTCAGCGCAAACGAAAAACGGGAGTGGTGGGCACTCCCGCTTGGCGATGGCTGAGAAGAGTATGGCTTTTACGGCTTGATCGAACCGACAGCGAGCTGGTCGATATCGCGCGCCAGCGTCACGCCGATGACCGGGATCATCTGGTCGGCGACCTTGACCGAAATGGTGATGTTCATCGAATTGTCGTTCGAGACGCGGGCGACCATCGCACCGTTGAGCTTGGCGCGGTTGATGCCGACGACGACCTTGTCGCCGCTGACCTGTCCGGAGGTGATGTCCAGTCCCTTGCCTTCAGCGCCGTCGAGGAATTTGCCCTCGTAACTGTTGCCCTTCTGGCTGATGACGGCAGACATGGGCTGGCTGAAGACGCCGACGCGGCAGGTGCCGCCGAGCTTGATGCCGGTCTGCTTGTCGTCGAGCGGTTCGCCCGTCAGATCGCAGGTGAACTTCGTGCCCTTGTATTTGCCGGCGACGATTTCGCCGGGGCCTTTCCAGACACCGGCCACGGAGCGGAAGAACACGTCGTCGCGATCGCGCGATGCGGCATGGACGTCAGACATGCCGAAACCGCCGCTGACGGACAATATGGCGGCAAGCCCGCCCACAAGCGAAAAGAAGCGCGAATACATGATACTTTCCCCGGCGAAGATGCCTGTTCGATAGGCTGCAATCTACCGGCGGAATGGTTAATGCTTGGTTTATTTCGCTCTCATTTGCGGCTTCGTTCGTAACCTTTTGAACCGCCCAGGCCCGAGCAATCAGGCTTTTTCACCGGTTTTTCCACCGCTTAAATCGGGTGTGAGGTCGGACATGAAATCGCCGATCCCCGGCCGCTTCACCGCCCTGAACGGCAGCGGACGGCACAGATCCATCGCCGCAATACCGATTCGCGCCGTCATCAGGCCGTTGATGACGCCTTCGCCGAGTCGCGCCGAGAGTTTCGAGGCAAGACCGTGGCCGAGCACCTGCTGGGCGAGCCCGTCGCCAACCGCGATCGAGCCCGTGACGGCAAGATGGGCGACGACATCGCGCAGGAGCTTCAGCATGCCGAGCGTGCCGGGGCGGCCGCCATAAAGCTCCGCCATGGCGCGCACCAGCCGCGTCACTTCAAACAGCACATAAGCGAGATCGACCACCGCGCGGGGGCTGACGGCGGTGACGACGGAGACACGCTTGGACGAATTGAGAATGAGGGCGCGGGCCTGCCGGTCGAGCGGAACGAGCAACTCGCGTTCGGCAAGCTCGATCAGATGCGGGCCGTCGATCACATCGTTTTCCGTTTCCTTCAACGCCGCACGCCCCTTGGCCGTTTCGGCCCGGTGGGAGAGAACGGCATTCAGGCGGGTGACGATGCCGCGTGCGGGTTTCGGGCTCTTGTCGAGGCTCGCCGTTTCTGCATCGGCCTTCAAGGATTGCACGGCGTTTAGCCGCATGATGCCGAAGACTTCGCGGCCGACGAGGACGAGAACGGCGAAAAGCGCCACAATAAGAGCGGTAGTGGCCGTGTAACCCAGCCAGTCGGAACGGGAGAACAGGTTGCGGATGAGCTGATCCGCCCAGAGCCCGAAGGCGAGCGAGAACAAGACGCCAAGCGCGCCGAGCGCAAGCTTGCCGAAGGAGAAGCGGCTTTTCTTCGGAGACGCCACCGGCAGCGCGGCGGCATCGATCTCCTCAGGCGCCAGAAACGGATCGTCCTCGTCGGGCGTCAGCGAAATCTCGGCGTCGAAGCTGCGCGGCGCGCGTTTCTGTGCGGCGGACGGTCGTGCCGTCTCTTCGGTTTCGAGCGTGAAAGCGGCCGGGCGGCGCGCCTGCGGATCGTTTTGTGTGGGAAGCTTCATGCGAGCTTGTCTCCGAACAGGAACTGCATGGCGCGGTCGAGCCTGATATGGGGAACGGAAAGCCTGACGCCGCCGCTGCCCGGCTCATCTATGTTCGGCGGGCGGAAGCGCACGACATTGACGTCCGGCAGCGACGCCTTGTCGCCATCCCTGTCGATGCTGCGGAACAGCGGCTCGGGATCTTCAGGCAGATCGCCGGGAAAGATCGCCGTCTTGCGATTGCCGTCAAAGGTCTCGCCATTGATGGTTTCACCGGCCATGGGCGTGCCGACGATGACGGGCAGCTCGTGGCCATCCTGTCGCACGCTTGCCTCTCTGGTGGCGCGCACGGAAGCGAGCGCCATGACCTCAATGCCGGCGCCATTCATGCCGATGGTGGTAATGGCGCGGTCCACCAGACGGCGGGTCAGGCGCTCCAGCCGGTCGTGGCTTTCGTGATGCAGGTGATCGGCCTTGGTGGCGGCGATCAGCACCTTGTCGATTCGCCTGCCGATCAGCGACGACAGCAGGCTGTTGGTGCCGGGGCGGAAACAGGCGAGAACGTCGCCCAGCGCGCGCTCCAGATCCTGCACGGCTTCCGGGCCGCGATTGACCGCCTGCAGCGTGTCGATCAGAACGATCTGCCGGTCGAGGCGGGCGAAATGCTCGCGGAAGAAGGGTTTGACCACAATCGACTTGTAGGCGTCATAGCGCCGTTCCATCATGGCGCGCAGCGAGCCCTTGGGCGCTTTCTCATCCGTCAGGCCGGGAAGCGGTGCGAAGGTCAGCGCGGGCGATCCTTCCAGATCGCCGGGCATCAGGAAACGGCCGGGCGGCAGGGTCGAGAGTGATCTTTCATCGGATTTGCAGGCCTTCAGATAGGCCGCGAAACTTTCGGCCAGACGTCGAGCCGTCATCTCGTCGGCCGGTGCGTTGATATCGAGCGAAGAGGCGATCGCCAGCCATTCCTGCGCCAGTTCGGCGCGGATGCCGCTTCCGGCAAGGGCGACAGTCGCGTCGCTGAACTGTTTATAATCCTGCGACAGAAGCGGCAGGTCGAGGAGCCATTCGCCGGGATAATCGACAATATCGATGGAAAGCTTGCCGGCCGAGAACCATCGGCCCCAGCCGCTGGCGCTCTGATAATCCAGCGTTATCCTGAGTTCCGAGATCGCCCGTGTCGAATCCGGCCACAGCCGGTCGCGCACCAGCGCCTGAATATGATCCTCATATTGAAAACGCGGAATGGCGTCATCCGGCTGCGGCTCCAGCCGCACATTAGAGACACGTCCGGAGCGCATGGCCTCGAACAGCGGCAGCCGGCCGCCATTCAGAAGATTGTGGACGAGGGAAGAGATGAAAACCGTCTTGCCCGCCCGCGAAAGGCCGGTGACGCCAAGCCGCAATGTCGGGTGGGTGAGGTTGCTCGCACGGTCGGCCAGATTATCGAATGCGATAAGCGCGCTGTCTGTCAGGGACGTAAGAGAAGGCGGCAATGGCAGTTTCCTGGCTGTGTTTAACGGTCACGGCTGCAATATAGGAAGGTATGGCTGCCCAAAAAAGAAGCGCTCCAGCGGATTTTCAGCGGGGCTTCTCTCCAGAATTTTTTTGGCACGCCGCAGCGCTTACTTGCCCGGTGCGAGAAAATCGACCAGCCGCCAGCTATTTTTGCCGTTCGCGGCGCTCTCATCGTGATCAAGCACGGCAAGACCAGAGGTGGGAAAGCCCGAGGGCAGGGCGGCATGCAGCAGATCCTCGCCGATCATCGCTTCCAGCGTCGCCTCCATGGTGGGGTTGTGGCCCACCAGCATCACCGACTGCGCCTGCGCCTGCGCGGCGATGAGGGAAAGGTAGGTTTCGCTGCGCGCATTATACATCTCATCGACGTAGAAGATGTCTATGCCTTCGTTGAAGGCACGCTGCCAGGCCTGCGTGGTCTGCCGGCAACGCGCAGCCGTGGATGAGAGAAGCAGATCGGGGCGGTAATGCCGGTCGGCGGCAAGGTCGGCGATGACCTCCGCCTCGGCAAAGCCCGCTTCGTTCAATCCCCGGTCGAAATCCCGTTCTCCCGGCGCCGCCCAGGCGGCCTTGGCGTGGCGCAGAAGATAAACTCGGCTCGGGGAAGATGCTGTCAAGGGCGGGGACCGGCGTTCGAATGTCAGGGCACGGTCTGAATGCTACAGGATAGGGTTGCAGGACCGCAAGTCCTCTTTCCTGTTGGTAAGTCGCGTTGAAGTGATTGAAGAAGAGTTCGCTTCAATACGAATAAAGGATAAAAATTAGTCATTTAGATGATTTTTGTGTCAGTTTTAAAAATGCCTGAAAACTGATCTGCAGACTTGAATCGGCCACTATCATTGGAGTATACACCGCCGCATTGAGATGTTCTTCGAGGAGAATCGCGTTGAGTGAGAAGATCGATCTTAGCAAATATGTGCTCTCGGAAGACGATGAGTTCATGAATGCCAGCCAGCGGGCTTACTTCCGCGCGAAGCTGGTTGCCTGGAAAAATGACATCCTGAGAGAAGCGCGCGAGACCCTCGGACATCTCGCCGAAGAAAGCGCCAACCACCCCGATCTCGCCGATCGGGCTTCTTCCGAAACGGACCGGGCGATCGAACTTCGCGCCCGCGACCGTCAGCGCAAGCTGATTTCAAAGATCGATGCGGCTCTTCAGCGGATCGAAGACGGCACTTACGGTTACTGTGAGGAAACGGGCGAGCCTATCGGCCTCAAGCGTCTGGACGCCCGCCCGATTGCAACGCTTTCCATCGAGGCGCAGGAGCGTCACGAGCGTCGCGAAAAAGTCTATCGCGACGAATAAGGCGCTGCGGCCGAGAGGTCGGCAAATCGCATGACAAATAAAAAGGGCACGGAAATCGCTTCCGTGCCCTTTTTATATTTCAAAGTTCTGGTCGGAAGACCCGCGCGCGTCAGCGGTCGCGGGTCACGGAAAGCTCTCCGAAGATACGCGCCATTTCCTTCTGCATGTCTCCATCCGGTGAAGCGCCGGTGACAGGCGGGGAAGCTGGCTGTGTCTTGACCTGCTTTTCCGCGACAGGGGCGATAGACGGCTCATTATCCGCCTCCTTGCTTTTGGCGATCTCCGCCTCGAGGAAGCTTTCGAAATCGCTGGCGAGCTCATCGGAAAATTTCGGCTCGGCGTCGTTCGAAGCCACGGCCGGATTTTCAGGCCTGGGCGGGAAAGGTGCGGGCGGCGTTGTCTGTCCCGGCTTCAGGTCGGGAAGGACGCGCTCCCGTGCAGCGTCGAGAAAGTCGGCGGCGATGGATTGATCGATCACCGGCTCGCGCGCGGCAAAGACCGGGGGGGCGAATTCCGCAGTCCGTTCTTCCGCCTTTGCCTCTACTGGCGCCTGTGCAGGGATCGGCGGTACGACCGGTGCCGGAGCCGGAGCCGGCACGACAGGCTCGGCACGCCTCGGTTCCGTTCGGGCCGCCGCCATGTCGAGCGATGCCGCCGCCATGGGCAAGACGGCAGCGACCGGAGCCGTTGCAACCGGTATCGGCGGCGGCGTGGGGCGCGCTGTCTCCCGCTCGGGTGCCGCCTGTCTTGCCGGCGGCGCGGTTTCGCGCGCCGTTACAGGCGTGGGTACGGGTTGCGGCGGGGTCGATGGCCGTGGCGGCACCTGAGCGGCGGCTGCCGCAACGGGTGCTGGACGCGGCGAGGGCACAGGTGCCGGCGGCTCTGGCCGCTGTGCTTGCTTCACGGGTTCTTCAGGCGCGGAAACGGGAGCCGCAGCCACAACGGGCTGCTGTTGCGGCAGGGCGGGGCGACGCTCCTGCTGGATCGCCGGCTCGGCTCTCTTCGGCTCGCTTTCCTGGCGCGGCAGCGCTTTCAATTCCGGCTCCTGCACGTCCCTGACAATGGGGATCGCGCCTATACCGCTTTCGATGACGATATCCGTCGGACCGCCGATCATGACGAGATGCTCGACATTGTCACGGCGCACCAGCACCAGACGGCGGCGAGCGTCCACGGCCGTTGCATCGAGAACCTGCAGGCGCGGCTGCCGGTTGCGTCCGCCCCGGATGAAAGGGGCAGAGCCGCTGCGCCTGCGCAGAAGCCACAGCGCAATCGCCAGAACAAGCAGGGCCACACCCACACCGACGACCGCGACGATGAGACGGTTTCCATAAGCGCCGATAAAATCTTCCATCATGGAGATCATCCCTTCAGATTTTTTGGCTTTTTCATTTCTTGGGCAATTAATATTGCCGTGGTTCTTATAAAGTGAACATCAAGCAGGAAAAGACGATTTTTTTGGGCACGATACAAGGTTTATTCATTTCGCCCCACAGGATTGCCGCCTCAACCGCAACGACCCACCAAAGCGCCATACCTCGTCCTTCAATGCTGAAAGACAGTGAAAGTTGCAATTCTCTTGCCGAAGGAGCGTTCCGGAATGTCCCAGTCATTGCGCATTGACGGCTCCCTCGCACGGCATGTGATGCGTGTTGTTTTGCTGTTGCCACCGTTTTTCGCGTTTCCACATTCAATCGCGTGGGCCGAAGACAAGGTGCCGGATAACGCAGCGACCATGGCGGAATTCGTGCGCGACCATCCTTCCTGCATCGACTTCACGGACGGATGCTCGGTTTGTACCGTCGCTGACGGCAAGATCGTCTGTTCCGCGCCGCGCATTCAATGTCAGGTGAAGGAGCTGACTTGTACCAGGCCATAGTCTTTTAAGACTTTTATACGCCTTTCAGGCCGTTTTCGCTGTGCGTTTTTAAGCCTTTGTGTCCTGGCGGAGCTTTTTGCCGGTCAAGCGAGTTGCTACAAGAAATTTTACTGCCCGATTCCGTCAAGGGAATAGGGCTGACCGAATGACGACCTGCACGACTGCGAGGCCAAGATGACACGGGTGCGCGAGACAAGCGACAACGACCTTCCGCTGGTGGACAGGCGCGCCCGTTCCGGCACGGTCTTGCGCATTCTGCTTCTGGCGCTGGTTCTGATCGCCGCCGCCGCCGCCTTCGTCTATTTCAAGGATTCGCTCGAAAACGAAATCGTGCTCGGCATTCTTGGCGTGCTGGCCATGATGGGCATCTTCTTTCTGGTCTCGTCGATTATCGGTTTCATCGAGGTCATGCCGCAGTCGCAATCCGACGGGCTTGCCCGCCGCTTTCTCTCGGCCCATCCCGAAGGCACGCTGATTACCGACGCCAAGGGGCATATGGTCTATGCCAACGCCACCTATTGCCGGATGAGCGGCACCACCAGGGCGAGCGATATCCAGAGTCTCGAAACGCTCCTGTCGCGCAGCCGGGAATCGACCGAAGCGCTTTACCGGCTCATCAACGTGCTGCGCGAAGGCCGCGACGGCTACGAAGAATTCCGCTTGCTCAAACCGCTGGGTGAGGACGCTAACACCGGGCCGCACTGGTACAGGCTGAAGGGCCGGGTCCTAAAGGATGCAGGCGGCGAGGGGCTGCATGTCTTCCAGATCGCCGATATCACACCCGAGCGCGAGGATCAGGAGCGCTTTTTCCGCGAATTGCAGAATGCTATCGATTACCTCGATCACGCCCCGGCCGGTTTCTTTTCAGCCGGGCGCAAGGGCGAGATCGTTTATCTGAACGCAACCCTGTCCGAATGGCTCGGCATCGATCTCGCGCAGTTTTCGCCCGGTTCGATGACGGTTTCCGATATCGTCGCCGGCGAGGGCATGGCGCTGATCGAATCGGTGCATCCGCAGGGCACGGCGAAGCGTACCGAAATCCTCGATCTCGACATGCGACGGGTGAACGGCCAGAGCATGCCGGCCCGCCTCGTGCATCAGGTCACCTCGAAAGATGGCGCGCCCGGCGAGAGCCGCACCATCGTCCTGATGCGCCCAAAGGGGCAGGAGGATACGGAATCCTCCTCCGCCATGCGTTTCACCCGCTTTTTCAACAACACGCCGATGGCGATTGCCTCGCTTGATGGCGAAGGCCGCATCCTGCGGATCAACGCGCCCTTCCTGAAATTGTTCTCCGGCGTTGTCGGACGCGACGATATCGATCGCGGCGTGGCGCTTGAGACGGTCATCCATGACAATGAGAAGCCGCGGCTCGAGCAGGCGCTGGCTGAGGCCAAGGACCGTCAGGGCGATATCGCACCTTTCGATTCCCGCCACCCGAGCGATGAGGGCCGGCATTTCCGTTTCTACGTCAATGCCGTGATCGATCAGGACGATGAAGCGCCGGAAGAGGTGGCTATCGTTTATGCCATAGAGGTGACCGAGCAGAAGGCGCTCGAAACCCAGATGGCGCAGACCCAGAAGATGAATGCCGTTGGCACGCTCGCAGGCGGCATCGCCCACGATTTCAACAACGTTCTCACCGCCATCCTGCTGTCGTCGGACCATCTTCTGCTGCAGGCGCGGCCTGCCGATCCGAGCTTCGCCGATCTCATGGAGATCAAGCGCAACGCCAACCGCGCGGCCGTGCTGGTGCGCCAGCTTCTGGCGTTCTCGCGCAAGCAGACCATGCGTCCGGCGATCCTCAACCTGACGGATGTGATCGGCGATCTGCGCATGCTGGTGGACAGGCTTATTTCCGGCACCAATGTCAAGCTGGAGGTCGATTATGGCCGCGATCTGTGGCCGGTGAAGACGGATCTGTCGCAATTCGAGCAGGTGCTCATCAATCTCTGCGTCAATGCACGCGACGCCATGCCCGACGGCGGCAAAATCACCATCAGGACGCGCAATGTCGACGCGAAGGAAATCGCAGCGCTTGGCCGTCCTGAATTCCCGGCCGAGGACATGGTGATGGTGGAAGTTGCCGATAATGGCACGGGTATTCCGCCGGAGATCATGGACAAGATTTTCGAGCCCTTCTTCACCACCAAGGAAGTAGGCAAGGGCACCGGCCTTGGCCTGTCGATGGTCTATGGCATCGTCAAACAGTCGGGCGGTTATATCTATCCCGAATCGGAAGTGGGCAAGGGAACCGCCTTCCGCATCTACCTGCCGCGCCATGTGGTGGAGGCCGCTCAGAGCAACGGGCAGCAGCCCGGCGAGGCGGCACTTGCTCCGGTCATCGCAGCCGAGCCGGTGAAGGAAGAGCCGCTGGACCTCACCGGCAAATCCGCCGTCGTGCTTCTGGTGGAGGACGAGGAAGCGGTGCGGCGTGGCGGCAAGCGCATGCTGGAAACACGCGGCTACACCGTCCACGAAGCCGGCTCCGGCACCGAGGCGCTGGAGGTGATGGAGGAACTGGAAGGCAAGGTCGACATCGTCGTTTCCGACGTCGTGATGCCGGAAATGGACGGTCCGTCGCTGCTGAGAGAACTGCGCAAATCCTATCCGGACCTGAAATTCATCTTCGTGTCAGGTTATGCCGAGGATGCCTTCGCAAAGAACCTGCCGGCGGACGCCAAGTTCGGTTTCCTGCCGAAACCCTTCTCGCTCAAGCAGCTCGCCATCGCCGTGCGCGAAATGCTCGATGACAAGGAATAAGGCCGGCGGCGGCGAACCGGATTCGGCTGCGCCGCGACCTGTCGCATCCATTTGCATCCGGCCTGAAAAATGCGGCGCTACTGTGGGTCCGTGTCTTCCTGCACCCTGGCTGCCCCCATATCCGCACTTTTCCCGAGGTTTGCCTCTTCGCAAACGCAATAGTGATTGCACCGTTTCGCAAGGGGCTTAAAATCGCGTCTTAACGACCTAGATATGAAGAGGCGAAGTTCTCCCTCCTGGCAAAGAACTGTCGGTTTGAGAACAGTTTGGAGAATGATGAAAGATGATCGCTAAGCCGATCTACATGCAGGGCGAGGGCGAAGGGGAAGACGGCGGCGGCACCAACCGCGGGACGTCTGTTATCACCCGCGTCAAGCCAAAAACAAAAAGACCGAATTTGTACCGTGTTCTTTTACTGAATGACGACTACACTCCCATGGAGTTCGTCATCCACATTCTGGAGCGTTTTTTCCAGAAGGATCGCGAAGCGGCAACCCGCATCATGCTGCACGTGCACCAGCACGGCGTGGGCGAATGCGGGG
Organism: Agrobacterium sp. CNPSo 2736; assembly: GCF_004005385.1. Lineage (NCBI taxonomy): Bacteria > Pseudomonadati > Pseudomonadota > Alphaproteobacteria > Hyphomicrobiales > Rhizobiaceae > Agrobacterium > Agrobacterium sp. CNPSo 2736. The sequence continues at coordinate 288,311 of NZ_RZTX01000002.1, read as the reverse complement.
TGTTTACATATGAGGTCGCAGAGACGAAAGTAAGCCAGGTCATGGATTTCGCCCGACAGCACCAGCATCCGCTGCAATGCGTCATGGAAAAGAAATGAGGATCGCAACGTGCCAACTTTTTCCCCAAGTCTCGAGAAGGCGCTGCACCAGGCACTGACCTTTGCAAATGAGCGTCACCACGAATATGCGACGCTGGAACATCTCCTTCTGGCGCTGATCGACGACGCGGATGCCGCAGCTGTCATGGGCGCCTGCAATGTCGATCTCGATGCACTTCGCAAGACTGTCAGCGATTACGTCGACAATGAACTGACAAACCTCGTCACGGGTTACGACGAGGATTCCAAACCCACATCCGGCTTCCAGCGGGTTATCCAGCGGGCCGTCATCCATGTTCAATCGTCCGGCCGCGAGGAAGTGACCGGCGCGAACGTGCTTGTGGCCATTTTCGCCGAGCGCGAAAGCCACGCTGCCTATTTCCTGCAGGAGCAGGAGATGACCCGTTACGACGCGGTCAACTACATCTCCCACGGCATCGGCAAGCGCCCCGGCACGTCGCAGACGCGCACGCCGCGCGGTGCCGATGAACCGGAAAGCGAAAACAAGGCGAGCCGCAGCAATCCCGAGGAAGACGGATCCTCCGCCAAGAAGCAGCAGGATGCGCTGAAGGCCTATTGCATCAACCTCAATGAAAAGGCGAAAAACGGCAAGATCGATCCGCTGATCGGCCGTCACGACGAGGTCAACCGCACGATCCAGATCCTCTGCCGCCGCTCCAAGAACAACCCGCTTTATGTGGGCGATCCGGGCGTGGGCAAGACGGCGATTGCCGAAGGTCTCGCCAAGCGCATCGTTGAAGGCAAGGTGCCGGAAGCGCTCGCCAATGACACCATCTTCTCGCTCGACATGGGCACGCTTTTGGCGGGGACCCGCTATCGCGGCGATTTCGAGGAGCGGCTGAAGCAGGTTGTCAAGGAGCTAGAGGAGTATCCGGGCGCGGTTCTGTTCATCGATGAAATCCACACCGTCATCGGTGCGGGCGCGACCTCGGGTGGCGCGATGGATGCATCGAACCTCTTGAAGCCTGCTTTGTCTTCGGGTGCGATCCGCTGCATCGGCTCGACCACCTATAAGGAATATCGGCAATTCTTCGAAAAGGATCGCGCGCTGGTGCGCCGTTTCCAGAAGATCGACGTCAACGAGCCGTCCATCGATGACGCCATCGCCATCATGAAGGGGCTGAAGCCCTATTTCGAGGATTACCACCACCTCAGATATTCCAATGAGGCGATCAAGGCTGCCGTGGAACTGTCAGCCCGCTACATTTCCGACCGCAAGCTGCCGGACAAGGCTATCGACGTGATCGACGAGACCGGTGCGGCGCAGATGCTGCTGCCGGCCTCCAAGCGCCGCAAGCTGATCACCGAACGGGAAATCGAGGCCACCATCGCGACCATGGCCCGCATTCCCCCGAAGACGGTCTCCAAGGACGACGAGATGGTTCTCGCCAATCTTGAAAAGGAACTGCGTTCCGTCGTCTACGGTCAGGATATCGCCATCGAGGCGCTTGCCACGGCCATCAAGCTGGCGCGTGCGGGCCTGCGCGAACCGAACAAGCCGATCGGCTCCTATGTCTTCTCCGGCCCGACGGGCGTCGGCAAGACGGAAGTGGCCAAGCAGCTTGCCGCCTCGCTCGGCGTCGAGATGCTGCGCTTCGACATGTCGGAATACATGGAACGCCATACCGTGTCGCGTCTGCTCGGCGCACCTCCCGGTTATGTCGGCTTCGATCAGGGCGGTCTTTTGACCGACGGCGTCGACCAGCACCCGCATTCCGTGGTGCTGCTGGACGAAATTGAAAAGGCGCATCCCGACATCTACAACATCCTGTTGCAGGTGATGGACCATGGCTCGCTGACCGACCATAACGGCAAGAAGATCGACTTCCGCAACGTCATCCTCATCATGACGACCAATGCGGGCGCATCCGAAATGGCGAAATCCGCCATCGGTTTCGGTTCTTCGCGGCGCACGGGTGAGGATGAAGAGGCGATCAACCGTCTGTTCACCCCGGAATTCCGCAACCGTCTGGATGCGATCATTCCGTTCTCGCCGCTGCCGACCGCCGTTATCCACAAGGTGGTGCAGAAGTTCGTCATGCAGCTGGAAACCCAGCTGTCCGAGCGCAACGTCACTTTCGATCTGCATGAAGATGCGATCTCCTGGCTGGCGGAGAAGGGTTACGACGAAAAGATGGGTGCCCGCCCGCTGTCGCGCGTGATCCAGGAAAACATCAAGAAGCCGCTCGCCAACGAAATCCTCTTTGGCAAGCTCAAGAAGGGCGGCGTCGTCAGCGTCACCGTCGGCAAGAAGGATGACGGATCCGACGGCCTTGTACTCGAGGTTCTGCCGGAGACCGCGCCCGTGAAGCCGCAGCCGGAGGCCGAACTGAAGGCGGCCAAATCGCCCGGCAAGGCAAAGGCCAAGACAAAAACCGCCTCCAAGGCGGCGAAGACCAATGAAGAGGCGGATGTCCTTGTTGCCGAGGCCGACAAGTCGGACGAGGACAGCAAGCCGCGGCGCAAGACCAATGCGGTGCCGAAAGTGCCGAAGAAGAAATGATCGAGGTCTTCGACAGATAAACCGATGCCGGGCGAAAGCCCGGCATTTTCATGTATGAAGCGCGTCGCGTTTTCCCTGATACCTGCGGCGCGTTTCATTTTTTGTTTTATGCATGACGTTATCCCGAAGCCGTGGCACAGTTTCGGGTGACTTGCACAAGTGGGTCAGCAATGCAGACTGCCGACAGCGATACCATCCCCCTGAGCGGCTGGTTTTTCCGGGGAATGCGGGGCATATTCTCGCTGCCCTCGCTCATTCTGATGACATCTTTCGTCGGTTTCAGCGCTTTCGCGCTGGAATCGGGTGTCGCGCGCGGTGAAGCCGTGTTCATGACGCTGATGATCTGGGCCCTGCCGGCCAAGATGATCCTGATCGGCTCGATGGTCGGCGGCGCCAATCTTGCCGCCTGCTTTCTGGCGGTGACGCTGTCGTCGGTCCGGATGATGCCGATGGTCGCCTCCATCGTTCCGGAAATGCGCGGCGCGAAGACGCCGACATGGATTTTGCTGTTCCTCTCGCATTTCGTCGCAATCACCGCCTGGGTCTTTGCCACGCAGAATCTCTCCAGGGTGCCGCGTGAAGCCCGCGCCGCCTGGTTTGCCGGTTTTGGCATGACGCTCACCGTGGTCAATGCCATCATCGTCGGCCTGTGTTACGGCGTTGTTGCTGCCTTTCCGCCGCTCGTCGCCGGCGTGCTGTTTTTTCTCACGCCGGTCTATTTCGTGGCATCGATCTGGGCTTCGGCCCGCCATTCCGTCGTCAAGGTCGCCTTCGTCATCGGCGTCATCGCCGGGCCTGCCTTCGCGGTCATCGCACCGGAATTCGATATTCTCTATGCCGGGATCGGCGGAGGCACTCTAGCATATGTGATTGACCGCCTCGTGTTCCGCCGCAGGATCAAACCCGTTTCACCGGAGAGCGAGCCATGATGACCGAAAACTGGTGGGCGCCCTATCTCTTCATCGCGATTGCCGGCTGGCTGGCGACCGATCTCTGGCGCTGGCTCGGTGTTCTTGCCGGCAACCGCCTGAAGGAGGATTCCGAAGCGCTGCACTGGGTAAGGGCAGTCGCCACCGCACTCGTCATGGCCGTCACCGCCAAGCTGATCGTCTTTCCAACCGGAACGCTGGAGGCATCCCCCCTGTGGCTGCGCATCGGCGCTGCCGCACTCGGTTTCATCGCATTTTTGATGGCAGGCCAGCGGGTCATCGTCGGCGTGGCGGTGCCAATCCTGCTTCTGGCGGGTGGATTGTTCGCGCTCGGTTTCTGAGACTGGTTTATTCCACCTCAGAGACCGCTCTCTCGGGCTTCCGCAACAAGCCAATCCGCAAGAAGTCTAGCCGGTGCGCTCATCTCTTCGGCTTCCATCAGCCAGTAATATTTCTCAGTATCGGCCGCCCGATCGAAGAGCACGGTCAGTTGGCCTTCGGCGATCTCGTCGTGAAGAAGCGCTGTCGGGCAGAGGCCGATGCCTTGACCGGCTTTGAGAGCGGTCACGAGCAGATTGAAATCCGCGAAAACCGGGCCGGCGTTATCGGGCAGGGATATTCCCCCGGCTGCGAACCAGTTCTGCCAGGCCGCCTCGGTGTCGTCATGCAGCAATTCCGCTCGTAACAGGCTGTCAACATCGTCAAAAGGACCGAATTTGGCGACATAGTCCGGCGCGCATGTCGGCCGTGTCTCCGCGCTGAAAAGCGCTACCGCATTTTCCCCTGAGGCGATGCCATGTCCTATGGTGAGATCGGCCGGTATTGCGTGATGTGCGCCGGAATAGCTGATGGATACCTGTATATTGGGGTAAAGCGCCCGAAAGCGAGGCAGACGGGGCGTCAGAAAATGCGCCACGACCGAGGGCAGGCTGGCAAGGCGGACGGTCATGCGGTCATGGCCCTGACGGATCCGGGCGGCGCCAGAAGCGATCTGGCGTAGGGCGGTCGAAACCGTCGCGCCGAATTCCTTTCCGGCCGGGGTAAGCCTCACGCCCCGCGCATGCCGCTCGAACAGGGCAACGCCAAGCCAGGCCTCGAGGTTGCGCACATGCTGGCTGACGGCGGTCGCGGTCATGCCAAGTTCCTGCGCAGCCAGAGAAAAACTCGTTCTTCTGGCTGCGGCTTCGAATGCGCGCAGGGTGGTGAGCGGTGGTAATTTCATGGTGTCTCAAGGGTAAGTAAGACTTGGGCTGAGCGCAAGAAAAACCCGTCTTGTCAGGCGGGCACACATGGCGCAATTTCGCCTCGAGATTTTGATTGCCCGAGGATTTCATGACCCCCATGCCCGCCGCCGAACCCGTCGACGCCGCTGAACGCCGCGCCGTCCGTCCTGTTGTCGTTTATCCGAACGGGACGCTTGAAATGCCGGACCTCGCGCGTTTAGAAGAAGCCAAACGAAGCATGGAAAAGATCGATGAGGTCATCGTGCCGCCGCGAGACGGCCGCAGCTTTTATGTGCCGAAGGGGCATTTCTTTCGCATCGTAAGCGTTGAAGGTCCGCAGGTCGGAGACCTGAACCTCTGGAACGCCCATGATCTGACCGAGCGGTTTTTCAGCGGCAAGACCCGCGCCCTGCACGCCACTCATGTTTCGGTCGGCAACCGGCTGTGGAGCAACCTGCCATCCCTGCGGCCGATGGCGACGATCACGCATGATACGCTATCATGGTATGGCTTCGACGAAGACGGCGGCGGCGTGCATGACGTGATCGGCACACGCTGCGATCCATATACCAACAAGCTGCTCAGCGGCGGCGATTACCACCATTGCTGCCATTCCAATCTGACCAATGCGCTCGCCTCCGCCAAGGGGCTGTCGTTCCGGCAGGCGGAGCCGCATGTGCATGACGTCCTCAATGTCTTTATGTGTACGGGTTTCACCCACGACACACACCAGTATTTCATGAAGGCGAGCCCGGTGCGGCCGGGTGATTATCTGGAATTCTTTGCGGAGATCGATCTTATCGGGGCGCTTTCCGCCTGCCCGGGCGGTGATTGCAGCGCCACGCATTCGAGCGATACCGCGGCCTGTTATCCGCTGAAGGTGGAAATATTCAGGCCGGATATGGCGGTGCTTGAGGGCTGGCCATGGCCGGAGAGGAATGCATATCTGCCTGTGGAATGATGAGAAACGACACAGTCGGACACGATCTGGCATCCAATCAATGCGCGTCTGCGCCGTAAGAAGAGTCTCTCGTGATCAAGGACTTGATCGCACTGGACCCCGGACCAAGTCCGGGGTGACGGCGTGGGGATGTGCTACGCTTTGCAGGATACGCGCCTGCGAGGCAACCATCACGAAGCAAGCGCAGCCTTTATCTTCTCCGCGTGTGCCTTCAATACTTCGCCATCGGCCATCACACCGGAATGCGGCTTCAGCGGCTCGCCTTCCTTGCGCGGAATGACGTGGAAATGCAGATGGAAAACGGTCTGGCCAGCCGCCGGTTCGTTGAACTGCGCGATAAAGACGCCATCGGCATCGAAGGCTTCCTTGGCCGCCACGGCGAGTTTCTGCACCACGGGAATGGTCCTCGCCAGCACTTCCGGGTCGGCATCGAGCAGGTTGCGGGAACCGGTCTTGGGAACCACGAGCAGATGGCCGGGGGCCTGCGGCATCACATCCATGAAAGCAAGCGTATGCTCGTCCTCATAAAGCTTGTGGCTCGGAATTTCGCCGCGCAGGATTTTTGCGAAGATATTGTTGTCGTCATAGGCGCTGGCCGTCATCGTAATCTCTCCTCATGGCGGACTATACGTCCGGTTCCTGTCTCTCGCCCTTGCGGAAGGGCGTGTGTTCATCAAGATAATCGCCGATATGCTCGACTTCCTCGCGCTCGCGCTGAAGATAATCGGCAATGGCGCGGCGCAGGCCCGGATGGACAATGAAATGCGCCGAATGGGTGGTGACCGGCACATAACCGCGCGCCAGCTTGTGTTCGCCCTGGGCGCCGGCTTCCACCCGTTTCAATCCCCTGGAAAGCGCGAAATCGATCGCCTGATGATAGCAGACCTCGAAATGCAGAAACGGATGATCCTCGATACAGCCCCAGTGGCGGCCATAAAGCGCGTCCGAGCCGATGAAATTGATCGCACCGGCAATATAGCGCCCCTCACGTTTCGCCATCACCAGCAGCACGTCGTCGGCCATGCGCTCACCGATCAGCGAATAAAATTCCCGCGTCAGATAGGGCCGGCCCCATTTGCGGCTGCCAGTATCCATGTAGAAGGCAAAGAACTGGTCCCAGATATCTTCGGTCAGGTCGCTTCCCGTCAGCCAATCGATCTCGATGCCGTTTTCCAGCGCCGCGCGGCGCTCCTTTTTCAGCCCCTTGCGCTTGCGCGAGGAAAGGGCGTCAAGAAAATCATCGTGGTCACGATAACCGTCATTGATGAAGTGGAACTGCTGGTCGGTCCTGTGCAGGAAATCTCGGGGCAGAAGGGCGGAGAGATCGTTTTCTTCCAGAAATGTGACATGTGCCGACGAGACGCCGATCTTTTCCGTCACCTGCGCGAGACCGGAGGCCAGGAGTGTTTTGAAACGTGTCTCGTCCTCGTTTTCGCAGACGAGCAACCGTGGTCCGGTTGCCGGCGTGAAAGGAACCGAGCATTGCAGTTTCGGATAATAATGACCGCCGGCCCGTTCGAAAGCATCCGCCCAGCCGTGGTCAAAGACGTATTCGCCTTTGCTGTGGTTCTTCAGATAGGCCGGCACCGCGCCGACGAGAGCACCGGAGGCGTTTTCGAGAAGCAGATGGTGCCCAAGCCAGCCGGTTTTGGCTGTCGCCGACCCGGATTCTTCCGTGGACGATAAAAATTCATGGGAAATAAAGGGGTTGTAGATTTTTCCTGACGTATTGCGCGAGGTTCCGGAAAGCCGTTTCCAGCTTTCCGGATCGATATCCCTGAAGGATTGCGCAATGCTGATGGAATAGTCTTCTGTCATGCCGTGGCGGACGGGTTCTCTCTCGGGTCGAAACCTTCGAATGTCATCTGGTCCGCATATTTATAGGTAGTCTCGCGCGCATTTTCATCCCTGACTGTCCAGGTAATCACCGGAAGCCCGAGTTTTCTTTGCGCCTCGATGAAGCTGTTGGGCAGATGACCCCAATGATAGGAGATAAAATCGAGACCCATCTGCATCGCTTCGTCATGTTTGAAGAAGTCTTCCGGCTTGTCCCCTTCGGCCGTCAGACCCAGCGGCCAGGGCGAGCCGGCCGCCTTCAGATCTTTCAGCAGATGGTGGTCGAAGCTCATCAGCGCCACTTGGCCCTTATAGCCCTCGAGGTCTTCCAGCACCGCCTCGGCAAAACCGTCGTCGACGCCTTCACCGGCGCGGCCTTTCAGCTCGATGACCAGCGGCACCTTGCCGGCGCAGAGCGTGAGAAGCTGCTTGAGGGTAGGGACCCGGTCCCCGGTCTGGCCGACGGCAAGAAGCGACAGCTCGGCCGATGTGCGTTCGCGCACATCGCCCTTGATGCCGGTCAGGCGGGCCATGTCGTCGTCGTGAAAGATCACCGGCACGCTGTCGGCGGCCAGCTGCACGTCGCATTCGATGGCGAAACCGGCCTCGATAGCGCGGGAAAAGGCGGAAAGCGTGTTTTCCCACACCGCCTTATTGAGATCGTGATAACCGCGATGGGCGACGGGCTGAGCCGTCAGCCAGGAGAGTTTCAGCGTCATACGTCGATTTCCACGATGGCGTCGATTTCAACGGCGGCGTTGAAGGGCAGGCAGGCCATGCCGACGGCGGCGCGGGCATGTTTGCCGGGCTCACCGAGAACATTGGCAATGAGATTGGAAGCACCGTTGATGACGAGGTGCTGTTCCACGAACTCCGGAACCGACGCAACAAAGCCATTCAGCTTGATGACACGGCGGATTTTCGAGAGATCGCCATTCAAAGCGGCCTTGACCTGTGCGAGAATGTTGACGGCGCAAAGTTCGGCCGCGCGCTGGGCGCCTGGCACGTCGACATCGCGGCCAACGAGGCCCGTCACCGCAATCTTGCCCGATTCCATCGGCAGTTGACCCGATACATAAAGCAGATTGCCGCTGATGGTGAATGGAACGTAGTTTGCGGCTGGTGCTGCGGCTACGGGGAGCGTAAAGCCAAGTTCCTTGAGGCGGCCTTCGATGACGTCCGACATTTTCGTCTCCGGTTTTGTTGTAAATCCTTCAAGAATCCGGCATTCAGAAGATGTTGATCCAAAAGCCGGGCGGTTGCTTGTACAATATGAGCGGCGAGTCCAACAGGAGATATTGCATGTTTGTCAGGACGCTTGGTTTCGTTGCCGCAACAGGGCTTATGACCGGCCTGTCAAACGCTGCCAATGCCTTGCCGGTCACGGTTCCCGATCTCGTCGCCCACCGCGCCGTCTACGATCTCGAACTCAAGGATGCGTCCGATCGCTCCGGGATCGAGGGCATGACGGGCCGCATGGTCTATGAGTTCACCGGCTCGGCCTGTCAGGGCTACAAGACGGATTTCCGTTTCGTGACGCAGATCAACACCGGCGATGCCGTGCGCATGACCGACCAGCAGACCACGACCTTCGAGGATCTGACGGCCAAGAAATTCACCTTCGAAACCAAGTCCTACACCGACGACAAGCTGGACAAGGAAGTGCAGGGCGCTGCGACCGACGGCACCGATGGCGTGAAGGTCGATCTGACCCGCCCGGATGCCCGCCAGGTCAGCCTCGTCGCCAGCGAATTCCCGACGCAGCACATGTTCCAGGTCATCGAACATGCGAAACAGGGAAAGCGCATCTTCGAATCCCGGATATTCGACGGTTCTGATGACGGCGATGAAAGCCTGATCACCTCCACCCTCGTCGGCAAGTCGCAGATGCCGAAGGATGGCGATGCCGACGCCGGCAAGGCGGGTGATTTCGCCAAGGCGGCATTCTGGCCGGTAACGATCGCTTATTACAACGACAAGACCGGCACGGACGCGCTGCCGATCTACCGCATGTCGTTCAAGCTTTACGAAAACGGAATCACCCGCGATCTGACGATGGATTACGGCGATTTCGTCCTGACGGGAAAGCTTGCGAAGCTTGATATTCTCAAGCCCGAAACCTGCGAAAACAAGCCGGTTCGCTGAAACGCGGCTGTTTCTGCGGTTTTTTCGCATAAATGCTTGCATTTTCATGCGGGCGACTGTATGCGGCTCACCATTCCACACGCGAAGCTTGGGATGTTCCGGGAGAAATCCGGTCCATTCCGCCCGGTGGTATCGATGAAAATCGGTGCTGTTCGCTTCGCGGGGGTTAAACCGGAAAAGGAGTAACAAGGCATGGCATTGCCCGATTTTTCTATGCGCCAGCTTCTGGAAGCTGGTGTTCACTTCGGCCACCAGACGCACCGCTGGAACCCGAAGATGAAGCCGTACATCTTCGGCGACCGTAACAACATCCACATCATCGACCTGGCCCAGACCGTTCCGATGCTGTCGCGCGCCCTTCAGGTCGTGTCCGACACCGTTGCTCGCGGCGGCCGCGTTCTGTTCGTTGGCACCAAGCGTCAGGCGTCCGAAATCATCGCCGACAGCGCAAAGCGTTCGGCCCAGTACTACGTCAACTCCCGCTGGCTCGGCGGCATGATGACCAACTGGAAGACCATCTCCAACTCGATCCAGCGCCTGCGCAAGGTCGATGAAATCCTGAACTCGGAAGCTTCCGGCTACTCCAAGAAGGAACGCCTGAACCTCGAGCGCGAGCGCGAAAAGCTTGAAAAGGCTCTCGGCGGTATCCGCGATATGGGCGGCGTTCCGGATCTGATGTTCATCATCGACACCAACAAGGAAAAGATCGCGATCGAAGAAGCCAAGCGTCTTGGCATTCCGGTCGTTGCGATCATCGACAGCAACTGCGACCCGGACCACATCGACTACCCGATCCCGGGTAACGACGATGCTTCGCGCGCCATCTCGCTTTACTGCGACCTGATCGCCCGCGCTGCCATCGACGGTATCGCCCGTCAGCAGGGCGCTTCCGGCCGCGACATCGGCGCTTCGGAAGAAGCTCCGATCGAGCCCGCTCTCGAAGACGAGGCTGGCGCCTGATTTAGGCCCTGTCTGGCGGCGATTTCTTGTCGCCGTCTCCTCGACCAGGATATGACAAGGCCGTCAAAGACCTTCAATGGGTTGACGGCCTTGTTCGTTTCAAGCGCTCCGCCACGTTTTTAGGAAATCGCTGGCGTCCGATGCGGTTGAAACGGAAGGCAGTCTTCATAACGCTGTCACACTTCGGCGGCACCCATCATCTCGATGCATGGAGACGCCGCAGCACTTGGGAATGCGCATGCCCCTTTCCTGAAATCCTCTCCGGTTTCAAAGGGTGTGCGGCCGGGTACAGTCATCACCCAGAACTTCGGCACGGCAAATTCCGCCGGCTGACCGATCGAACCGATAAGAGGCAAACAATGACCGAAATCACAGCCGCAATGGTGAAGGAACTGCGCGAAAAGTCTGGCGCAGGCATGATGGACTGCAAGAAGGCTCTTGCTGAGACCAATGGCGACATGGAAGCGGCGATCGACTGGCTGCGCGCCAAGGGCATCGCAAAGGCCGACAAGAAGTCTGGCCGCACGGCTGCCGAAGGTCTGGTCGGCGTTGCCACCATGGGTCACAAGGCTGTCGTCGTTGAGCTGAACTCCGAAACCGACTTCGTTGCCCGTAACGATGCGTTCCAGGACCTCATCCGCGGTATCGCCCAGGTTGCCCTCACCACCAACGGCACCGTTGACGCTGTTTCCGCTGCCACCTATCCGGCAACCGGCAAGTCCGTTGCCGACAGCATCAAGGACGCGATTGCCACCATCGGTGAGAACATGACGCTCCGCCGCTCGGCAGCGCTCGAAGTTCCGCACGGCGTTGTTGCGACCTACATCCACAACGCTGCCGGCGACGGCATCGGCAAGCTCGGCGTTCTCGTTGCCCTGAAGTCGGAAGGCGACAAGGCCGTTCTGAACTCCATCGGCCGCCAGGTTGCCATGCACATCGCTGCGACCAACCCGCTCGCCATCCGCGCTGAAGAAGTCGACGCCGCCGTTGCCGAACGCGAGCGCAACGTCTTCATCGAACAGGCCCGCGAATCCGGCAAGCCGGAAGCCATCATCGAAAAGATGGTTGATGGCCGTATGCGCAAGTTCTTCGAAGAAGTCGCCCTTCTGTCGCAGGCTTTCGTCATCAACCCGGACCTGACCGTCGGCGCTGCCGTCAAGGAAGCCGAAAAGGAAGCCGGCGCTTCCATCGAAGTGACGGGCATGGTTCGCCTGCTGCTCGGCGATGGCGTCGAGAAGGAAGAAAGCGATTTCGCAGCCGAAGTCGCAGCCGTCGCCAAGGGCTGATTATATTTACCCAATCTTGGGAAAACGGGAGGGCATCGCGTGACAACGCGGTGCCCTTCGTGTATCCGCGTTTCGGTTACATTTCCGAGGAGTCATGATGTCTTCCAAGCCGATCTACAAACGCGTTCTTCTCAAGGCTTCCGGCGAAGCCCTCATGGGCGATCAGGGTTTCGGTATCGATGTGGCGGTGGCTGACCGCATCGCCTCCGATATCGCCGAGGCGAGGGCGATGGGCGTCGAAGTCGGCGTTGTCGTCGGCGGCGGCAATATTTTCCGCGGCGTTGCCGTGGCCTCCAAGGGCGGCGACCGCGTTACCGGCGACCATATGGGCATGCTGGCCACCGTCATCAACGCGCTGGCGCTCGCAACCTCGCTGCGCAAGCTCAGCATCGATACCGTCGTTCTGTCCGCAATCGCCATGCCTGAAATCTGTGAGAGCTTCTCGCAGCGTGCGGCGCTCCATCATCTCGCGCAGGGGCGTGTGGTGATTTTCGCCGGCGGCACCGGCAACCCCTTCTTCACCACTGATTCTGCCGCGGCCTTGCGCGCTGCGGAAATGGGCGCAGAAGCGATCTTCAAGGGCACGCAGGTGGACGGCATCTATTCCGCCGATCCGAAGAAAGACCCGACGGCGACCCGTTTCGACGAATTGACCCACAGCGAAGTGCTCGGCAAGGGACTGGCGGTCATGGATATCGCCGCCGTTGCGCTTGCCCGCGAAAACCACATTCCGATCATTGTTTTCTCGATCCACGAGAAGGGCGGTTTTGCGCAGATATTGACCGGCGGCGGCCGCAAGACCATCGTGCACGACAAATAATCAAAACGATGCCGCCTCAAGGGGCGATTACGGCCGGCTTGGCCGACAAGATGGAGTATCAAGATGAGTGGTGTTGACCTCAACGATATCAAGCGCCGTATGGACGGCGCCATCAATGCATTCAAGAGCGATATCGCATCGCTTCGCACGGGCCGCGCTTCGGCCAATATTCTCGATCCGGTCACTATCGAGGCTTATGGCTCGCGCGTACCGCTGAACCAGGTTGCGAATATCACCGTTCCGGAGCCGCGCATGCTCGGCGTCAACATCTGGGACAAGTCGATGGTCAACGCCGTCGACCGTGCAATCCGCGAATCCAATCTCGGCCTCAACCCCATCGTCGACGGCCAGAACCTGCGTATCCCGCTGCCTGAGCTCAACGAGGAGCGCCGCAAATCGCTCGTCAAGGTCGCCCATGATTATGCCGAAAAGTCCAAGGTGGCGATTCGCCATGTGCGTCGCGATGGCATGGATGGTCTGAAAAAAGCCGAAAAGGACGGTGACATCGGTCAGGACGAAAGCCGTGGACAGTCGGAAAAGGTTCAGAAAATGACCGATGACACGATTTCGGAAATTGACCGCTTGCTTGCCGAGAAGGAAAAGGAAATCATGCAGGTCTGATATCGTTCGCGATAGACCTGTATTTTATTCGTTTTAATTCCGCGCTGCCCTGTTACTGGATCGATATGCCGACGACGACACGTTCCTCCATACCCGAGCACGTCGCCATCATCATGGATGGCAATGGACGCTGGGCAAAGCAGCGCGGTCTTCCGCGCGTGATGGGGCATCGCCGCGGTGTGGAGGCCGTGCGCGAGACCGTGCGCGCGGCCGGCGATTGCGGAATACGCTATCTCACGCTCTTTGCCTTCTCGTCGGAAAACTGGCGCAGGCCCGAATCCGAGGTGAGCGATCTGATGGGGCTTTTGAAAGCCTTCATCCGGCGCGATCTTGCGGAACTGCACCGCGAAAATGTTCGCGTGCGGATCATCGGCGACCGGCAGGGGTTGAAGCATGACATACGCTCTCTCCTCGAAGAGGCGGAGCAGATGACGGCGGACAATACCAAGCTGACGCTGGTGATCGCCTTCAACTACGGAAGCCGCGACGAGATTGCGCGTGCGACAGCGGCGATTGCGCGCGATGTCGCCGACGGCAGGATTAATGCCGAATCCATTACGCCGGAGATGATTTCGGCCAGACTCGACACGTCGGGTATGCCCGATCCGGATCTCATCATCCGCACCAGCGGCGAAGAGCGCCTGTCGAACTTCCTGCTCTGGCAGGCCGCTTATTCCGAATTCCTGTTCGTTCCCGAATATTGGCCGGACTTCGACCGCCAGCGATTCTTCTCCGCAATCGAGCAATATGCAACGCGTGACCGCCGCTTCGGTGCACTCACCGAGCAGGTTGCCGTGGCAGGCGCCTGATGAGCCGTGAACTCAGACTGCGGATCGTGTCCGCAATCGTCATGGCGGCGGTCATTCTGGCCGCGACCTGGTATGGCGGCATTCTGTTCCGCATCGTCGCGGGCCTTCTGGCGATCCTTATCTATTATGAATGGTCGACGATTACCCGGCTGTCGGAGACCAATTCGACCGGCAATGCCTGGGGCTGGTTCGCGGTCGCCGTCATCGCCGGCAACACGATATTCGGCGAATCCTCGCTCGATCTGCCGCTCTTATCCGGCTTTACGCTGACGGCGGCGCTGTTTCCGATTTTGCGCGGCAGGAACTGGTGGCTGGTGGGCGGCATTTTTTATGCGGGCCTGAGCGGCATATCGCTGGCGGCCATCCGTGGTGACGAGCTGACCGGCTTCGTGTCCATCCTGTTTATCTTCGCCGTCGTCTGGTCGACGGATATTCTCGCCTATTTCGTCGGACGCGCCATTGGCGGGCCGAAGCTTGCGCCTTCGATCTCGCCCGGCAAGACCTGGTCCGGCGCGATTGGCGGGGCGGTGGCGGCCGTGATCGGCGGCGGCGCGGTGTCCATGGCCTATCACGGCAGGATCAGCGTGCTGGTGCTGGGGCTCGCCCTGATCCTTTCGGTGTTCAGCCAGATCGGCGATCTCTTCGAATCCTTCGTGAAACGGCGTTTCCAGGTCAAGGATTCCAGTCATCTCATTCCGGGCCATGGCGGCTTCATGGACCGTGTCGACGGTCTTGTTTTCGCCTGCTTTACGGTATTCCTCATTGCTTTCGTGCATGCGGCGGCAACCGGCGACGTGCCCGGATCGGGCGGCGGTCTGTTGCCGGGTTTCTGAGCGGCGCGAAAGGTCACGACACAAAGGGCAGATTGTCATGAACACAGTAATGGCGGCGACCGGCTTTCTGACCGGCTATATCGTGCCCTTCATCCTGGTGCTGTCGCTGCTCGTTTTTGTCCATGAAATGGGCCATTATCTGGTCGGTCGCTGGTGCGGCATTCGCTCCACCGCATTCTCCATCGGTTTCGGCCCGGAGCTGATCGGTTTCACCGACAAACGCGGCACGCGATGGAAGATTTCGGCGATCCCGCTCGGCGGTTACGTCAAGTTCTTCGGCGATGAGGATGCGGCGAGCAAGCCGGATAGTTCCGGCCTGTCGCATATGTCGCTGGAGGAGAGGGCGCAGACGCTTTCCGGCGCAAAGCTGTGGAAAAGAGCGGCCACGGTTGCCGCAGGCCCGATCGCCAATTTCATTCTCGCCATTCTCATCTTCGCGGTGCTCTTCGGCATCTACGGCCGGATGATCGCTGATCCGGTCGTGGCTGAAGTCCGTGAAAACAGCGCGGCTGCCGCCGCGGGCGTGCAGCCCGGCGACCGGCTCATCGCGATCGATGGCGAAAAAGTGATGACCTTCGAGGATGTCCGCCGGTACGTCGGCATCCGGCCGGGCACGCCGATCACGGTGACGGTCGAAAGGGCGGGCGAGGAGCTGAAGCTGCCGATGGTCCCGACCCGCACCGAAACCACAGACCAGTTCGGCAACAAGCTGGAAATGGGCATTATCGGCATCGTCACCGACCAGACCAGCGGCAATTTCCGCCATATCGAATATTCGCCGTCCGAGGCGCTGGTCGAAGGCGTGCGCGAAACGGGTCACGTCATCACCGGCACATTCAACTATATCGGCAATCTCGTGACAGGGCGCATGAATGCCGATCAGCTTGGCGGTCCGGTGCGTGTGGCGCAGGCTTCCGGCCAGATGGCGACGCTCGGCATTTCCGCCGTTATCCAGTTTGCCGCCGTTCTTTCCGTCTCCATCGGTCTTTTGAACCTGATGCCTGTGCCGGTTCTGGACGGCGGGCATCTGGTGTTTTACGCCATCGAGGCCATTCGCGGCAGGCCGCTCGGCGCGGGCGCGCAGGAAGTCGCGTTCCGTATCGGGATGATGATGATTTTGGGTCTTATGGTTTTTGCAACATGGAATGATATCAGCAGCTTGATCGGCTGAGGATTGTGTTTTAACGGTTTTGTTAGTTATTTGTTTACCTTGTTTTTATGCCGAAGTGGCGAATGAGCCACTCTGGAGCACGAAGTAAACAGAATTTAACGTTCGCGCTTGCTTGTAGGGGAAAAGCAGGTAAAACGACGCACATGGCCGGAGTCGGGTTCCGCCCGCTGAGGGACAACGTAAAAAGGTAAGAATTGAAATGAAGGCTGGTTCAAGATTTTTGAACGCTGTGTCGGCGGTTGCTCTGTCTGCCGGTGTTGCTTCGGTTGCGGGCCTTGGCGTGCTTGCCTCTGCTGGCGCTGCAAATGCGGCCGTCATCAGCAGGATCGATGTTCGCGGGGCCGACAGGTCTGGTGCGGACTCCGTGCGTTCCAACATCACCATTGCGCCGGGTAAGAACTTTTCCAATTCGGACATCGATGAATCGGTGAAGCGTCTTTACGCCACCGGTTATTTCTCGAATGTTTCCATGCGCGTTTCCGGCAGCACGCTGGTCGTGACCGTCAATGAGAACCAGCTCGTCAACCAGGTGGTCTTCAACGGTAACCGCAAGATCAAGGACGACAAGCTCGCCGGCGTTGTGCAGACCCAGTCCCTCGGCCCGTTCAATCAGGCCATCGTGACGGCGGACATCGCCCGCATCAAGGAAGCTTACGCCGCCATCGGCCGTAGCGATGTCGAAGTCACCACGCAGACCGTTTCCGTCGGTCAGGGCCGTGTGAACATTGCTTTCGTCATCAATGAAGGCGAACGCACGAAGATCGGCCGTATCGATTTCGTCGGCAACAATGCCTATAGCGATGGTCGTCTGGCCGCCGTCATCAATACCAAGAAGTCCAACATGCTGTCGTTCCTGACGCGTAAGGACGTCTACAACGAGGACAAGCTGCGCGCCGACGAAGAGGCGCTGCGCCAGTTCTACTACAACCGCGGTTATGCCGACTTCCGTGTCGTGTCCTCCGAGGCTGTGCTGGACGAGTCCAAGAACGAATACACCATCTCCATCACGGTCGATGAAGGTCAGCGTTACAACTTCGGCAACGTCGCGGTCGAATCGACCGTTCCGGGCGTCGACGGTTCGGAGCTTCAGGGCCTCGTGGAAACCCATCAGGGCGGAAGCTACAGCGCCAAGGAAGTTCAGCAGAGCATGGAAGCGATTTCCAAGCGCGTGGCCGGCGAAGGTTATCCCTTCGCCCGCGTAACGCCGCGCGGCGACCGCGACATGGCTGGCAACACGATCGGTGTGACCTATATCGTCGACCAGGGCGAGCGCGCCTATGTCGAGCGTATCGAAATCCGTGGCAACACCCGTACGCGTGACTATGTCATTCGTCGCGAGTTCGATATTTCCGAAGGCGATGCGTTCAACCAGACGGTCATCACGGCTGCAAAGCGTCGTCTCGAAGCGCTCGGCTATTTCTCGAAGGTCAATATTTCGACCGCGGGCGGCAGCGCGCCTGACCGCGTCGTCATCGTTGTCGACGTAGAAGATCAGTCGACGGGTTCGTTCGGTATCGGCGCCGGCTATTCGCAGAACGACGGTGTGCTGCTCGAAGCCTCCATCGAAGAGAAGAACTTCCTCGGCCGCGGCCAGTATATCCGTCTCGCCGCCGGTGCGGGTGAAGATGATGCGCGCAGCTATACGTTGTCCTTCACGGAGCCCTATTTCCTCGGCTACCGTCTTGCCGCAGGTTTCGACCTGTTCAAGAGCCAGAGCCGCAGCGAAGACTATTATGACTACGACGAGCAGGGCTTCTCGCTGCGCGTGACCGCGCCGATCACCGAGGACCTCTCGACGACGTTCAAGTACACCTACAAGCAGCTCAATTATGACGGTGAGGGCGACTGGGAAACCGGCAGCAACCTTGCTGCGCCCTACAAGGACTTGATCCGTGGCGGTGACTGGACGCAGTCCATCATTTCGAACACGCTGAACTACAATACGCTCGATGACCGCAACATGCCGCGCGAAGGCTGGCAGGCTGCTCTGACGAACGAATTTGCAGGTCTCGGCGGCGATTCCGAATATTACAAGATTTACGCCAAGGCTCGCTTCTTCTACACGCTTTCCGATGAGTACGATGTCATCGGCTCGCTGACCGGCCAGGCCGGTCACGTGGTGCCGACGGGCGACAACCTGCTGGTATTCGATCAGTTCAAGTTTGGCGGCCGTCAGGTTCGCGGCTTCAAGAACGATGGTATCGGTCCGCGCATCGGTTCCGACTCCATCGGCGGCACGACCTATTTCGCCGCTTCTGCTGAAGTCTCGGCCCCGATGCCTGGCGTTCCGGAAGATTTCGGCCTGCGTCTCGCTGGCTTCGTGGATGCCGGCACGCTTTATGGCAACAAGGTTGCCAACAGTGCAGGTGTGAAGGACGACAACTCCATCCGCGCATCCGCCGGTGTCGGCGTGATGTGGGCGTCGCCCTTCGGTCCGATCCGCGTCGACTACGCCGTGCCTTTCGCCAAGGAAGACTACGACGAGGAACAGCGTTTCCGGTTTGGCATGTCCAACACTTTCTGATATCGGCAGTCCAGAACTGCAACTTTGAACGTTCTGGAGTTTCCGGCTGATGGAATACAACGCCTTTTTTCCGCCCCACGAGGGACTGCGATTGAAAGATATCGCAGACCGTTTTGGGGCGGAACTGTCTGATGACGCGGCGGGAGAGCGGATCATTCGGTCCGTTGCGCCGGTCTACCGGGCAAAACCCGATCAGCTCTGCTATATTCTTTCGCGCAAGAACCGCGATGAGCTGCAGACCTGCGATGCTGGCGCCGTCATTTGTGACGCCGCACTTGTAGACATGCTTCCGTCTCACACCCCTGCGCTGATATCGAAAAACCCGCACACGCTTTTTGCGCAGGTTGGTGCCTTGCTGCATCCTTCCGCCATGCGGCCTGGTCCGATTGCGCGTATGGAAGCTGAAATTTCCCATGCTGCGCATGTCGATCCATCCGCGAAGCTGGAGGCGGGCGTCATCGTCGAGTCTCTTGCCGTGATTGGAGCTGGCGCCCATATCGGCGCGGGCACTCGGATCGGTCCCGGCGTCATCATCGGGCAGGACGTGCAGATCGGGCGCGATTGCACCATTGCCGGCGGCGCAAGCGTTCTTGCAGCCCTCATCGGCAATAATGTGATTATCCATAACGGCGCGCGCATCGGTCAGGACGGTTTCGGTTATGCGCCCGGTCCGCGCGGCATGCTGAAGATCGTGCAGATCGGCCGGGTCATCATTCAGGACAATGTCGAGATTGGCGCCAACACCACGATCGATCGCGGCACCATGGATGACACGGTCATCGGCGAAGGCACCAAGATCGACAATCAGGTCCAGATCGGCCACAACGTCCGCATCGGCCGCCATTGCGGCATCGTCAGCAAGGTCGGCATTGCGGGCAGCACCCGCATCGGCGACGGTGTGATGATTGGCGGCGCGGCCGGCATCAATGGCCATATCAACATTGGCGACGGCGTACAGATCGCGGCGATGAGCGGCGTTGTGGCGGACGTGCCGGCGGGCGCCCGTTATGGCGGCACGCCCGCGCGTCCGATGAAATATTTCCTGCGCGACATGGCCGAAATTCTGGCACGCGCTGAAGGGCGTGATAAAAAAACAGGAGAGAAAAACAATGACTGAAGAAACGAAGACGGCGCTGGGCGCGGCTGACATTCTGGAAGTCATGAAGCTTCTGCCGCATCGTTACCCATTCCTGCTGATCGACAAGATCATCGAGATCGACGGTAACAACTCGGCGATTGGCATCAAGAACGTGACGGTCAATGAACCGCATTTCACCGGTCACTTTCCGGACCGGCCGATCATGCCGGGCGTTCTGATCGTCGAGGCCATGGCCCAGACGGCAGGCGCAATCTGCGCTCGCAGCCAGGGTGAGGGCGGTCACCTGGTTTACTTCATGACAATCGACAATGCGCGGTTCCGCAAACCCGTGATTCCCGGCGATCGTCTGGAAATCCATGTCGTCAAGCAGCGCCAGCGCGGCAATGTCTTTAAATTCCATTGCGAAGCGAAGGTGGACGGCGCGCTGGTGGCGGAGGCCGATGTCGGCGCCATGATGATCCCCGAGGATCAGCAATGAGCACGATTGCCGCCTCGGCCAGAATTCATCCGAGCGCCGTGATCGAAGACGGTGCGGTGATCGGTGAAAACGTCGTCATCGGTGCGCTGAGCTATGTTGGCGCGAAAGTCACGCTGCATGACGATGTCCAGCTGCACAATCACGCCGTTGTTTCCGGCCTGACGGTGATCGGCCGTGGTTCGGTCGTCCATCCCATGGCGGTCATCGGCGGCACGCCGCAGGCAATTCGCCACGACGGTTCGGAAACGACCCTCGAGATCGGTGAGCGCTGCATCATGCGTGAAGGCGTGACGATGAACGCCGGCAGTTCCGATGGCAGCAGCAAGACCATTATCGGTGACGATAATCTCTTCCTCGCCAATTCGCATGTGGCGCATGATTGCCGCCTCGGCAGCCACATCGTCCTGTCCAACAATGTGATGCTGGCGGGCCATGTCACCATTGAGGACCGCGCTATTCTCGGCGGCGGCTGTGCCGTGCATCAGTTCACCCGCATCGGCCGCCAGGCCTTCATCGGCGGACTTTCGGCGGTCAATTACGATGTCATTCCCTATGGCATGCTGAATGGCAATCCCGGCATCCTCGGCGGCCTGAACGTCGTCGGCATGACCCGGGCCGGCATCGAGCGTGCCGATATCCACAAGGTCAGACGCGTCTACAAGGCGATTTTCGAGGCCGAAGGTACGATCCGCGGCAATGCGGCGGCAATCGACCGTAACGACTATCTGGATTGCCCGCAGGCGCTCGAAATCATCGATTTCATCGGCGCAGGCACCGACCGCGCGATCT
Source organism: Agrobacterium sp. CNPSo 2736 (assembly GCF_004005385.1). Classification (NCBI taxonomy): domain Bacteria; kingdom Pseudomonadati; phylum Pseudomonadota; class Alphaproteobacteria; order Hyphomicrobiales; family Rhizobiaceae; genus Agrobacterium; species Agrobacterium sp. CNPSo 2736. The sequence continues at coordinate 267,205 of NZ_RZTX01000002.1, read as the reverse complement.
CTTCGCCCAACCGGGGCAAGTGAGCCGTGACAGGCGGCGGGCGTCTCGCCATTGTGGCCGGCAGCGGCCAGCTGCCGCTTTATGTGGCGGCCGCCGCCCGTGAGATGGGCGAGAACCCTTTCATCGTGCGCCTGCGCGATGATTCCCGTTTCGACTGGAGCGGTTTCGACAATGCCGTCATCAGTGTCGGCGATGTCGCCGGGCTTGGCCGTCTGCTGCGTGAAAATCAGGTGGACCGTGTCGTGCTGTCAGGTGGTGTGGCGCGGCGGCCGGAATGGCGCGAGATCCGCCCTACAGTCGGCATCCTGCTCAAATTGCCTTCGATTGTCAGGACGCTGCTGTCGAGCGGCGACGACGCCGTTCTGCAGATGGTCATCAAGATCATCGGCACGCTTGGCGCAAAAGTCATCGGCGCTCATGAGATCGCCCCCGGCCTGCTGGCCGCGATAGGCCCCTTCGGTGCGCAAAAACCTGCCGAGGATGATCTGCGCGATATACGCAAGGCGGCTGAAGCCGCGCTCGCACTCGGCAAGCTCGATGTGGGGCAGGGCGCCGTCGCCGTCGGTGGCCGTATCGTCGCGCTGGAAGGCGTCGAGGGCACGGATGCCATGCTGGCGCGCGTCGCGGCATTGCGCGCCGAAGGACGGATATCCCCGCGCCGCAGGGGTGTGCTCGTAAAGCTGTGCAAGCCGCAGCAGGATGTACGCGCCGACCTGCCGACAATCGGTGTGGAAACGGTGGAGAATGCGCGAAAGGCCGGGCTGGCGGGTATCGCCGTCGAAGCCGGGCGGGCGCTGGTGCTCGATCGCGAGGCGATGTTGAAAGCGGCCGATGAGGCGGGCATATTCGTCTGCGGTATCGATACATCACTTGGCGGAGACATGATCGGATGACGGCGGCATTAAAAGTGGCGGTCATAGCCGGGGAAGTATCCGGCGATCTTTTAGGCGCGGATTTGATCCGCTCGCTCAAGGCCCGATATACGGGGCCCGTCGAGCTGGTCGGGGTCGGCGGCGAGGCGCTGGAAGCGCAGGGACTGGTTTCCCTGTTCGACTATTCCGAACTCTCCATCATGGGCTTCACGCAGGTTCTGAAAAAACTGCCGAAGCTCATTGCGCGGATCAACCAGACCGCTCAGGCAATCGCCGCCGCAAAGCCCGATATTCTGCTGATCATCGACAGCCCGGATTTCACCCATCGCGTTGCAAAAAAAGTCCGGCGGCAATTGCCGCATCTGCCGGTCGTCAATTACGTCTGCCCCAGTGTCTGGGCATGGAAGGAATATCGCGCTACCGCGATGCTCTCCTATGTCGATCACGTGCTGGCTCTGCTGCCCTTCGAGCCGGAAGCCATGCGCCGTCTCGGCGGTCCGCCGACAACTTTTGTCGGTCATCGCCTCAGCGTCGACCCCGATGTGCTGGCGGTGCGACAGAATCGGGCAGCACGTTCTCTGCCGGCAAATGGCGAACCGAAGACCATTCTCCTCTTGCCAGGGTCGCGCTCCACGGAGACGACGCGGTTGATGGAGCCGTTTCAGGCGGCGGCGAGAGCTTTTGTCGAGCGCAACGGTCCGACGCGGTTCCTGTTGCCCACCGTGCGGCGTCAGGAAAAGCGCATCCGCGAACTGGCTGCGTCATGGCCGGAGGATATCAGGCCCGAAATCGGTGTCGATTCCGCTTTCAAATGGAATGCCTTTGCTGAAGCCGATGCGGCCATCGCCGCTTCCGGCACGGTCATTCTGGAACTCGCGCTCGCAGGCGTGCCGACGATCTCGGTCTACAAGACCGACTGGATTTTCACCATGCTGAGCAAGCGGGTGAAGACCTGGACCGGCGCGCTGCCGAACCTGATTGCCGATTACGCCGTCGTGCCGGAATATTTCAACGAGGTGGTAAGGGCAGGTTCGATGCTGCGCTGGGCCGAGCGTCTGTCTTCCGATACCATTGAGCGGCAGGCGATGCTCGAAGGTTATGCGCTCGTGCAGCAGCGTTTGCACACGGATGTGCCTCCGGGCGAAACTGGTGCCCGCATTCTTCTGGATGTCCTGAAGAGCAAAGCTCGTCCCTCACAATAATCATATAAGCCCTTTCTCCCACGAGCTGCCGTCCTGCTGCCGATGCAGGCAGGCGAGGGCGCGATTTTACTGCATTTGATCGTTAGCGCGGCAAATGGCTGACCATCGGATGGCTCCCGGCCCATAAATTTTCGTCTGGCACACCTCTTGCTTTCAATCTTGTATGCAAGATAGCCATACATCCGAAAGCGCCCAGAGCGCGGTAGAAGACGCCATCATCTCCGGCATCCTTTCCGCACGCATTCGCCCGGGAACCCGCCTCAGCGAGAACCAGCTCGCCAGCCTCTTCAGCGTGTCGCGCACGCGCATTCGCGAAGCGATGATGCGGCTGGAGACGCGCGGCATCGTCACCGTCAGTCCGCGCCGCGGCTGGTTCGTGGTGGAGCCTTCCGCCGAAGAATCCATCAAGGTCTATGAAGCACGGCGCATCATCGAATATGGCCTCCTGCGCAATCTTTCCGGCGTCAGCGCCGAAGGTATCGCCATCCTCGCTGATCATCTCAATGAGGAGAAGGCGGCGATTGCCAAAGGCGATCGCCAGCGCCTGACCTGCCTGATGGGCGATTTCCACATTCGCATCGCTGAAATCGCCGGCAACGACATAATCGTCGAAACACTGCGCGACCTGACGGCGAGAACCATCCTCATCTCCATGCTCTATCAGTCCGATTTCCATGCGCAGCAATCGCATGACGGACATTGCCGCATCTTCGAAGCGATCAAGGCGGCCGACTTCCATGGTGCCGCCGAACTCGCCATCCGCCATCTCGACGAAGTCGAAACCGGTCTCGACCTCACCCGCAGGCCGGATCCGCTCTACGAGCTTCGCAATTCCCTTTCACTTCAGCCTCTTTCCTCAAGCCCCAAGGAGTAATTCCCAATGATTTCCAGACGTTCATTGCTTGCCATCGCCGCGATTTCCGCAACGCTCGGTTTTTCGCCCGCAGCCTTTGCCGATGCGCTCGGTGATATCACCTCCCGCGGCACGATCCGCGTTGCCGTCCCGCAGGATTTCCCGCCCTTCGGCAGTGTCGGCACGGATATGGCCCCGCAGGGTTATGATATCGACGTCGCCAATCTGATCGGCGAGAAACTGGGCGTGAAGGTTGAACTCGTGCCGGTGACCAGCGCCAACCGCGTTCCCTATCTGCAGACCAACAAGGTCGATCTCGTGATTTCGAGCCTCGGCAAGAACCCCGACCGTGAAAAGGTCATCGACTTCTCCACCGCCTATGCGCCTTTCTTCAACGGCGTGTTCGCTCCGGACGCGGTTGCCGTCACCAAGGCGGAAGATTTGTCCGGCAAGACCATCGGTGTCACCCGCGGCGCCGTCGAGGATCTGGAGCTGACGAAGGTGGCGCCTGCCGATACGACCATCAAGCGTTACGAGGATAATAACGGCACGATCTCCGCCTTCCTCGCCGGCCAGGTGGAAGCCGTCGCCACGGGCAATGTCGTGGCCGCCGCCATTCTCGCCAAGAACCCGCCGAAGCGCCCCGAGCTGAAGTTCCTGATCAAGAATTCGCCCTGCTATATCGGCCTGAACAAGGAGCAGCCGGCGTTGCTGGAAAAGGTCAACGCCATCATCGCCACCGCAAAGACCGATGGTTCGCTGAACACGATCGCGCAGAAATGGCTGAAAACCGACCTGCCGAAGGATCTCTGAGCAACCCGGCAAAATGCATGCGCCGGCCTTGCCTTAAGGCGGGACCGGCGCATGGTTTGTCCTCGCCGAAAGGAAGCATCGGGTGAAATACACATTCGATTTTGGATGGCTTCTCGACTATTATCCGCAGATCGCCAAAGGCATCGCCGTTACGCTGGAATTGATTGCCATCGGCGGCGTTCTCGGCATCGCCCTCGGCATTGTCTGCGCCTGGGTGCGCGCGCTCGGGCCCAAATGGCTGCGGCCGCCAGTCGCGACCTATGTGGAGCTCATTCGCAATACGCCATTCCTCATACAATTGTTTTTTATCTTTTTCGGCCTGCCGTCGCTTGGCCTGCAATTGTCGGAACTGACCGCCGCCAACATCGCCATGGTGGTCAATCTGGGGGCCTATAGTTGCGAAATCATCCGTGCCGGCATCCAGGCGACGCCGAAGGGGCAGTTCGAGGCGGGGGCAAGCCTTGCCATGACCCGTTTCGAAACCTTCCGGCATGTGGTGCTGGTGCCCTCACTGCAACGCATCTGGCCCGCTCTTTCATCGCAGGTGGTGATCGTCATGCTCGGCTCGTCGGTCGTCTCGCAGATCGCCGCCGAAGATTTGACCTTCGCGGCCAATTTCATCCAGTCGCGCACCTTCCGCGCCTTCGAAGCCTATATGGTCTCCACCGTCATCTATCTCGTGCTCGCCATCCTTCTCCGGCAGGTGCTGGTGATGGGCGGCAACCTCATCTTTCCGCGCAGGAGTGTCCGATGATCGAATTCTCCACCTGGGATATTCTCAGAAACCTGCTGCTCGCCACGCGCTGGACGGTGTTGCTGTCGCTCGTTTCCTTCGCCGGCGGCGGGCTGGTGGCGCTGCTTTTGTTGTTCATGCGTATTTCCCCGAAAAAATCGATGCGGGCTTTCGCACGCTATTATGTCGAGCTTTTTCAGGGCACGCCGCTTTTGATGCAGCTCTTCATCGCCTTTTTCGGCCTCGGCCTGTTCGGCATCGATGTGCCGGCCTGGCTGGCGGCGGGCCTGACGCTGATCCTGTGGGCAGCGGCCTTCCTCACCGAAATCTGGCGCGGCTGTGTCGAATCCGTCGCGAAAGGCCAGTGGGAGGCATCGGCAAGCCTTGCCATGGGACGCCTGCAGCAGATGCGTTACGTCATCCTGCCGCAGGCCACGCGGGTCGCCATTCCGCCGACCGTCGGTTTTTTCGTGCAGGTCATCAAGGGAACGGCCGTGACCTCGATCATCGGTTTCGTGGAACTGTCCAAGGCCGGCACTGTCGTCACCAACGCCACCTTCCAGCCCTTCACCGTTTATGGCCTCGTCGCCCTCATCTATTTCGCGCTGTGCTGGCCTCTGTCGAAGAGCAGCCAGATCCTCGAAAGGAAGCTCAATGTCGCTCATCGAAATCACTGAAGTCCGCAAAAGCTATGGCAGCAACGAGGTTCTGAAGGGCATCAACCTCGATGTCGAGCCGGGCGAGGTCATCGCCATCATCGGCAAGAGTGGATCCGGCAAATCGACCCTGCTTCGCTGCATCAACGGGCTGGAGACGATTTCGGCCGGTTCCATATCGGTCGCAGGCGCGCAGCTTCTGGAAGACGATCTGCATCTGAAAGCCCTGCGGCTGAAGGTCGGCATGATCTTCCAGCAGTTCAACCTCTTCCCGCACCAGACCGTCGGCGGCAACGTCATGCTGTCGCAGACCGTGGTGAAGAAGACCCCAAAGCCGGAAGCTGAAGCCGTAGCCCGCAAGATGCTGGAACGTGTCGGGCTGGCGCATAAGTTCGATGCCTATCCCGATGAATTGTCCGGCGGCCAGCAGCAGCGCGTCGCCATTGCCCGTGCGCTTGCCATGCAGCCCATCGCGCTGCTGTGCGATGAGATCACCTCGGCTCTCGATCCCGAACTGGTTGCGGAAGTGCTGGCTGTCGTTCGTGAACTCGCCGCTGAAGGCATGACGCTCCTGATGGTGACGCATGAAATGAAATTTGCGCGCGACGTCTGCTCCCGCGTCGTTTTCATGCATGAGGGCAGGGTGCATGAAATTGGCCCGCCGGAGGAGGTGTTTTCCAATCCCGCAACACCGGAGCTCAAGCAGTTCCTGGGCGTTGCTGCGCGTTACTGAGAACCATTCGGATGCCCAACAAAAAAGGCCGGCGGGTGAAAACCTGCCGGCCTTTGATCTTATCGGGTTTCGCGGCTTAGCGCTTGGAAACCGGAACGTAGTCGCGCTTGCCGGCGCCCGTGTAGAGCTGGCGCGGACGGCCGATGCGCTGCTGCGGATCTTCGATCATTTCGTTCCACTGTGCGATCCAGCCGACGGTGCGGGCAAGGGCGAAGAGAACGGTGAACATGGTCGTGGGGAAGCCGAGCGCCTTCAGCGTGATGCCCGAATAGAAGTCGACATTCGGATAAAGCTTCTTTTCGACGAAGTAGGGGTCGGAAAGGGCGATCTTTTCCAGTTCCAGCGCGACCTGCATGATCGGATCGTCGGAGTTGCCGGTGGCTTCCAGCACTTCGTACATCGTCTTCTGCATGATCTTGGCGCGCGGGTCGTAGTTCTTGTAGACGCGGTGGCCAAAGCCCATCAGGCGGAACGGGTCGTTCTTGTCCTTGGCGCGGGCGATATATTCCGGAATGCGATCAACGGTGCCGATTTCGTTGAGCATGTTGAGCGCCGCTTCGTTGGCGCCGCCATGAGCCGGGCCCCAGAGGCAGGCGATGCCAGCCGCGATACAGGCGAACGGGTTCGCACCCGAAGAACCGGCAAGACGCACCGTGGAGGTGGAAGCGTTCTGCTCGTGATCGGCATGCAGGATGAAGATACGGTCCATGGCGCGGGCCAGAACCGGATCGACCTTGTAATCCTCGCAGGGCACGGCAAAGCACATGTGCAGGAAGTTGGAGGCGTAATCGAGGTCGTTCTTCGGGTAAACGAAGGGCTGGCCGATATGGTACTTGTACGCCATGGCGGCGATCGTCGGCATCTTGGCGATCATGCGCAGCGAAGCGACCATGCGCTGGTGCGGATCGGTGATGTCGGTCGAGTCGTGATAGAAGGCAGAGAGGGCGCCGACCGTGCCGCACATGACGGCCATCGGATGCGCATCGCGACGGTAGCCGGTGAAGAAGCGGCTCATCTGTTCATGCACCATGGTGTGGCGCGTGACGCGGGTGTCGAAGTCCTTCTTCTGAGCCGCGGTCGGCAGTTCGCCGTAAAGCAGCAGATAGCAGGTTTCCAGGAAGTCGCCCTGTTCGGCGAGTTGCTCGATGGGGAAGCCACGATGCAGCAGAACGCCCTCGTCACCGTCGATATAGGTGATCTTGGATTCGCAGGAGGCTGTCGACGTGAAACCCGGGTCGTAGGTGAAAGAGCCCGTGTGCTTGTACAGCGTGGCGATATCGACGACGCTTGGTCCGATCGTGCCTTCCCTGACCGGGAGTTCGACCTGCTTTTCGCCAAGTGTCACTGTAGCGCTTTTTTCCGTCATACTGATCCTCCGAAAACATGCGGGTGGGGGCGTTGAGACACGCCCCGCGGTTAAGCGTCTACCGATTAGCTATATGATCCTTGCGCAGATGCCAAGCTATCCAAAGGTCAAATTGTGCATTGCGGCAAACGCAATTGCCTTGCTTTCGTCTTTCCCGGCGATGGCAATTCAATCTCAGTCAACGCAGGGTTAAAGGAAAGGATTGCAATCCCTCGCATCCGCCTGCAAACCTGTTTCCGGTGCGGCAGGGGCGCGGCGCGGATTGCTCGGTCAAGGGGAAAAACAGCATTTCAGATATGCCGAAACGATGCAGGGCGATTTGCCCGGCACGGCGGAAATCCTTTATCCGCTTCGCAGAACCGGCGATGTCGCGACATATGATACGACCGCCCTTGCCGGCAAGCCGAACCTGCGAACTGTCGCCTCTCAAAAAATCGCCGCATGCTTCACGCAGGAGCGCGCATTCGGCCACGATTTTCTTTTCGTTCCGGTTTTCATCGGCGGCGGTGCGATCCTCTGGTTTTCCCTCGACACCTCGCCTTCATTCCCCGTTCTGGCGATCACATGTCTCATCGCCGCCGGTCTGGCGTTATTCGCGAAATATCGCTCGGGCTTCGCAGCGACGGCCTGCGGCATTTTTGCGCTGCTTTTGCTGGGCATGCTTTTCGCCGGCGTCGAAACGTGGCGTGCGGGAACGGTGGTGCTGGATACGCCCGTTACCACCACCATTACCGGCACGGTGACACGCCGGGAGGTGGATGCGCGCGGGGACTGGCGATATGTGGTGCAACTCACCGCGACGGAAGCGCCGGCATTGTCACGCCCGCCGGGCAAGGTCTCGCTCCTGTCACGCGGGGGAGGCGAGCCCGCCGCACTCGGCGCGACCATTCGTGGCAAGGCGCGGCTCTCGCCGCCATCCGGCCCGGCCTTGCCGGGGCTCAACGATTTCGCCTTCGCCTCCTATTTCAGGGGCATAGGCGCGACCGGATTCTTCTATAGGCCGCCACAGACGCTCACTTCACCCGGCATCGACGCGAAGACGGGCTGGCAGGAATGGGCCGACATGCGGCTCTATGGCCTTCGCACCGCCATTGCCGAACGCATCCGCAACACCATAGGCGGCGATGCCGGCGCCTTCGCCGCCTCCATCGTCACTGATGAGAGACAGGCCATATCCGCCGAAACGATGGAAGCGTTACGGCTCTCCGGCCTTGCCCATATCGTCGCCATATCCGGGCTCAACATGGCGCTGGCGTCGGGCATATTCTTTGTGGGGCTGAGGCTTGCCTTCAGTCTCTTTCCGGCATTTGCGCAGCGCTGGCCCGTGAAGAAGATTTCGGCTTTCGCCGCACTCCTGATGACGCTTGCCTATTATCTGATTTCAGGCTTCGCCGTTTCGGCAGAACGCGCCTGGCTGATGATGTCGGTGATGCTGATCGCGGTGCTGTTCGATCAACCCTCGCTCAGCCTCAGGAATGTCGCGCTTTCCGCTTTGGTCATTCTCGCTTTTTCGCCCTCGGAAATCATGGGCCCGAGCTTTCAGATGTCTTTTGCCGCGACCATCGCGCTCGTCGCCTCCTTTGCGGCCTGGAGCCGCTGGCGTGTCGACCGCGAGCGCCTGTTCATCGGGCGCAAACCGGCATGGATGACGGTGGCGCAAACGGCGGGCGCCATCATCGGCGGCGTCATCACGACGTCGCTGATCGGCGGTCTTTCGACGGCGATCTATTCGGTCGAGCATTTTCAGCGTGTCACCACCTATGGACTTTTCGCCAATCTGGCTGCCATGCCGCTGATGTCGCTGATTGTCATGCCTTTCGGCCTTGTCGCCATGCTGCTGATGCCTTTCGGGCTGGACGCACCATTCCTGAAGGTCATGGGATACGGCATGGCCCTCGTCATCGAGGTTGCGCAGGAGGTGGCGTCCTGGGGCGGAAGTGTTGGAACAGGCCGGCCGCACGGGTGGTTTCTGGGGCTCGCCTCGGCCGGTTTTCTGCTGCTGACATTGCTGCGCAGCCGGCTTGCGCTTCTGGGCATGCCGCTTCTGTTCCTCGCCTTCGGCCTGTCGTCCGCCACGGCCTATCGCGATCCGCCTGACCTGCTTGTTCATGAGGATGGCGAGCTGGTGGCGCTGCTGGAGGACGGCAAAGCCTATACGACGAAAGCCCAGCCGCGGGGTTTCGTTTATGGCCAGTGGCAAAGGGCGCTGCTTTTGCCGGAACAGCCTGTGCCGCCAGTCTTTCTAAAGACCGAGGCCACGGCAAAAACCGTGGCTTTGGCCCCGAAGGCGAAGCTTGATCCGCAAGAGATGAGCGCAGTTGCGCGGCAGATGACGGCGGCCCTGAGAGACGCGGAGCGCGGTGTTTTCACCTGCAGTAAAGGCATATGGTGCGTTGCGCGCGCGGGAAGCGGCGAATGGATCATCGTTCTGGAAGATGGTCGCTTTGCCGGAAAGGCTTGCGATATCGCCGATATCGTTATCGTCTCCCGCAGAACGTCCTTTTCCCAATGCCGCTCGGGCGCACTTCTGCTGAACCGCGATATCTTGCGGCGGATCGGTTCGCTGGAAATGGACTTCGCCGGCAGCGATCAGGCAGGAGTGGTCGGCAGGCTGCGCGCCGCAATCGCCGGAATGGACAGGCCCTGGAGCGAACATCGCTATTACGACTGGAAAAGCGGCCGTTTCGATCACGACGTGCCTGATGCCGTCATGCGGTTGCTGGCGGCATCGCAATAAAGTGCCGCCAGCATGGGTCGTCAGGCCTTGATGCGCAGATCCGCGGTCAATTCGCCGATCCCGCTAATTTCCTCTTCATGCGCCGCATCGCGCCAAACTTCCTTCAGCCCGGCCTCGTACCATTCGCGCATGGCGGGAAGGGAAAGCAGCCGGTCGCAATAGGCTTTCGCCGCAGGCGAAAGTTCCGCGCCATAGGTCTGGAAACGAAATGCCACCGGGCAGAAGAAGGCATCGACCGCCGTAAATTTCTGGCCGGCAAGAAAAGGCCCGCCGAATTTCGCGAGGCCTTCGCTCCACAGCGTATCGATGCGCTTTATATCGGCCGCAAGCCCGGTATCGCCGCCCTTCGGTTTTACGCGAATACCGACCGACATCGGGTAGAGATTGCGCAGCGAGGAAAAGCCCGCATGCATTTCGCTCGCCGCCGACCGTGACCAGGCCCGTGCCTGCTTGTCGCTTGCCCAGACGCCCTGGTGTCTTTCCGCCAGATATTCGGCGATCGACAGCGATTCCCAAACCGTCACGCCCTCATCGACAAGGCAGGGCACCTTGCCGGTCGGCGAGAAGGTGGAGAAGGAAACGCCTTCGCCGAACGGAACGAGTTTTTCATCGAAGGCGATGCCGAGCGTGCGCATCAATACCCAGGGCCGCAGCGACCATGAGGAGTAGTTCTTGTTGGCGATATAAAGATCGTACATGACGTGTTTCCCCGATGTGACGCGCATTTCTATACCGGCGGATGTGCCTTGGAATATTGCAAATAATCCATGGCTCCCATAAGCCGCGTTGATGAATGGGAAGGTGAGGGCAGGGAGAAAGAATCAAACCCGCGTTACCGCCCGGAGACGAGAGCGGAACTCACCCAAACGAGACTGGTATATCCCTGCTCAACGAAATGAAGGATGCTCATTTCCTTGATTTCAACCGGCTCTCATTTTGCCGCAGTCTGCAGCGCAACGAAAACATCTCGCATGAAAGCCCAAACCAGATTTCACGACAAATATGTGCCCGTCCGCTGGACGATCTCTTTTCAGTTCCGCAGGGCCGCATTGTTCCAGGGAACAAGCCAAGATGCTTCAAACGGAGCGCCATCCTTTCGATGACGCCCCCAGCGAAAAAAGGCGGGCCGCCAATTAATGATAACGGCGGATCAGTCCAACCAGCTTGCCCTGGATTTTCACCCGGTCCGGTCCGAAGATGCGGGTTTCATAGGCGGGATTGGCCGCCTCCAGAGCGATGGAGGCTCCCTTGCGGCGGAAACGCTTCAGGGTCGCTTCTTCGTCATCCACCAGTGCTACGACAATATCGCCCGGATTGGCCGTATTGCCGTTGCGGATGATGACGGTATCGCCATCAAAAATGCCGGCCTCGATCATCGAGTCGCCCTTGACTTCCAGAGCGTAATGTTCGCCCGAGCCGAGCATGTCGACCGGCACGGCCACGTCATGGGTGTTGTTCTGGATGGCGGAAATCGGCACACCGGCGGCGATGCGGCCCATGACCGGCACGGTGGCCGCGCCGGCGAAATCATTGGCGGGCGCCTTCTGGGCAGGGGCCGGTTCCGGCGTCTTCGGCTTGCCGAGGCTGCCTTCGATGACGCTGGGCGAGAAGCCGCGCTGCGGCCTTGCACCCGGCGCATAGGCCTCGGGCAGCTTGATGACTTCCAGCGCCCGCGCCCTGTTAGGTAGCCGGCGAATGAAACCGCGCTCCTCGAGTGCGGTGATCAGCCGGTGGATGCCGGATTTGGAGGCAAGATCGAGTGCGTCCTTCATTTCATCGAAGGAGGGCGGCACGCCGGACTCTTTCATTCTTTCATGAATGAAGAGAAGCAATTCCTGCTGTTTGCGCGTGAGCATGAGGAAAACACCCTTGAGAATCGTCGTTGAAGTCGCGAAACAAATACAGAACGAACACTATATGTTCCATATGTGTTCCGCAATCCCCTAAAATTTCGTGAAGGGTGCATCGCAGATCGTGATTTGATCGTCGAAACCAGGAAGAGAGCAGATTTGACGAAGTGTCGCGGTAAATAAGCAAAATCGCCTGCACGTGAAGAATGGGCGAATGCTGACGCCGCTGACCCCTGAATGTCTCTCCGTCCGGTGTGTGCTAGGCTGATCATTTGCCTCGCTGGCGCTATTTGTGCTTTTGTCTGAGGGAGCCGGCTCGGCTAAACCGCCAGACAATGCAGCACAGGGTCTCGACAATGGCAAACCGATATAAAGTCGATCATCTCGTTTTGCCGGTACAGGCTCTCGCCGTAGCGAAAAATCGTCTTCAGTCTCTCGGCTTCACCGTTGCGCCGGAGGCCCTCCATCCTTTCGGCACGCAGAATGCCTGTGTTTTCTTCACCGACGGCACCTATCTGGAGCCCCTCGCGATTGCTGATCCGGCTAAATATCATGCCTCAGTGAAAAAGGGCGATGTCTTCACCGGTAGGGATCAGGCATTCCGGCAGCGTGACCGAGAAGAAGGTTTTTCGGCCCTTGTCGCGGCAACTGAAGATGCCCGTGCCGATCATGAGAGGTTTTCCGCCTCCGGCCTTTCGGCAGGCGATGCCTTCGAATTTTCACGACCTGTTCGAATGCCCGATGGATCGCAGAGCGAGGCCTCGTTTCGGCTCGCTTTTGCTGCCAGCGGTTCGGCTGAGGATTTCTTCCTGTTCAGCTGTCAGCGGCTGCAGGCCCTGCCGGGCGATCGCACCGCACTTGAGCGGCACGCCAATCGTGCTTCGGGCCTTAAAGAGGTTGTCCTGTTTTCCGGAGACGATCCGAATGCGGCGCGCCTGATCGAAACGGTGTTCGGCTGTGAGGGTGAGATGTCTCCAGATGGGGATATGATCCTTGCAAGCGGCAATGCGCGCATCAGGCTGACCGGAAAACCAGCGTTCAGCGGGCAGGCTCTGAATGCGGCGGATCGGCGTGGCGGCGGATTGCGCGGCATGGGCATCGTCTTTTCCGTTGACGATCTTGCCGTGACAGAAGCGGTGCTTGCTGCTAATGGCGTCTCCAGCGCAGAAGCGGGCGGCCGTCTGGTGGTGTCCGCCGCGCCCGGTCAGGGCGTTGCATTCGCCTTCGAGGAAAAATGATGAGCGTTACGAACAATCTCAAAGTCACCGCCGGCGACGGCGCCAATTCGGTTTCCTTTTCCAATAAAGAGCGATTTTCCCTGATCGCCGGCCCCTGCCAGATGGAAAGCCGCGAACACGCCTTCATGATCGCGGGCGTCCTGAAGGAGCTGTGCGACAAGCTGGGGATCGGGCTCGTTTACAAGTCGTCCTTCGACAAGGCGAACCGTACTTCGCTTTCCGGCAAGCGCGGCATCGGCCTTGAGAGCGCCATGCAGGTTTTCGCCGATCTCAAGAAGGAATTCGGCTTTCCGGTGTTGACCGACATTCACACCGAAGAACAATGCGCCATCGTGTCCGAAGTGGTGGATGTCCTGCAAATCCCGGCCTTTCTCAGCCGCCAGACCGATCTTCTCGTCGCCGCCGCCAAAACCGGCCGCGTCATCAACGTCAAGAAGGGCCAGTTCCTTGCCCCCTGGGACATGAAGAACGTGCTGGCCAAGCTCAACGAGAGCGGCAATCCGAATGTGCTTCTGTGCGAGCGCGGCGCCTCCTTCGGTTACAACACGCTTGTTTCCGACATGCGCTCGCTGCCGATCATGGCTTCGCTCGGCGCGCCTGTTGTCTTTGACGCCACGCATTCGGTTCAGCAGCCGGGCGGGCAGGGCGGCTCCACGGGCGGCCAGCGCGAATTCGTCGAGACTCTGGCGCGGGCGGCGGTGGCCGTCGGCGTCGCCGGGCTCTTCATCGAGACCCATGAGGACCCGGACAATGCACCGTCCGACGGCCCCAACATGGTCCATCTGAAGGACATGCCGAAACTGCTCGAAAAGCTGCTTGCTTTCGACGCCATTACCAAAGCCTGAGGGGCGGGGGCGTTAACGGCGGGCACTGTCTGTGCCAATCGATTTTAATGGCGGGCGGGCCGTTTCTGCCGCCCGTCGTCATTGTAATTTCTTCGCCATCGTCTAAGACAGGCGACGGAAAATATCTGTTCCATTCCCAAGGGAGAGACCATGACTGCCATTACCGATATCATCGCGCGCGAAATCCTCGACAGCCGCGGCAACCCGACCGTTGAAGTCGATGTTTACCTCGAAGACGGCTCCATGGGCCGCGCCGCCGTTCCTTCGGGCGCCTCCACCGGCGCGCATGAGGCGGTTGAGCTGCGCGATGGCGGCAAGCGTTATCTCGGCAAGGGCGTGGAAAAGGCAGTTGAAGCCGTCAATACGGAAATCTTCGACGCCATTGGTGGTTTTGACGCTGAAAACCAGATCCAGATCGACCAGACGATGATCGTGCTCGACGGCACGCCGAACAAGTCGCGCATCGGCGCCAACGCCATTCTCGGCGTGTCGCTCGCCGTTGCCAAGGCTGCCGCCGAAGCCTCCGGCCTGCCGCTTTATCGTTATGTCGGCGGCCCGAACGCACATCTGCTGCCGGTTCCGATGATGAACATCATCAATGGCGGCGCGCATGCCGATAACCCCATCGACTTCCAGGAATTCATGATCCTGCCGGTCGGCGCAGAAAACATCCGCGAAGCCGTGCGCATGGGTTCTGAAGTGTTCCATACGCTGAAGAAAGAACTGGCGGCACAGGGTCACAACACCAATGTCGGCGACGAGGGCGGTTTTGCACCGGGTCTCGAAAGCGCACCGGCCGCGCTCGATTTCATCATGAAGTCGATTGAAAAGGCCGGCTACCGTCCGGGCGACGACATGTTCGTCGGCCTTGACTGTGCATCGACCGAATTCTTCAAGGACGGAAAATACGTTCTCGAAGGCGAAGGCCGCACGCTGGAATCGGGCGCAATGGCGGAATATCTGGCGGAACTCGTCGCCAAGTACCCGATCATTTCCATTGAAGACGGCATGGCTGAAGACGACTGGGAAGGCTGGAAGACGCTGACCGATCTCATCGGCAACAAGTGCCAGCTCGTCGGCGACGATCTCTTCGTCACCAACTCCGCGCGTCTTCGCGACGGCATCAAGATGGGCGTTGCAAACTCCATCCTCGTCAAGGTCAACCAGATCGGTTCGCTCTCCGAGACGCTGGATGCGGTCGAGACGGCGCACAAGGCCGGCTACACCGCCGTCATGTCGCATCGTTCGGGAGAGACGGAAGATTCCACCATCGCCGATCTCGCGGTCGCCACCAATTGCGGTCAGATCAAGACCGGCTCGCTTGCCCGTTCCGACCGGCTCGCGAAGTACAACCAGCTGATCCGCATCGAAGAAATGCTGGGTCCGCAGGCTGCCTACGCTGGCCGTTCGATCCTGCGCGGGTAATTCCGGCAGTATTGGTTTGTGATGCGGCCCGCCGCCTTGGCGGGCTCATTCAGGGGCGAGCGGTAGCATCCGCATTCCGTCACCCCGGACTTGATCCGGGGTCCAGCGCGATCAAGTCCTTGATCGCGAAAGACTCTCCCCACAGCGCAGACGCGCTGTAGCTGGATGCCGGATCAAGTCCGGCATGACGAGGGTCCTTTTGACGTCGCTGCCATTCTTAGCCCGCCCTCCGGCGGGCTTTTTTGCGCCTATCCGCCAAAGAGAATTTAAGGTCAACGGATAGTTAAACAATCCGCCTTAGTCTCGAGACTCACGTTATGCGTTTTAAGGCTTCTCTCCGGCATGTGGACCAGACATCATAAAAAGAGACGATTCGGCCGTTTGATCGTTCCGGCCATCACGATCGCTTTTCTTTCCTATTTCGGGTATCATTCCATCCATGGCGACTTCGGCCTGCAGGCGACGGAGCGGCTGGAGCGGCAGCGTATCACCCGCACTGCGGAGCTTGCAAAGCTGACGCAGGCGCGTGTGGCGCTGGAGCGGCAGGTGGAATTGATGAGCGATGGCTCGCTTGAGCGGGACATGATCGACGAGATTTCCCGTTACCAGCTGAATATGTCCCGCACGGACGAAATCGTCATCATGAACACATATTTCTAATTAACCGAAATCGAGTTAATTTAACATTTCTGATTTATTCACAGCATCTTAGCGTGAATATGTGCCATGCGTTTAAAGCATTGCTGCATGGCATTTTCTTGCATATGGTACGCGCCACTCTATCCATTCAAATGGCAACTCAGGGAGGGATGAATGGCGCCGCGAAAACCAGCGACCGTATCCGGCCGCAAGACCACGGCAAAGGCTGCAACCGAATTCACCGGAAAGAACAGCCCCGACTTCTCCAAAGAAGACGAACTTCACGCTTACCGTGAAATGCTGCTCATCCGCCGTTTCGAAGAAAAGGCCGGCCAGCTCTACGGCATGGGCTTCATCGGTGGTTTCTGTCACCTCTACATCGGTCAGGAAGCCGTTGTTGTCGGCATGCAGATGTCGCAGAAGGAAGGCGATCAGGTCATCACCGCTTACCGCGACCACGGCCACATGCTGGCGCTCGGCATGAGCGCACGTGGCGTCATGGCCGAATTGACCGGCCGCCGCGGCGGTCTGTCGAAAGGCAAGGGCGGCTCGATGCACATGTTCTCGAAAGAGAAGCACTTCTACGGCGGCCACGGCATCGTCGGCGCGCAGGTTTCCCTTGGAACCGGTCTCGCCTTCGCCAACAAATATCGCGGCAACGACAATGTCTCCGTAACCTATTTCGGTGACGGCGCCGCCAACCAGGGCCAGGTTTACGAGAGCTTCAACATGGCCGCTCTCTGGAAACTGCCGATTATCTATATCGTCGAGAACAACCGTTACGCCATGGGCACCTCGACCGCCCGTGCTACCGCCCAGTCTAACTACTCGCTGCGCGGCCAGTCCTTCGGCATCCCCGGCGTTCAGGTGGATGGCATGGATGTGCGCGCCGTCAAGGCAGCCGCCGATCAGGCGCTGGAACATTGCCGTTCCGGCAAGGGTCCGATCATTCTGGAAATGCTGACCTACCGTTACCGTGGTCACTCCATGTCCGACCCGGCGAAATACCGTTCGAAAGACGAAGTGCAGAAGATGCGCTCCGAACATGACCCGATCGAGCAGGTCAAGGCACGGCTTCTGGAGCAGGGCTGGGCAAGCGAAGACGAACTCAAGGCCATCGACAAGGATGTCCGTGATATCGTCGCCGACAGCGCCGACTTCGCCCAGAACGACCCAGAGCCGGATGTCTCCGAGCTCTACACCGACATTCTGCTCTGATCGGGAAAGGGAAACCCATGCCAGTAGAAATTCTTATGCCCGCCCTTTCCCCGACCATGGAGGAAGGCACGCTTTCCAAATGGCTTAAAAAGGAAGGCGACAAGGTCACCTCCGGCGACGTGATCGCCGAGATCGAGACCGACAAGGCAACCATGGAAGTGGAAGCCGTGGATGAAGGCGTCATCGGTAAGCTGCTGATCGAGGCCGGCACTGAAGGTGTGAAGGTCAACACGGCAATCGCCGTTCTCCTTCAGGATGGCGAAAGCGCCGACGACATCTCTTCTTCCGCCCAGAAGGAAGAGCCAAAGGCTGAAGCTGCAAATTCCGGTTCTGATGCCGCCGGCGGCAAGACCCGCGAAGCTGCCGAAGAGCCGAGTGCTGCCAAGGAAGCCGCCAAGGTTCCGGCAGCCCCGAAGATTGAAGCTGCAGCCGATCCGGATATTCCGGAAGGCACGGAAATGGTGATGACGACGGTGCGTGAAGCGCTGCGCGACGCCATGGCCGAAGAGATGCGCGCCGACGAAAAAGTTTTCGTCATGGGTGAAGAAGTCGCCGAATATCAGGGCGCCTACAAGATCACCCAGGGCCTGTTGCAGGAATTCGGCGAGCGCCGCGTCATCGACACCCCGATCACCGAGCATGGTTTTGCCGGTATCGGCGTCGGCGCTGCGATGACGGGCCTGCGCCCCATCGTCGAATTCATGACCTTCAACTTCGCCATGCAGGCGATTGACCAGATCGTCAACTCGGCGGCCAAGACGCTTTACATGTCGGGCGGCCAGATGGGCGCACCGATGGTGTTCCGTGGTCCGTCCGGTGCTGCTGCCCGCGTTGGCGCTCAGCATTCGCAATGTTACGCCGCATGGTACAGCCATATTCCGGGTCTCAAGGTCGTCATGCCTTACACGGCAGCCGACGCGAAGGGTCTGCTCAAGGCCGCCATCCGCGATCCGAACCCGGTCATCTTCCTTGAGAATGAAATTCTCTACGGCCAGAGCTTCGAAGTGCCGAAGCTCGATGATTTCGTGCTGCCCATCGGCAAGGCGCGCATTCATCGCAAGGGCAAGGATGCGACCATCGTTTCCTTCGGCATCGGCATGACCTATGCCATCAAGGCGGTTGCGGAACTCGAGAAGCTCGGCATTGACGTCGAACTGATCGATCTGCGCACCATCCGCCCGATGGACCTGCCTACCGTCATCGAATCGGTCAAGAAGACCGGTCGTCTTGTTACTGTTGAGGAAGGTTTCCCGCAGTCGTCGGTCGGTGACTTCATCGCCAACCAGGTCATGCGCGCCGCTTTCGACTATCTCGATGCGCCGATCCTGACGATTGCCGGCAAGGATGTTCCGATGCCCTACGCGGCGAACCTCGAAAAGCTGGCTCTGCCAAACGTCGATGAAGTCGTTCAGGCCGTCAAAACCGTCTGCTACAAGTAAGGGGAGGCGTTTCGATGCCGATAAACATCACCATGCCTGCCCTTTCTCCCACGATGGAAGAGGGCAATCTGGCCAAGTGGCTGGTCAAGGAAGGCGACAAGGTCGCGCCCGGTGACGTGATCGCCGAGATCGAGACCGACAAGGCAACCATGGAAGTGGAAGCCGTGGACGAAGGCACGGTTGCCAAGCTCGTCGTTCCGGCAGGCACTGAAGCGGTCAAGGTCAATGCCCTGATCGCCATCCTTGCCGCCGATGGCGAGGATGTTGCCGAGGCGGCAAAGGGCGGCGCTGCCGCTCCCGCCAAGGCGGACGCAAAGGCCGAAGCACCGAAGCAGGAAGCCGTTAAGGCCGAAGCGCCGAAGGAAGAAGCAGCACCTGCCAAGGCTGAAAAGCCGGCCGCCGATCAGGCGCCCGCATCGTCCACGCCGGCGCCGGTCGCGAAGTCCGGTGAGCGCATCTTTGCTTCGCCGCTTGCTCGCCGTCTCGCCAAGGAAGCCGGTCTCGACCTTTCGGCCGTCTCCGGTTCCGGCCCGCATGGCCGCATCATCAAGACCGACGTGGAAAAGGCTGCCGCTTCCGGCGGTGCAAAGGCTGCTCCGGCCGCCGCGGCATCCGCAGGCACACCGGCTCCGGCTCTTGCCAAGGGTCAGTCGGACGAAGCGGTTCTCAAGCTGTTCGAACAGGGCTCCTACGAGCTGGTGCCGCATGACGGCATGCGCAAGGTCATCGCCAAGCGTCTGGTCGAATCCAAGCAGACGGTTCCGCACTTCTACGTCTCCGTGGATTGCGAACTGGATACGCTTCTGGCGCTGCGCGCCCAGCTTAACGCGGCTGCCCCCGAAAAGGACGGCAAGCCGGCCTACAAGCTGTCGGTCAACGACATGGTCATCAAGGCGCTGGCTCTTTCGCTGCGTGATGTACCTGACGCCAACGTCTCCTGGACGGAAAGCGCCATGGTCAAGCACAAGCATTCGGATGTCGGCGTCGCCGTTTCCATTCCGGGTGGCCTGATCACGCCGATCATCCGCAAGGCGGAAGAAAAGTCGCTCTCCACCATCTCCAACGAGATGAAGGACTACGGCAAGCGCGCCAAGGAGCGCAAGCTGAAGCCCGAGGAGTATCAGGGCGGCACGACCGCCGTGTCCAATATGGGCATGATGGGCGTCAAGAGCTTTTCCGCCGTTATCAACCCGCCGCATGCCACCATTCTGGCCGTCGGCGCGGGTGAACAGCGGGCAGTCGTGAAGAACGGCGAGATCAAGATCGCCAACGTCATGACGGTCACGCTTTCCACCGACCACCGCTGCGTCGATGGCGCGCTCGGAGCCGAATTGATCGGCGCCTTCAAGCGCTACATCGAAAACCCGATGGGCATGCTGGTTTGATCGGAGAGTGACATGGTGAAGTCGGTCCTCTGCTTTGGCGATTCCCTCACATGGGGATCAAATGCGGAAACGGGTGGCCGGCACAGCCATGACGATCTTTGGCCGAGCGTCTTGCAAAAGGCGCTCGGGCCCGACGTACATGTGATCCACGAAGGGCTGGGCGGTCGCACCACCGCCTATGACGACCACACCGCCGATTGTGACCGCAATGGCGCCCGATTGCTGCCGACGCTGCTGCACAGCCACGCGCCGCTGGATCTGGTCATCATCATGCTCGGCACAAACGACATGAAACCGGCGATCCATGGTTCGGCCATTGTCGCCATGAAGGGTATCGAGCGGCTGGTAAAGCTAACGCGCAATCATGTCTGGCAGGTGCCCGACTGGGAAGCGCCTGACGTGTTGATCGTCGCGCCGCCGCAACTCAGCGAAACGGCCAATCCCGTCATGGGCGCGATCTTTCGCGATGCGATCGATGAATCGGCGATGCTGGCTTCCGTTTACCGGGACCTTGCCGACGAACTCGATTGCGGATTTTTCGATGCCGGCTCCGTCGCCCGCACGACGCCGGTGGACGGCGTTCATCTCGATGCCGAAAACACGCGGGCCATCGGGCGCGGGCTGGAGCCCGTCGTCCGTATGATGCTCGGACTTTAAGAACAATTCCCGGTCGTGGCGCTGCTCGCGACCCGATAGGACAAGGCAGGATTTCCAATGGCTCAATCTTATGACGTCATCATCATCGGTTCGGGACCGGGCGGTTATATTGCCGCGATCCGCGCCGCCCAGCTCGGCATGAAGGTTGCCGTTGTCGAGCGCGAGCACCTTGCCGGCATCTGCTCCAACTGGGGCTGCATTCCCACCAAGGCTCTGCTGCGCACCGCCGATGTCATGCACACCGCCACCCACGCCAAAGACTATGGCCTGACGCTGGAAGGTTCGATCAAGCCGGACGTGAAGGCAATCGTCGCCCGCTCGCGCGGCATTGCCGCTCGCATGAACAATGGCGTCGGTTTCCTGTTCAAGAAGAACAAGGTCGATATCATCTGGGGTGAAGCCAAGATCACCAAGCCGGGTGAGATCGTCGTTGGCAAGTCCACCAAGCCGGTGGTTCAGCCGCAGGGTCCGGTTCCGAAGAACACGCTGGGTGAGGGCACCTATACCGCCAAGCACATCATCGTCGCCACAGGCGCCCGCCCGCGCGCGCTGCCCGGCATCGAGCCGGATGGCAAGCTGATCTGGACCTATTTCGAGGCGATGAAGCCGGAAGAACTGCCGAAGTCGCTGCTCGTCGTGGGCTCGGGCGCGATTGGCATCGAATTCGCCAGCTTCTACCGCACCATGGGCGTTGACGTCACCGTCGTAGAAATCATGAGCCAGGTCATGCCGGTCGAAGATGCGGAAATCTCCGCCTTCGCCAAGAAGCAGCTGGAAAAGCAGGGCATCAAGATTCATCTGGAAACCAAGGTTTCCAAGGTCGAGAAGGCTGCAAACTCCGTCACTGCGACGCTGGAGAAAAAGGACGGATCTTCCGAGAAGATCACCGCCGACCGGATGATTTCCGCCGTCGGCGTCGTGGCCAATGTCGAAGGCATCGGCCTTGAGGCCGTTGGCGTGAAGACCGATCGCGGCTTCATCGTCATCGACGGTTACGGCAAGACCAACGTACCGGGCATCTATGCCATCGGTGATGTCGCCGGCCCGCCGCTGCTCGCCCACAAGGCCGAGCACGAGGCTGTCATCTGCGTCGAAAAGATCGCCGGTCTGCCGAATGTCCATCCGATGGACAAGCTCAAGATCCCCGGCTGCACCTATTGCAACCCGCAGGTCGCCTCGGTCGGCCTCACCGAAGCCAAGGCCAAGGAACAGGGCCGCGACATCCGCGTCGGCCGGTTCTCCTTTGCGGCAAACGGCAAGGCCGTTGCGCTTGGCGAGGACCAGGGCATGGTCAAGACCATCTTCGACAGACAAACCGGTGAGCTGCTTGGTGCGCATATGGTGGGTGCGGAAGTCACCGAACTCATTCAGGGCTTCGTCGTCGCCATGAATCTCGAGACGACCGAGGAAGATTTGATGCACACGATCTTCCCGCATCCGACCATTTCGGAATCGATGAAGGAAAGCGTGCTCGACGCCTATGGGCGTGTGCTGAACGCATAAGTGCCGCGTGATGCCCGGCATTGTCTAACCTTGCCGGGTGTCCCATATGTCTCAACGCCGGTTCCTCAAGGGAACTGCTCTTTCAGGGAGCGTGGGAATGGAAAGTGTAGGCTGGATTGCAGCAATCATCATCGGCGGTCTCGCCGGCTGGCTTGCGGGCAAGCTCATGGACATGCGCTTCGGCATTTTCATGAACATCATCCTCGGCATTGTCGGCTCGGTTGTCGCCGTCGCCGTGCTTCGCACTCTTGATGTCTTCGTGCAGGACAGCAGGCTCGGTTATTTCGTCACGTCTTTCCTCGGTGCCAGCCTTTTGTTGTTCCTGGCAAAGCTGGTACGGCGCTGAAAATGCTTCGTGACCGGAAAGGGCTTACGCTTTTTCTGGAATTGTTCTAAAGCATCCGGCCAACAGGTGTTTAGATCGCCACAGGCGATGGAAGCAGGTTTTAAATGGTCACTATTCTCGACAGAACGTCGTCCGACGAAAAGCGCATCCGCCATCCGGAAAAGGCGCATCGGCCCGATACCGAGGTCATGCGCAAGCCGGAATGGATCCGCGTCAAGGCGCCGACCTCCAAGGGCTATCACGAGACGCGCGAACTGGTGCGTAGCCATAAGCTGGTGACGGTGTGCGAGGAAGCCGGCTGTCCGAATATCGGCGAGTGCTGGGACAAGAAACACGCGACCTTCATGATCATGGGTGAAATCTGCACCCGCGCCTGCGCCTTCTGCAACGTCGCGACCGGCAAGCCCAACCCGCTGGATATGGCCGAGCCCGAGAACGTCGCCAAGGCCGTCAAGCAGATGGGCCTTTCACACGTCGTCATCACCTCGGTCGACCGCGACGATCTCGCCGATGGCGGTGCTGAACATTTCGAAAAGGTCATCTGGGCGATCCGTGCTGCGTCTCCGACGACGACCATCGAAATCCTGACCCCCGACTTCCTGAAGAAGCCCGGCGCGCTGGAGCGTGTCGTCGCCGCCAAGCCCGATGTCTTCAACCACAATATGGAAACCGTTCCGGGCAATTACCTCACGGTTCGCCCCGGTGCGCGCTATTTCCACTCCGTGCGCCTCCTGCAGCGGGTGAAGGAACTCGATCCCACCATGTTCACCAAGTCGGGCATCATGGTCGGCCTTGGCGAAGAGCGCAACGAAGTGCTGCAGCTGATGGACGATCTGCGCAGCGCCGATGTGGACTTCCTGACCATCGGTCAGTATCTGCAGCCGACCCGCAAGCACCACAAGGTCGAGGCCTTCGTGACGCCGGAAGAGTTCAAGTCTTACGAAACCGTGGCTTATACCAAGGGCTTCCTGATGGTGTCGTCGAGCCCGCTGACCCGCTCCTCGCACCATGCCGGCGACGATTTTGAGCGCCTGCGTGCCGCCCGCGAAAAGAAGCTGCTTGCGGCTGCGGAGTAAGGGACAAAGGTTCGGCAACATAGGTTGCTGCATCGGGCGATATACGCTCTCTCCACCGTCATGCTCGGGCTTGTCCCGAGCATCTGCAACCTATCGATTGTACGATACGTGATTGGATCCTCGGGACAGGCCCGAGGATGACGTGAGTGGGAGGCGAGGCTTGTGAAATGGTTCCGCTGCCTGTTCCCGGCCTTCAACCCATCACACCACAACCTTCTCCGGCCGATGCGCCCGCATGCACAAGATCACGCTCAGCACCACCGAACAGATCGCCACGATCTCGACAATGGTCGGCCCGCGCCCTTCCCAGAGAAAACCGTAGAGCAGCGCAAACAGCGTTTCGAACAGGATCATCTGCCCGACCATGGTGAGCGGCAGAAGGCGGCTCATGCGGTTCCATAAGGCATTGCCGAGAATGGAGGCGGTGAAACCCAGGCCGGCTGCAACAGCCACAAAGTGCAGCCAGTCGCCCGAATTATGGCTTTCGCCGCCAAAGGCGAAGGCCGGGACGGCGAGCGCCAGTGCAAGCCCGCCCGTCACGACACCGGTCATCATGTTCCAGTCGTCGGCGCTGACATCATGAAGGCGGGAGAGCCACCGGGCATTGCCGACCGCAAAAGCGGTCCATGACGCCAGCGCACCGAGCGCACAGGCAAGTCCGATGACGCGAGAGACATCGAGCCCCGCATCGTTTTCCGTCAGCGACTGCCATGAAATGCCGATAATCCCCATCGCGCCGAAGGCGAGCGACGGCCATAGCTTCTTCAGCGACACCGCGCCGTGGTCGCGGCTGCCGATGATGGTGACGGCGACCGGCAGGAAACCGATGATGATCGAGGTGAAGGCGACGCCGCTCAGCTTCACCGCCGTCGATATGAAGACATAATAGGCGATATTGCCGATCATGCTCAGCCAGCCGAGCGCTATCCACTCCCGCGCGCCAAAATGGGCCGACACGCGTTTCAGGCGCGGCCCGATGATGATGAGGGAAATCAGCCCATAGGTGAGATAACGCGCCGTAGACAGTTGCAGGGCGGAAAAATCCGGCACGAGTTTGGGGGCGAGAAAGATCGCACCCCAGAGCGCACCCGCCAGCATGCCGTAAAAAACACCGAGACCTGTTCTGTTCATGTCATATCACATCCGCATTCACATTTGCCTGCGATGTGCCACAGCCCTCCGTGGCTGTCTTGACAAAAACTCCTGACCTAATGCGCTGGCGGTTTTAATGAATCCCGTAGGTCCGACGGTAGGCTGCGGGCGTTTCACCCACTGCATTGCGCATGGCGCGCGTCAGTGCAGTCTGGTCGGAAAAACCGGCCCGTAAGGCGATCTCGGCAATTGGCAGGGTGGAATTGCCGAGCAATGCGCAGACCTTGTCCATGCGCAGCCCGGCCAGCCAGCGGTGAGGCGGGAGGCCGAATTCCTCGAGAAACAGCGCATGCAGGCGGCTGTCGCTGATCGTCACGCAGGAGGCGAGCATCTCGATGCTCCAGGGGAAGAACGGTTCCGCCCTGATAAGTGCAACGAGCCTGTGCAGGCGTTGGCGGATGTCGGCTTTCTCATTGGCAAGGCTGTCGACCAGGAGCGGCGCCCACAGGCCGGCAATATCGTCGCGTCGCCCATCTGTTGTGATGACGCCGCGCATATAGGCGATCAATTGCCGTGTATCCTGCGCTATGTCGAGAAACGGCGAGCGGAGGAATTTTTCGAGCGTTTGCTCGGGAAGGGCGCCTTCGTCGATATCGACCACCAGCGAGTGGTTGCTTGCCGTTGCTTCCTGGGTGTGCGGCGTGTCGCGATGGATGAACACGCCGCGTCCGGTCGACAATTCGTCCTGCCGTCCGGCCACATCGATCAGCAGACGCCCGGAGACCGGAAGAACGATCTGGACGAAGCCATGCCGTTCCTTCGGTCTTTCTTCCCTGTAGGTTCTGATATCGGCGGATGCGGCTGTCATGACGCTGTCGTTTCCATTGTGCAAAGAAATGGCCGCCTCGAAAAAGGGGCCAGTTTCATTGTTTGATTATGACATCGTCTTGAAGATTGGGCCAGTCGGCTCTATCGGTCGGCTCTGCGCCGGCAATTAACAGTCTTCCTTGGCGGTCGATTCGCCGCGTTTGCGTTTGCGCAGAACCGGCTTGTTCTCTCTCGCCTCGCATTTCGCGACGTCGATCAGATAGGCAAGCACGGGCATGCCGTTCATCGATGCGAGTTGCTTGGCGGATTCGAGAAGGTTGATGATGTTGGAAAAATCGTCCATCGGCTCACTCAGTGGCTCAAAGCGGTTATATGTCGGGTCTGAACCCAAGGATGAATACGCTGGGTGAAATCGGGAGCTTCCAGCGCCGTTGCATCCAATGGGTGTAATATTAGTCGCAAATAAATAGCAATCCCTGCGACGGGGTTACAATAGTCAATTTTCCGTAACTGTCATGCGCGGCGAAGATATCGCTCCGGGGCGATGACAGAAAAATATCCAGCAGTCAGATGAGGTTTCTGAAATGCCAAACTATCTTCACAGGGTGGAAGATGCTGCTGCGATCATCGCCGGGGCGCGGCGAATCATGGTCGTGGGCTGTTCCGGCGGCGGCAAATCGACGCTTTCGCAGAAGCTCGCGCGCAATTTCGGGCTTCGCTACATCTCCATGGATCGAGATGTTTTCTGGCTGCCTGGCTGGCAGGCGCGCCCGCGCGACGAGCAGCGAGAGAGGATAGCCACCATCATTGCCGGGGAGCGATGGCTGATGGATGGCAGCAATCCATCGTCTTTCGATATAAGGCTGCCGCGATCCCACATCGTTTTGTGGGTGCGCATGCCGCGCTGGCTCTGCCTGTGGGGCGCCGTCAGCCGGGCGATCAAGGGGTATGGCAAGGCCCGCCCGGAAATGGCGGAGGGGTGCCCCGAAAGAATAGACATCGAATTCCTGCGCTATATCTGGAATTTCGAGCGCCGCCATACGCCGATCTTCGAGCAGAATTTCGGGCTTTATGGTCCTGATGTGCCGGTATTCCAGCTGAAAAGCCGAAAACAGTTTCGCCGCCTTCTTGATCTTCTGCGTATCGAGGATTAACTGCCGCTCATGCCACAGTTCGAAACGCATCGCCACGTCAAACACTCGCCCGACCGCATGTACGACCTTGTCGCCGATGTGGAGAAATATCCGCAGTTTCTGCCCCTTTGCGAGGCGCTCACCGTCCGCTCGCGCAAGGAGCGCGATGGCAAGGTGCTGCTGGTGGCGGATATGACGGTGGGCTACAAGGCCATTCGCGAAACCTTCACCACACAGGTGCTGCTGAACCCAGCCGAGCGCGCCATCGACGTGAAATATATCGACGGCCCGTTCAAATATCTCGACAATCGCTGGCGTTTCGAGCCCGCCGACGATGGCGGCTCAGCCATTCATTTCTTCATCGATTACGAATTCAAGAACCGTCTGCTCGGCGCGGTCATGGGGTCGATGTTCGACCGGGCCTTCCGCATGTTCGCAGAAGCCTTCGAAACGCGTGCCGATAAAATCTATACGGACCCGGTTTGATTGAGGGCAATCAGCATCTCTAGCGCTGTCCTCACCGTCGCAAGCCGGATTTCCGTGCGGCCGATCTCGCCATAACGCATTTCCCGATGCAGGATTTTACCGCTGCGCGCTTTCGCTGCCAGATGCACCAGCCCAACCGGCTTGTCGGCGGAACCGCCGCCCGGACCGGCAATGCCGGTTACTGCCACTGCGAAATCCGCCCGTGAACGGAAGAGGGCGCCATGCGCCATCTGCAGCGCCGTCTGCCGGGACACCGCGCCGAAATTTGCCAGCGTCTCGGCGCCAACGCCCAGCATGTCCATCTTGGCTTCATTGGTATAGGTGACAAAACCACGATCGACGACAGCGGAGGAGCCGGCAATCTCCGTCAGTGCACCGGCGATCAGGCCGCCCGTGCAGCTTTCCGCGGTCGAGACCATGAAACCATGCGCGGTGAAATCGACAATGATCTGCCGCGCCAGCTCTTCCATGTCAGCGGTAAAAAGGCTCATAAAGGTCTGCCCCTGTAGACGACAGTAGCGGTGGCGATTGCAGCGATGCCTTCCCGGCGGCCGACGAAACCGATGGTCTCATTGGTCGTCGCCTTCACCGAGCAGCGCTCCAGCGCGATGCCCAGAATCTCCGAGAGTGCTTCGCGCATGGCCTGCCGGTGCGGGCCGATGCGCGGCGCTTCCGCAATCAGCGAGACATCGGCATTCATGATCGTGCCGCCATTGTCGCGAACCACTTTGGCCGCATGTTCGAGGAAGATGCGCGAGGCCGCTCCCTTCCATTGCGGATCGGAAGGCGGGAAGTGATCGCCGATATCGCCAGCACCGCAGGTGGCAAGCAGCGCATCCGTCAGCGCATGCAAAGCCACATCCGCATCCGAATGACCTTTGAGTTTCTGGTCGTGTTCGATGAAGACGCCACACAACGTCACGCCGTCGCCGGCCTCCAGCTGGTGCACGTCGTAACCATTGCCGGTGCGCACGTCCGGCAATCCGTGGGAGAGCTTTTCATCGGCCATGGCGATATCCCGCTTGAGAGTGAGTTTTACATTGTCGACCGAACCCTCGGTCAGCGTCACCGTCAGTCCCGCCCATTCGGCAATCGAAGCATCGTCGGTGAAATCGGATTTTCCGGAGGCGGCAGCGGCGCGGTGCGCGGCGAGAATATCGCCGTAGCCGAAACTCTGTGGCGTCTGCGCGGCATAAAGTCCCTGCCGGGAAACCGTTTCCACGACAAGATCGTCATATCCGCGTTTCAGCGTGTCGGTGACGGGCAGGGCAGGCAGGACGCCGCTGGCACCGGCCCGGTGCAGGGCGATAATGCGTTCCAGCATGTCCACGGCGACGAAAGGCCGCACGGCATCATGGATCATCACATGCGTCAGCTCTTCCGAGGCAAGCGCTTCCAGCCCGGCAAGCACCGATTGCTGGCGTGTCGCACCGCCCGTGACGGTAACGATCCGCTCGCCAGCATCAAGCCGCTGGAGGATCGGCGACAGCAGTGCCGCATCGTCTGCATGACTGACGATCACGATGGGGGAGGCCTGATCCCAGGCATGGAAGGTCGACAATGTATGCTCGATCACGGCCCTGCCGCCGATAGGGCGATATTGTTTCGGCCCTTCTTCGGGAGAGCCCGCTCTTTCTCCGCGTCCGGCGGCGACGATGACGATGCCGAGTTTCATAGTACTTTCCTGCATTGGTCTTATGCTTTGCGCGCAACCCTTAGCGGTTGACAGTCCTGCTCTAGCGTTTCAAAACCCGGATGGCCAGCCCGATAAGACGCGCATTCGCCCCTGCATGTCGCAGGATCGAGGGTCATTGCGCCTTTGAACCTGCACAAATTGCTGCCGACAGCAAAACAGGCAGGCAGTCGCCCAGCAAATAAAAGGTGCAACCCTCTAAAAGTGCTTGGCAACTGCACAAACACTGTCTAAAAATAATGCAAATAACCCTTCTGCATGAAAGATCATCAATTGCATCTTCCGGAGTTGTCAGAACCGTTCAGCATCGGCTCAGTCACGATCCGTAATCGTGCCGTGCTGGCGCCCATGTCGGGCGTGACGGATCTGCCGTTCCGGCAGCTCGCCTGGCGTTATGGCGCGGGCCTTGTCGTTACGGAAATGGTGGCAAGCCGTGAGCTCGTCGCCAACCGGGGCGAATCCTGGGCGCGGCTGAAAAATGCCGGCATGGTGCCGCATATGGTGCAGCTTGCCGGACGCGAGGCGCATTTCATGGCCGAGGCAGCGAAGATCGCGGCCGATAATGGCGCCGGCATCATCGACATCAACATGGGCTGTCCAGCCAAGAAGGTGACGGGTGGTTATTCCGGCTCCGCTTTGATGCGCGATCCCGATCATGCTCTCTCGCTCATCGAGACGACGGTCAATGCAGTCGACGTGCCCGTGACGCTGAAGATGCGGCTCGGCTGGGACGAAAACACCATCAATGCGCCGGAGATCGCCCGCCGTGCCGAAGCCGCTGGCGTTCAGCTCATTACCATTCACGGCCGCACCCGCATGCAGTTTTACGAGGGACGGGCGGACTGGGATGCCATCCGCGCCGTGCGTGAGGTGATTTCCGTGCCGCTGATCGCCAATGGCGACGTTGAAACGGCCGATGATGCGCGCGAAATCCTGCGCCGCTCGGGTGCGGATGCCGTCATGGTCGGGCGCGGCGCGCAGGGGCAACCCTGGCTGCCGGCGGTGCTTGCCGGACATTCAGCGCCGCACCGCGACGATATTCCCGCCATCGCCATCGAACATTACGAGATGATGCTGGAATTTTATGGAAGGGAAGCCGGCCTCCGGCACGCCCGCAAACATCTTGGCTGGTATCTCGACCGTTTTGCGCCGGAGATCGCCACGACTGACAAGGCTGAAATCATGACATCGCGTGACACGGCGGAAGTGGCGGACCTGCTGCGCTCCGCCCTTAGCGAAAATGCGGGCGAAGACGCCGCAAGGAAGGCCGCATGAGCGCTGACAAACACAGCCCGGCAGATGGAAACCCGCTTGCCATGGCGGTTCTGAACGCGGTGCAGAACCCCGTCATTCTGGTGGATGCCGAAGGTTTCATCGCCTTTGCCAACTGGGAAGCCGAAGCCTTTTTCGGGGCGAGCGCCTCCCATCTCGCGCGCTACCGCGTTTCCACCTTCATTCCCTTCGGCAGCCCGTTGCTTGCACTGATCGATCAGGTGCGGGAGCGCCGCGCGCCGGTCAACGAATATCGCGTCGATCTGAGTTCGCCGCGTCTTGGCCAGGACAAGCTGGTCGATCTTTATGTCGCGCCCGTTGTCAGCGAGCCGGGATCGGTGGTCGTCGTCTTCCAGGAAAGGTCGATGGCCGACAAGATCGACCGGCAACTGACGCATCGCGCTGCGGCGCGCTCTGTCACAGGCCTTGCCTCCATGCTCGCCCATGAAATCAAGAATCCGCTGTCCGGCATTCGCGGCGCTGCCCAGCTGCTTGAGACATCGGTTGCCGATGAAGACCGGGCGCTGACGCGGCTGATCTGCGACGAGACCGACCGCATCGTCTCGCTGGTCGACCGCATGGAGGTATTTTCCGACGAGCGGCCGGTGGATCGCGTGCCGGTCAACATCCATTCCGTGCTCGATCATGTGAAGGCCATTGCCAAGGCCGGCTTTGCCCGCAATATCAAGATTTCAGAGAACTACGACCCGTCGCTGCCACCTGTTTATGCCAATCGCGACCAGCTGGTGCAGGTGTTTCTCAATCTGGTGAAGAATGCTGCGGAAGCCGTGGGCAACCAGCCGGATGGCGAGATCATCCTCACCACCGCCTATCGCCCCGGCATGCGGCTTTCGGTCGCCGGCAGCCGCGAGCGCATCTCGCTGCCGCTCGAATTCTGCGTGCATGACAATGGCCCGGGCGTTCCGGCCGATCTTTTGCCGCATCTTTTCGATCCTTTCATCACCACCAAGACGAATGGTTCGGGCCTCGGGCTGGCGCTTGTCGCCAAGCTGATCGGCGCCCATGGCGGCATTGTCGAATGCGACAGCCAGAACCACCGCACGACTTTCCGCGTATTGATGCCCGTCTCGCCGGAAGTGGCGCTCGACGACCGCTCTTTGCCGAACACGACAGGAAATGACCAATGACAGCTACGATCCTCGTCGCCGATGATGATGCCGCAATCCGCACGGTGCTGAACCAGGCGCTGAGCCGCGCCGGCTACGACGTGCGCATCACCTCCAATGCCGCCACGCTCTGGCGCTGGGTTTCGGCGGGTGAGGGCGATCTTGTCGTGACCGATGTCGTGATGCCGGATGAAAACGCCTTCGATCTTCTGCCGCGCATTAAGAAGGCCCGCCCGGACCTGCCGGTTCTTGTCATGAGTGCGCAGAACACCTTCATGACGGCCATCAAGGCCTCGGAAAAAGGCGCTTATGACTACCTGCCGAAGCCCTTCGACCTGACGGAACTGATCGCCATCATCGGCCGCGCCCTGTCGGAACCGAAGCGCAAGCCGGCGAAACTCGATGACGACATGCAGGACGGCATGCCGCTCGTCGGCCGCTCGGCGGCGATGCAGGAAATCTACCGCGTTCTCGCCCGCCTGATGCAGACGGACCTGACGCTGATGATCACCGGTGAATCCGGCACCGGCAAGGAACTGGTGGCGCGCGCGTTGCATGATTACGGCAAGCGCCGCAACGGCCCCTTCGTCGCCATCAACATGGCGGCAATCCCGCGCGACCTGATCGAATCCGAACTCTTCGGCCATGAGAAGGGTGCCTTTACCGGCGCGCAGAACCGCTCCACCGGCCGTTTCGAACAGGCCGAGGGCGGCACGCTGTTCCTCGACGAAATCGGTGACATGCCCATGGATGCCCAGACACGCCTGCTGCGCGTCTTGCAGCAGGGCGAATATACCACGGTGGGCGGTCGCACGCCGATCCGCACCGATGTCCGCATCGTCGCCGCCACCAACAAGGACCTGAAGCAGTCGATCAATCAGGGCCTTTTCCGCGAAGACCTCTATTACCGCCTGAACGTCGTGCCGCTGCGGCTGCCGCCGTTGCGTGACCGCGCCGAGGATATTCCCGATCTGGTGCGCCATTTCATCCAGCAGGGCGAAAAGGAAGGTCTGGAAGGCAAGCGTTTCGAGAGCGAGGCGCTGGAGGTCATGAAGGCCTATGCGTGGCCGGGCAACGTGCGCGAGCTGGAAAACCTGATCCGCCGCCTGATGGCGCTTTATCCGCAGGAAGTCATCACCCGCGAGATCATCGAGCAGGAACTGCAATCGGATGTGCCCGACAGCCCGCTCGACAAGATGGCGGTTCGCACCGGTTCGCTCACCATTTCGCAGGCGGTGGAAGAAAATATGCGGGATTATTTCGCCAGTTTCGGCGATGGCCTGCCGCCGCCCGGCCTTTACGACCGCGTTCTGCGCGAACTCGAATATCCGCTGATTCTCGCGGCTCTGACCGCGACGCGCGGTAACCAGATCAAGGCCGCCGATCTTCTCGGCCTGAACCGCAATACGCTGCGCAAGAAAATCCGCGAGCTTGGCGTTTCCGTTTATCGCAGCTCCCGCCCAACCTGAGAATGTTGACAAGGCCGCATTTGTCGTTGCACTTTCGCCACATTGTGTTGCTTGAAAAACACTAGGAAGGAAGAGATTCGCCGGTCTGAGGCGCGTCTTACCTGACTTCAGAAATGTGGTGCTGGCTGGCCAGCGATTGGGAGTAGTGCATGCGGAAACCCGCCGCCGAAAACGCCGTTGCCGATGAAGCAGCGGGCATGGTGGTTGCCGATCGCAGGATGTCTTTCGCTTTGCCGGGGCTGGTGCTCGCCGGCGTCGCTCTCGTTTGCGCCATCCTCACCCTGTTCGTGCTTCTGGGCGTCACCCCAATCGCGCCGACATCGAACGTCGTCATCGCCTCCGTCGTCATCAATTCGATCTTCGTGATCGGCCTGATCTTCCTCATCGGGCGCGAAATCAACCGGCTGCTGAAGGCGCGTAAAAAGGGCAGGGCGGCGGCGCGTCTGCACGTGCGCATCGTCGTGCTTTTCTCCATCGTGGCGATTACGCCCGCGGTGCTCGTCGCCATCTTCGCCAGTCTGACGCTGAATGTCGGCCTCGACCGCTGGTTTTCGCTGCGCACGCAGTCGATCGTCGATTCATCGAGCAATATCGCCCAGGCCTATATGATGGAGAATGCCGGTTATCTTCAGGGTCAGACCCTGTCGATGGCGACCGACCTCGACCGCAACCGTGCGCTTTTTTATCTGGATCGCACCGGCTTCGTCGATCTGATGACCCGTCAGGCCAAGGGGCGCGGCCTTCTCGGCGCGTTTCTGGTGCAGGAGGACGGCGACGCCGTTGCCCAGGCCGACATCAAAACCGAAAAACCGCTTCCCGCCATCCCGCATGACGCGCTTGAAAAGGCGGCCGCCGGCCAGCCGACGCTGATACCGCCCGGTATCACCAACCTCGTCGGCGCCATTATCAAGCTCGAAGGCATCAGCGGCACCTTCCTTTACACGGTGCGCGCCGTCGATCCCAAGGTAATGAGCGCGATGCGGCTGATGGAAGAGAACCGCGCCGAATACAAGGCGATGGAGGCGGGCCGCGCGCCGCTGCAGATCGCCTTTGCGATCCTCTATCTCGGTTTCGCACTGATCGTGCTTCTCGCCGCCATCTGGACGGCGATTGCGGTGGCCGACCGTATCGTGCGGCCTATCCGTCTTCTCATCAGTGCGGCAGACAGTGTCGCCACCGGCAACATGCATGTGCTGGTTCCCGTCCGCGCGGTCGATGGCGACGTCGGGCGGCTGTCGCGCACCTTCAACAAGATGGTCTCGGAACTGCGCAGCCAGCAGGAACAGATCATTGAGGCCAAGGACGATATCGACGACCGCCGCCGCTTCATCGAGGCCGTGCTGTCAGGTGTCACCGCCGCCGTCATCGGTGTCGATGAGAACCGCAGGATCACCATCGTCAATCCGTCGGGTGAAGAATTCCTGGCGCAGACATCCGAGCAGCTTATCGGCGCGCAACTGTCGGAGATCGCGCCCGAAATCGAACAGGTCGTCAACGAGGCCAATACCTGGTCACGCGGCAATTTCCGCAAGCAGATCAACATCATGCGGCGCGGCAAGGAGCGGACGCTGAATGTGCAGGTGACCCGTGAGGACGCCCGCGACAGCCGTGACAGCTACGTCATCACCCTCGACGACATCACCGATCTCGTCATCGCCCAGCGTTCGACCGCATGGTCGGATGTGGCGCGCCGCATCGCGCATGAGATCAAGAACCCGCTGACGCCGATCCAGCTTTCCGCCGAGCGTATCAAACGCCGTTTCGGCAAGCAGATCGACGAGAGCGACCGCGCCGTCTTCGACCAGTGTACGGACACCATCGTCCGGCAGGTCGGCGATATCGGCCGGATGGTGGATGAATTCTCCGCCTTTGCGCGCATGCCGAAGCCGACGAAGGAAAAGTCGGATCTGCGGGCGATCCTGAAGGATGCGGCGTTCCTGCGCGAGATCAGCGCCGCCGACACGAAGTTCACGACGGAACTGGGTGATATCCCGCTTGAGGGCATGTTCGATGCCCGCATGCTGGGTCAGGCCTTCGGCAACCTCATCAAGAATGCGACGGAAGCCATCGAGGCGGTGGAAGGCGAAAAACGGCCGGGTAAGATTCTGGTGCGCGCCACTTACGACGAAGCCAATTCGCGTTTCGTGGCTGACATCATCGACAATGGCCGCGGCCTTCCCGTCGAGAACCGTCACCGCATTCTCGAACCCTATATGACGATGCGGGACAAGGGCACGGGCCTCGGCCTCGCCATCGTCAAGAAAATCATCGAAGAGCATGGCGGGTATCTGGAACTCCACGATGCCCCGCCGGAGTTCGATCACGGCCACGGCGCCATGATCAGAGTGCTGCTGCCCTATATCGAGGCGGTCGGCGGCGAAAATAACAAGGAAGCAGCATATGGCGTCTGATATTCTGGTCGTGGATGACGAGGCGGACATTCGCGAAATCGTAGCGGGCATTCTGTCCGACGAGGGCCACGAGACCCGCATGGCGTTCGACAGCGACAGCGCGCTGGCCGCCATTTCGGAGCGCGTGCCGCGTCTGATCTTTCTCGACATCTGGATGCAGGGCTCCAAGCTCGACGGTCTGGCGCTGCTGGATGAGATCAAGAGCCGCCACCCCGAAATCCCCGTGGTCATGATTTCCGGTCACGGCAATATCGAAACCGCCGTCAACGCCATAAAGCGCGGCGCTTTCGACTTTATCGAGAAGCCGTTCAAGGCCGACCGGCTCATTCTGATCGCTGAGCGGGCGCTGGAAAACTCCAAGCTGAAGCGCGAGGTTCAGGAGCTCAAGAAGCGTACCGGTGATGCGGTTGAACTCGTCGGCGCGTCGCTTGCGGTGTCGCAGCTTCGTCAGACCATCGACCGGGTTGCGCCCACCAACAGCCGCATCATGATCCTCGGCCCCTCCGGTTCCGGCAAGGAACTTGTGGCGCGCATGGTGCACAAGAAGTCCTCGCGTGCGAGCGGACCTTTCGTGGCGCTCAACGCCGCGACGATCACGCCGGACCGCATGGAAATTGCGCTTTTCGGCACGGAAGGCCTGCCTGGGCAGCCGCGCAAGGTCGGCGCTCTGGAAGAAGCCCATCGCGGCGTGCTTTATCTCGATGAAGTCGGCGAAATGCCGCGCGAGACGCAGAACAAGATACTGCGCGTGCTGGTCGATCAGCAGTTCGAGCGCGTCGGCGGCGGCAAGCGGGTGAAGGTGGATGTGCGCATCATTTCCTCGACCGCCCATCACCTCGAAAGCCTGATCGCCGAAGGCCAGTTCCGTGAAGACCTCTATCATCGCCTCGCCGTCGTGCCGGTGAAGGTGCCGGCGCTCTCCGAACGGCGCGAGGATATTCCTTTCCTCGTCGACATGTTCATGCGCCAAATTTCCGAGCAGGCCGGCATCCGTCCGCGCAAGATCGGCGACGACGCCATGGCCGTTCTCCAGACGCATGACTGGCCGGGCAATATCCGCCAGCTGCGCAACAATATCGAGCGGCTGATGATTCTCGCCCGTCCAGAAGGCGGCGAAGCGCCGATCTCGGCCGACATGCTGCCTTCGGATATTGGCGACATGCTGCCGAAGATTTCGGCGCAGGGCGATCAGCACATCATGACCCTGCCGTTGCGTGAAGCGCGTGAAATGTTCGAGCGGGACTACCTGATGGCGCAGATCAACCGCTTCGGCGGCAATATTTCGCGAACGGCGGAATTTGTCGGCATGGAACGGTCTGCACTGCATCGCAAACTGAAATCTCTCGGCGTATAAGGAAAGAAGGCGCTTCGCCGTAACCGATTATTCCGTCAGAGAGACAGCATGAAAGTCATCATTTGCGGCGCAGGGCAGGTGGGTTACGGCATCGCCGAACAATTGTCGCGGGAGGATAATGAGGTATCGGTCATCGATACCGCCGCACCGCTCATCACCGCCATTACCGAGACGCTTGATGTGCGTGGCTATGTCGGCCATGGCGCGCATCCCGACATGCTCGCCAAGGCTGGCGCCGATCAGGCCGACATGATCATCGCCGTGACCTTGCATGACGAGATCAACATCGTCGCCTGCGAGGTGGCGCATGCCCTGTTCAGCGTGCCGACCAAGATCGCCCGCATCCGCGACCAGAGCTATCTGAAGCCGGAATATGCCGATCTCTTCAGCCGCGAGAACATGTCCATCGACGTGACGATTTCGCCTGAAGTCGAAGTCGGCAAGATGGTGCTCCGGCGCATCGCCTTTCCGGGTGCAACGGATGTGGTGCGTTTCGCCGACGACACGATCTACATGCTGGCCATCGAATGCATGGAGGATTGCCCGGTCATCAACACGCCGCTGCAGCAGCTCTCCAGCCTCTTTCCGGACCTCATCGCCACGGTGGTGGGTGTTTATCGGGATGGTATCCTCAAGGTGGCGCATTCTTCGGAACAGTTGCGGGTGGGCGACCTTGCCTATGTCATCTGCCAGCGCCAGCACGCCCGCCGCACCTTAAGCCTTTTCGGCCATGAGGAGCAGGAAGCGCAGCGCATCGTGATTGCCGGCGCCGGCAATATCGGCCACTTCGTCGCCCGCAAGATCGAGGAAATGCAGCCGAAAACGCGGGTAAAGATCATCGAGGCGGACCGCGACAGGGCGGTTGCCGCGTCCGAACAGCTCAGCAATACCATCGTCATGCACGGTTCGGCGCTCGACCAGAAAATCCTGATGCAGGCGGATATTCAGGATGCCGATCTGATCGTCACGCTCACCAATAACGATCAGACCAATATTCTGGCAGCGGTCATTGCCAAGCAGCTCGGCTGCAAATCGAATCTGGCGCTTTTGAACAGTACGTCGTTCCACGACGTCGCCCGCTCCCTCGGTCTCGATGCCTATATCAACCCCCGGGCCGTAACGATCTCCCGCGTGCTTCAGCACGTGCGCAAGGGCCGCATCCGCTCAGTTTATGCCGTCCAGCGCGGCTCGGCGGAGGTGATCGAGGCGGAAGCGCTGGAGACGTCGCCGCTGGTCGGCCAGTCCTTCCGCGACATCGATATGCCCGACGGTGTGCGCATCGGGGCGATCTATCGCGACGGCGTGGTGATCCGCCCGGACGGCAGCACGAAAATCAAGGCGAAGGACCGGGTCGTGCTGTTTGCATCCGCCGATGCGGTGCGCGACGTGGAACAACTTTTCCGTGTTTCGATACAATATTTTTGACTGTCCCGAATTGAAAATGTGGGTCAATACTCGTACTCATTCGGCTGTTTTGACCGTTGCGGAACGGAACACGATTTGATACCAGAGTTTGAGGTCGGCCAAGCGGGGGACAAGACTCGGCCGGCTTATTATTGATTGATTATTTTCCGGTATCCCTGCCGGCAAAAAAGAAAGAAGCGGCGCCATGGCGGAACGTTCTCAAAACCTTCAGGATCTCTTCCTCAATACCGTTCGTAAGCAAAAGATTTCGCTCACGATTTTCCTGATCAACGGCGTCAAGCTGACGGGCGTTGTCACCTCCTTCGACAATTTCTGCGTGCTTCTGCGCCGTGACGGTCATTCGCAGCTTGTTTACAAGCATGCGATCTCCACCATCATGCCCGGCCAGCCGATGCAGATGTTCGAAAGCGAAGAAGGCGCTGCCTGATCGGGCTCCCTCGACGGATATTCGATATAGACTGACCCGGAGCGGGAACATTTCCCGTGCCGTCAGGTTAATCCCCATGGCCGCCCGCGCGGATGCGGTCGGCCGCAATCCTCTTTCTGGACAAGGCTGAACCCATTTCAACGCGCGACACCTCGAACGAATCGATTATTCCGGAGCAGGAAAAGCGCCGCGACGACATGCGTGCGGTCGTCCTCGTGCCGGTCCTCAAGCAGCGCGAAACCCGCGACGCGGCTGCCGGCCCGGCTGCTCCCGGCCGTTCGGTCGAAGCCAAACTTGAGGAAGCAAAGGGGCTGGCGCTCGCCATCGATCTGGAAGTGACGCAGGGTCTCATCGTTCCGGTGAACCAGCCGCGCCCGGCCACGCTGTTCGGAACCGGCAAGATCGAAGAAATCGGCCATCTTCTCGACGAGACCGATTCCGGCCTGGTGATCGTCGATCATCCGCTGACCCCGGTGCAGCAGCGCAATCTCGAAAAGCAGTGGAATTGCAAGGTCATCGACCGCACGGGCCTGATTCTCGAAATCTTCGGCCGCCGCGCCTCCACAAAGGAAGGCACGCTGCAGGTCGATCTTGCGCATCTGAACTACCAGAAGGGCCGCCTCGTCCGAAGCTGGACCCACCTTGAACGCCAGCGCGGCGGTGCGGGCTTCATGGGCGGCCCGGGTGAAACCCAGATCGAAGCCGACCGCCGGCTTTTGCAGGAACGCATCGTCAAGCTGGAGCGCGAGCTGGAGCAGGTGGTGCGCACCCGCCAGCTTCACCGCGCCAAGCGCCGCAAGGTGCCGCATCCGATCGTCGCTCTCGTCGGTTACACCAATGCCGGCAAATCGACGCTGTTCAACCGCATCACCGGCGCCGGCGTTCTGGCGGAGGATATGCTGTTCGCCACGCTCGACCCGACCTTGCGCCGCATGAAGCTGCCGCATGGCCGCACCGTCATCCTGTCCGATACGGTGGGTTTCATTTCCGATCTTCCGACGCATCTGGTCGCCGCTTTCCGTGCCACTCTGGAAGAGGTGCTGGAAGCCGATCTCGTTCTGCATGTGCGCGACATGTCCGATCCGGACAATGCCGCCCAGTCTGCGGATGTGCTGCGTATTCTCGGCGACCTCGGCATTGACGAGAAGGAAGCGGAAAAGCGCATCATCGAGGTCTGGAACAAGGTCGACCGTCTCGAGCCGGAAGCGCATGACGCCATCATGCAGCGCGCCGAAGGTCGTTCGGATATCCGCGCTGTTTCGGCCATTACGGGCGAGGGCGTCGATGCCCTGATGGACGAGATTTCAAAGCGCCTTTCCGGTGTGCTGACGGAGACGACCGTGTTGCTTTCCGTCGAACAATTGCCGCTCATCTCCTGGATTTACAATAATTCCATCGTCGACGGTCGCGAAGACCATGAGGACGGATCGGTCGCGCTCGATGTGCGCCTTTCGGAAGCGCAAGCGGCCGAACTGGAACGGAAGCTTGGTAAAGTGACTGTCCGCGAACGGGAAGACTGGGAGCGCTGAGCGCTCCTTGCATTGTCCCAAACTCTCTCCGTCATTCCGGCCTTGAGCCGGAATCCAGCCACGGCGCGTCTGCGCCGTGAGAAGAGTCTTTTGCGATCAAAGACTTGATCGCGCTGGACCCCGGACTAAATCCGGGGTGACGGTTGCGGATGCTGCGCTGCTGCCAGATGCATTCGGCAGTCATAATGGAAGTGCTGTGCCTTACCGGATTCACCGCATATCCCTGCGATCAGGACGAAACCGTATCAAGCGAACGTTCGATGCGTTTCGCCGCCTGCCAGAGATCTTCCATTCTCTCGAGGCTCGCCTCTTCCAACGTTTCGCCATTTTGGGTGAGCGACGTTTCGATGTGATTGAAACGCCTGCGGAATTTCGTATTCGTACCGCGCAGCGCATCTTCCGGATCGGCTTTGACATGCCTGCCGATATTGACGAGCGCAAAAATGAGATCGCCGAGTTCGTCCGACACCTTCTCCGGTTTTCCCTCCGCCAGCGCCTCACGCAATTCAGCGATTTCCTCCTCAATCTTGTCGAGAATGGGAGCGGGGTTCGACCAGTCGAAACCGGCACGCGCTGCCTGTTCCTGCAGCTTCAGGGCCTCGGTCAGCGCCGGCTGGCTGCGCTGTACGCCGCCCAGAAAACCTGCTTTGAAATCCTCGGTGATGCCGCGTCGCGCGCGTCGCTCTGCACGCTCGCGTTTTTCTTCCGCCTTGATACGGTCCCATTGCAGTTTGACGCCGTCCGGCGTGTCGGCGTCAGATACGGCGAAGACATGGGGATGACGGCGGATCATCTTCGAGGTCACGGCATGCACCACATCGCCAAAGGCGAATTCGCCCATCTCTTCCGCGATGCGGGCATGGAAAACCACCTGTAGCAGAAGGTCGCCCAGCTCCTCGCAAAGATCGTCCATATCCTTTCGCTCGATGGCGTCGGCGACTTCATAAGCCTCTTCAATGGTATAGGGCTTGATCGTCTCGAAAGTCTGCACGACATCCCAAGGGCAACCGGTTTCCGGCTGCCGCAGGGCTTCCATGATCTCGATCAGGCGGAAAATATCCTTCGAGGCTTCCATAGTGTCTCAAACCTTCGTTCTTTGTTTCCGCGCATCGCCGGGACGTAAAACCGTCACGCACGTCCTGCGGAAATGCTCTAGTTCAATGGAATATCGTTGCCGCTCTTGGACGACTGGTAGCTGGTGGAAAGATCGTCATAAGCGGCCTTGATGCGGGCCGTCTGCGCCTTCAACGTGGTCTTCAGCGGGTCCTCTTCACCCTCCACCAGATCGGCGATGAAATACGAATTCCAGAAGGCATTGTTACGGCGATAGCCGCCCGGTTCCAGCCCGAAAACTTCCTTGAGGATTTTCAGGTCGTGAGGGATCGCGAAAGCGTCGCGGGAATCCTCGTGGCTGAAGAAGGAGTAGAAATTATCGAAGCCGGCCCAGGTGATGGCGGACATGCACATGGTGCAGGGTTCGTGGGTGGAGAGAAAAATCAGCTCCTTCGTGTTGGGCTTTTCCCCCAGCTCGTAAAACCGCTTCAGCGTGTGCACTTCACCATGCCAGAGCGGATTTTCAAGCTCGTTATTGGTCTCGGCGATCACCAGCGACAGGTCCGATTTGCGCAGGATCGCCGCACCGAAAACCTTGTTGCCAAGGCTGACGCCACGCGCCGTCAAGGGCAGGATATCGTGTTCGATGACATCGAGAAGGCGGGCGGCGAGGGTGGAGCTGGTCAAGGGTCTTATCCTTCGTGCCGCTTTAAGGAAAAGCGGTCTTCGCATGGGGAAATCGACAGTCGATTGTCGCTCCTTGTTCGGCGCGGGGACCCGCTTTGTCAAGGGATTGCGAGGGGATTCTCAGGGCTTGCGCGGGTGTGGAAAAGCATCACCGGTTTGTTTTCCTCCAAAACCGGGGTCTTCGAGAAATAAAAATCCAGGTGCCGGAAAGGCTTGAATTTCTGTTTCTTCAATCTTGCACTGCAATGCGGGATATATGTCCAATGCACAACGAACATGATTTTTCCGCTGCTGGCGACCGCCTTTCAACCTTCCCCGCTTTCTTCCGGGTCGAGGGGCGGCAGGTCGTTGTTTTCGGTAATGGCGATGAAGCCTTCGCGAAGGTAAGGCTTCTCGCCAATACCAACGCGCACATCATTGCCTATGCCGACCAGCCGGAAGCCGATTTTGCCCGTTATATCAGCGAAAATGGCATCGATCATCGGGCTTTGGCTTTCGCCGGTGCGTTGATCGAAGATGCCACGCTGGTCTTCGCTGCTACCGGTGATGAGGCGCTGGACCGTGAGATCGTCACCGTCGCGCGCGCCGCGAAAATCCCCGCCAATGCGGTGGATCAGCCGGAATTCTGCGATTTCTTCACCCCCGCGCTCGTCGCCCGCGCGCCCATCGCCGTGGCTATCGGCACGGAAGGGGCAGGGCCGGTTCTTGCCCAGATGATCCGCGCCCGCATCGATCAGATGCTGTCGCCGTCACTTGGCAAACTTGCGCGGCTTGCCGTGCAGTATCGCGATGCGGCCGAGGAGAGCGTGCCGAAGGGCGCCTTGCGGCGCAATTTCTGGCGGCGGTTCTTTTCAGGTGCGGTGGCGGATGCCGTTGCCGTTGGCGACACGCTCTCCGCCCGTCAGGCCGTCGACCGCCTGCTGCAATCGCCCGAACGCAGTGAAGGCCGTATCTGGCTTGTCGGAGCGGGACCGGGCGCTGAAGATCTGCTTACGCTGCGCGCGCAGCGCGTATTGATGGAAGCGGATGTGATCGTTTACGACGCGCTTGTGCCGCAGGCGATTGTCGATATGGGCCGCCGCGATGCGGAGCGGCTCTCCGTTGGCAAGCGCAAGGGCTGCCACAGCAAGTCGCAGGACGAGATCAACCGCCTGCTGGTGCGCCTCGGCAAAGATGGCAAGCGTGTCGTGCGCCTCAAATCCGGCGATCCGCTGGTCTATGGCCGGGCGGGCGAAGAAATGGCGGCGCTGCGCGAGGCGGGTATTGCCTATGAGATCGTGCCCGGCATCACGTCGGCCTTCGCCGCCGCTGCGGATTTCGAATTGCCGCTGACGCTGCGCGGTGTCGCTTCATCGCTGATTTTCACCACCGGCCACGATCTGGCCGGCGATGTCCTGCCCGATTGGGCCCGGCTTGCCGTTTCCGGCGCCACTATCGCCGTCTATATGGGCCGCAGTGTTGCTGCTTCGGTCGCGAAGCGGCTCATCGACGCCGGGTTGGGTGTGGAAACCACGGTTGCCGTCATCGAAAACGCCAGCCGCGCGGATCGCCGCCTGCTGCATGGCACACTGAACGATCTGCCCGAGCTCGAACATCGCGATGAACTGACCGGCCCGGTCATGGTCATCATCGGCGATGCTGTGGCGGGCGCCAATTTTGACAGGTCCGAGGCGCTTGCATCGTCAGTGCGGCCGGCGGATTTCAAACGGGAGTATGTAAATGGCTGACAAGGTTTTGACCGCCAACCGCCTGAGCGATGGCATCGCTGTCTGGCTCGATGCCAACGGGGAGTGGACGGAGAACCTGCAGGGCGCAATCGTTGCCCGCCATGCGGAGGCCGTCGCCTCGTTCGAGGAAATCGGCAAGCGGGATTTTTCCGCCAACAAGGTCGTCGATGTGGCCGTCATCG
The DNA here is from genome assembly GCF_004005385.1 of Agrobacterium sp. CNPSo 2736. NCBI lineage: Bacteria > Pseudomonadati > Pseudomonadota > Alphaproteobacteria > Hyphomicrobiales > Rhizobiaceae > Agrobacterium > Agrobacterium sp. CNPSo 2736. The sequence continues at coordinate 223,724 of NZ_RZTX01000002.1, read as the reverse complement.
ATGTCATCGAGGAGAACGGCAAGCTTTGGCCGACTCGTCTTCGCGAACGCATTCGCGCCGCCGGCCCCACCGTGCACTATGCCACCGGCTTCAAGCCGGCCGATGCAGCATTCATCGCAGTCTGAGGAAGAATATGTACCGTTACGACGAGTTCGATCACGCATTTGTTGAAGGCCGCGTGGCACAGTTTCGCGATCAGGTCGAGCGCAGGCTGTCCGGCGAACTGGCCGAGGACGCGTTCAAGCCGCTGCGCCTGATGAACGGCGTCTACCTCCAGCTGCACGCCTATATGCTGCGTGTCGCCATTCCCTACGGTACGCTGAATTCGAAGCAGATGCGGATGCTGGCTCACATCGCCCGCAAATATGACCGGGGTTATGGCCACTTCACCACCCGCCAGAACATCCAGTACAACTGGCCGCGTCTTTCCGACACGCCGGATATCCTCTCCGAACTGGCGAGCGTGGAAATGCACGCGCTTCAAACGTCCGGCAACTGCATTCGCAACGTCACCGCCGATCATTTCGCCGGCGCGGCCGCCGATGAGGTCGCCGATCCGCGTCCCTATGCGGAAATTCTGCGTCAGTGGTCTTCCGTACACCCGGAATTCTCCTTCCTGCCGCGCAAGTTCAAGATCGCCGTCACCGGCGCCGAGCGCGACCGTGCCGCCATTCAGGTGCACGATATTGGCCTGCATCTGAAAAAGAACGACAAGGGTGAGATCGGGTTCGCCGTCTATGTCGGCGGCGGGCAGGGCCGCACGCCGATGATCGCCAAGAAAATCCGCGACTTCCTGCCGGAAGAGGACCTCTTGTCCTACACGACGGCGATCATGCGCGTTTATAACCTGCACGGCCGTCGCGACAACAAATACAAGGCGCGCATCAAGATCCTCGTGCATGAGACCGGTGCGGAAGAACTGGCCCGCCAGGTCGAGGTCGAATTCGCTGAACTCAAGAACACCGAGTTGAAGCTTCCGGATGCCGATATTGTGGCAATCACCGCTTACTTCGCGCCGCCGGCGCTGAAAGACCGGCCGGAAGGCTGGGAAAGCCTGGCGCGCTGGAAGCGGGCCGATGAAGGCTTTGCCCGTTTTGTCGAGCAGAACGTCGCACCGCACAAGCATCCCGACTACGGCATGGTGACGATTTCGCTGAAGCCGATCGGTGGTATTCCGGGCGATGCGACGGACGAGCAGATGGAACTCGTCGCCGATATCGCCGCGGAATATGCCTTCGACGAAATCCGCATCAGCCATGAGCAGAACATCATCCTGCCGCATGTGGCGCTAGCCGATCTCGAGCCGGTTTATCGCGCGCTGGTAGGCGCTGGCCTTGCGACCGCCAATGCCGGGCTGATCACCGATATCATTGCCTGTCCCGGGCTGGACTATTGCGCGCTCGCCAATGCGCGCTCCATTCCTGTGGCGCAGGAAATTTCCACCCGCTTCGGTTCGCCCGAGCGTCAGGCGGAAATCGGTGAGTTGAAGATCAAGATTTCCGGCTGCATCAATGCCTGCGGCCACCACCATGTTGGCCATATCGGCCTGCTGGGTGTGGAAAAGAAGGGCGCGGAACTCTACCAGATCACGCTCGGCGGATCCGGCGATGAGAACACCTCGATCGGTGAAATCATCGGCCGTGGCTTCGAGCCGGAAAAAGTCACCGACGCCATCGAAACCATCGTCGACACCTATCTCGGGCTTCGCCTTTCGAAGGAAGAAATTTTCCTCGAAGCCTATCGCCGTGTTGGACCGCAGCCGTTCAAGGACGCGCTCTACGGTTCCGCTGCAGAAGCCGCCTGAGGAGAATGCCATGACGAAAATCTGGAACCGTGACGGCTTCGTGGAAAACGATCCCTGGGTGATCGAAACGGAAGAAGTGAAAGCGACGGCGGAGCAGAAGCCGGTGCTGCCGCTTGCCGATTTTCTGGTTCGCGCCGCCGAAAGCAACGATATCGGCCTCGGCGTTCTGATCACGCCCGCCGACGATGTGACGCGGCTCGGACCCTATCTCGACCGTATCGACCTTGTCGCCATAAGCTTCCCGGCCTTCAATGACGGTCGCGGGTTCAGCCACGCCTCGCTGCTGCGCAGCCGTCTCGGTTTTGCGGGCGAGGTGAGGGCGGTTGGCGACGTCCTGATCGATCAGGTGCCGCTGATGCTGCGCACCGGCTTCACCAGCTTTGCGGTGACGAACGGCACGGCCATCCGCCGCCTGTCCGAAAATCGCCTGCCGGAAATTCCGGTTTATTACCAGCCGACAGCCAAGCCGGCGAGCGGCGGTGAGGCCTATAGCTGGCGTCGTCGTGCGTCTCTATGACACGTTGCGTGGAAATATGAGTTTTTGATACATATTTCCTACGCACATGGCAGTATTGACATTCTCATGCCTTCAAACCGGAGCAAAAATGGTATAATTGCCCGGTTGGAGAATGTCGCATCGAATAAGAATGGACGGAACCTGAAATGAACGCGCCAGCCAAGACGGAAGATTTCGCGATCAAGATACCTGACGGTGTTTACGCCGAGACGGTTTTATCGGTGGAACACTATACCGACCACCTGTTCCGTTTCCGCATGACGCGCCCGGCCGGTTTCCGTTTCCGTTCCGGCGAATTCGCCATGATCGGCCTGATGGTCGGCGACAAGCCGATCTACCGCGCCTATTCCATCGCCAGCCCCGCCTGGGACGAGGAACTGGAATTCTTCTCGATCAAGGTTCCGAACGGTCCGCTGACATCGCATCTTCAAGCGATCAAGCCCGGCGATACCGTCCTGATGCGCAAGAAGCCGACAGGCACGCTGGTTCTGGATGCGCTGACGCCCGGCCGCCGGCTTTACATGTTCTCCACCGGCACCGGCATCGCGCCTTTCGCGAGCCTGATCCGTGACCCGGAGACCTATGAGAAGTTCGAGGAAGTCATCCTCACCCATACCTGCCGCGACGTGGCCGAGCTGAAATACGGTTTCGATCTGGTCGAGGAAATCAGGAACCACGAATTCCTGAACGAGATCGTCGGCGACAAGCTCAAGCATTATGCGACCGTCACCCGCGAAGACTATCCTTTCAAGGGCCGCATCACCACGTTGATCGAGAATGGCAAGCTGTTTGCCGACCTCGGCGTTCCGGCCCTCGATCCCGCCATTGATCGTGGCATGATCTGCGGTTCCTCGGCCATGCTGAAGGACACCAAGGAGCTTCTGGAAAAAGCAGGTCTCAACGAAGGCGCCAATAACAAGCCCGCTGAATTCGTGATCGAGCGCGCTTTCGTCGGCTGACGCCGAATTTCCGATACAACCGAACAAGACAGGGGGCCGCGAGGCCTCCTTTTTGTTTTTAAGACGGGTTGAGCGCTCCGGAACGGCAGAGCTGGAACATCCGGAGGCGATGGTGCGTTAGCGTTCGAACGAAACCAAATCGGCGAAATCGTCCAATGGAAAACAGAGAAACAATTCGCATGGCAATGATCGCCGTCACGGCAGGTTTTTTCGCGGCGATGCCCGCAGCAGCCGACGAAAGCACCTTTCTGTCGTCGCTGGAAGGTACGTGGACCGGTAAGGGAACGGTCATCACCAGGATCGGCATGCCGCCGATCAACGTGAATTGCACGCTCAACTCCGATGCGCAGGCGACGGCCTTGCGCATGTCCGGCACATGCCGCGGACTTGTCGTTGTAAAACGCGCTATCGCCGCCGATCTCGCCGCCAGCGGCGCGCGTTACAGCGGTACCTATACCGGCCCTTCCGGCCGCCCTTCGGCGCTGGCGGGGAATCGCCGGGGAAACGCGATCAACCTCACGGTCCGTTGGAACCGTGAAATCAATGGTGACCGCGTCGCCGCGATGACCATTGAAAAAGTCGGCGATAACGGCTTGCGGCTGCGCACCACCGACAAGGACGGCAAAACCGGCAAGACGGTGGTGACGAGCGATATCCGGCTGGTGCGCTGATGGGTGGCGATCATGCGGCGGCGGCGCTTCAGCTGAATTCAAGCAGCAATGGGCAATGATCCGAGACTTCGGGCTGTCTCACGACGTCAAAGTGATCGACCTTCACAGCCGGATTGACCAGCAGGTAATCCGCATATCTGTTCGGTTTGGCATAATGCGACGTCCGGGTATCAGTGAAACCGCGAGACATAACGAGCTCAACAAGATTGAGCTCATTCAACACGGCGAAAGTCCTGCTGTCAGGCAGAACATTGAAATCGCCGCAGACGATGACCCGGTCGCCATCCTCCGCAATGTTTTTGACGAGTTGCACAAGACGTTTTGCCTGTTCCAGCCGGGCAGGCGTGTCATGCTTGCCGTCGAGGTCGCGCAGCCCATGCATATGGGCAATGACGACAGGCTGACCGGCCGTGAAGTCGAAAACCCTGATGGCGTGGCCCGTGCGTGATCGCGGATGGTCGCCATATCCCTCAGCCGAAAAGACGCCGTGTACGAAACCCTGCGCCTGCGCAATGACGGGAATGGATTTGCGAACGAAGGTGGCGAGCCCCCATTGGGAAGAATATCGTGTCTCGCCCTGCCAGAGGTCGCCCTGCGCCGCAGGGCAGAATATCGCCACATGATACGGCAAGGCCTCCGTGACATCGCGGAAAAAGTTCGCCCGCTGCGGCAGCTCTATGCCGTGATCGCGATAGCTTAGCCAATCCTGCGTGGCGGCCGGTGTGTGCACCACCTCCTGAAGGCATAAAATATCGGGGTCGGATGAGGCAATATAAGGAACGAGCTCGTCATGAAGCTTTCCGCCCCAACCATTCAGGCAAATCAGACGCATTCCCACTCCACCCTCTTAACCGCCTCACCCTGTTTAGCATGGAGCGTGTGCGGATCAATCCTGTGGTGGAGGCGACCGCTCGGTTGCAAAGCTGACCGTAACGAAAAAGGCCCGGATCGCTCCGGGCCTTCGTATGTCGGTTTGCGCCGATGTCTTACTCCGCCGCTTCGGCGTAAGCCTCCATCGGCGGGCAGGTGCAGATGAGGTTGCGGTCGCCATAGACATTGTCGATGCGGTTGACCGGCGACCAATATTTGTCGATGCGGAAGGCGCCGGGCGGGAAGCAGCCCTTTTCACGGCTATAGGGACGATCCCATTCGCCGACGAGATCTTCCACCGTGTGAGGCGCGTTCTTCAGCGGATTGTTGGTCTTGTCCGCGCGGCCTTCCTCGATGTCGCGGGCTTCCTCGCGGATCGCCAGCATGGCATCGCAGAAACGGTCGATTTCCGCCTTGGTTTCGGATTCCGTCGGCTCGATCATCAGCGTGCCGGCCACCGGCCAGCTCATGGTCGGCGCGTGGAAACCGCAATCGACGAGGCGCTTCGCCACATCGTCCACCGTCACACCGCAGCTGTCTGCAAGCGGGCGGGTGTCGATGATGCATTCATGCGCCACGCGACCGGTCTCGGACTTGTAGAGCACGTCGTAGGCACCCTTCAGCCGTTCGGCGATATAGTTGGCGTTGAGGATCGCCACCTTGGTCGCCTGCGTCAGCCCTTCACCGCCCATCATCAGGCAGTAGCTCCAGGAAATCGGCAGGATCGACGGCGAACCGAAAGGAGCTGCAGACACCGCACCCTCACGACCGTCCGTTGCCGGATGGCCAGGCAGGTGAGGCGCCAGATGCGCCTTGACGCCGATCGGGCCCATGCCCGGACCGCCGCCGCCATGCGGAATGCAGAAGGTCTTGTGCAGGTTGAGGTGCGAAACGTCCGAACCGATATCGCCGGGACGAGCAAGGCCGACCATGGCGTTCATGTTGGCGCCGTCGAGATAGACCTGTCCACCGTGCTTGTGGGTGATCTCGCAGATCTCGCGAACCGTCTCCTCGAACACGCCGTGGGTGGACGGATAGGTGATCATGCAGCACGAGAGGTTTTCCGCATACTGCTCTGCTTTTGCGCGGAAATCATCGATATCGACGTCGCCGTTGTCGCGTGCCTTCACCGGCACTACCTTCATGCCTGCCATCTGCGCCGAGGCCGGGTTGGTGCCATGCGCGGAAGTCGGAATGAGGCAGATGTCGCGATGCGTATCGCCATTGGCGAGGTGGTAGTTGCGGATGGTCAGAAGGCCTGCATATTCCCCCTGCGCACCGGAATTCGGCTGCATGGAAAACGCGTCGTAACCGGTGACCGAGCACAGCTTTTCAGAAAGATCGTCGATCATCTCCTTGTAGCCGAGCGCCTGATTGGCCGGCACGAAGGGATGGATGTCGGAAAATTCCGGCCAGGTGATCGGCAGCATTTCCGCAGTTGCGTTCAGCTTCATGGTGCAGGAGCCGAGCGGGATCATCGAGCGGTCGAGCGCCAGATCACGGTCCGAAAGACGGCGGATGTAACGGGTCATCTCGCTTTCGGCGCGGTTCATGTGGAAGATCGGATGCGTCATGTACTGGCTGGTGCGCAGCAGTTCTTTCGGCAGACGATATTCCGGCTCGAAATCCGAGATGGAGAAATTGCCGCCGAAGGCGCGCCACACAGCTTCCAGCGTTGCCGGGCGCGTGCGCTCGTCAAGGCTCATGCCGATTTTGGTGGCGCCGACCTTGCGCAGGTTCACGCCTTCCGCCACGGCCGAGCGCAGGATAACACCCTGCATATGGCCGACTTCGACGGTGATCGTGTCGAAGAAGGTTTCCGGCTCGATGGTGTAGCCGAGTTTCTCCAGACCCTTGGCCATCAAAACGGCCTTCTGGTGGGTCTGCTGGGCAATCGCCTTGATGCCCTGCGGGCCGTGGAAGACACCATACATCGAAGCCATGACGGCAAGCAGCACCTGCGCGGTGCAGATGTTCGACGTCGCCTTTTCGCGGCGGATATGCTGTTCGCGGGTCTGCAGCGACAGGCGGTAGGCGCGGTTGCCGCGCGCATCGACCGATACGCCGACCAGACGGCCGGGCATGGAGCGCTTATGCGCATCCTTGACGGCCATATAGGCCGCATGCGGGCCACCATAACCGACCGGAACGCCGAAACGCTGCGAGGTGCCAATGGCGATATCCGCGCCCATTTCGCCGGGAGACTTCAGAAGCGTCAGCGCCAGAAGATCGGCAGCGACAGCAGCGATGGCGCCTGTCTGGTGCAGACGGGAAATCAGGCCGGAGAAATCGCTGACATGGCCGTGGGTGCCCGGATACTGGAAGATCGCGCCGAACACGTCTACCGGATCGAGATCAGTGAACGGGTTGCCGACGATCACCTTCCAGCCGAGCGGGGCCGCGCGGGTCTCGATCAGCGCGATGGTCTGCGGATGGCAATTGGCGTCAACGAAGAAGGCGGTCGCCTTGGACTTGGCAACACGCTGGCACATGGCCATGGCTTCAGCGGCGGCCGTCGCTTCATCCAGCAGCGATGCGTTGGCAACATCGAGACCGGTCAGATCGGACACCATGGTCTGGTAGTTCAGCAGCGCCTCGAGGCGACCCTGGCTGATTTCCGGCTGATAGGGCGTATAGGCCGTGTACCAGGCCGGGTTTTCCAGAATGTTGCGCTGGATGACCGGCGGCGTGATGGTGCCGTAATAACCCTGGCCGATCAGCGAGGTCAGAACCTGGTTCTTGTTGGCCGTCTCGCGAAGACGGTCGAGCGCCTCGCGTTCGGTCAGCGCCGCACCCCAGGTGAGCGGCACCTTCTGGCGGATGGAGGAGGGAACGGTGGCGTCGATGAGCGCGTCGAGGCTCTTATAGCCAACGACCTTCAGCATCTCGGCCATTTCCGACGGCGACGGCCCGATGTGACGCCGGTTGGCGAAATCATAGGGCTGATAGTCGGTGAAATGGAATTCGGTGGGCGTCGTCATTACGCGATCAGCTCCTTGTAGGCTGCTTCGTCGAGCAGCGTATCGGCATCTGCGGCGTTGGAAAGCTTGAGCTTGAAGAACCAGCCGGCACCCTGCGGGTCGGAATTGACCAGCGAGGGGTCATCGACGATGGCCTGGTTGATTTCCACTACTTCGCCATCCAGCGGACAATAGACATCGGAAGCCGCCTTGACGGATTCAACGGTTGCAGCATCGCCATCCTTGGCAAAGGTTGCGCCCACTTCCGGCAATTCGACGAAGACGAGATCGCCAAGCTGTTCAGCGGCGTGGCTGGTGATGCCAACGGTGGCGATATCGCCTTCGAACTTCAGCCATTCGTGTTCTGCGGTAAATTTCAGCATCGTGTTCTCTCCGGAGATGGGATGAAGATTATCGTTTATAGGTGGGCTTGATGAAGGGCAGGGCGGCGACGGTGACGGGCAGATATTTGCCGCGCACTTCCGCGAAGATCGCCGTGCCGGGAGCGGCGTGGGAAACGGGGACGTAGCCCATGGCGACGGGACCCTCAACCGAAGGGCCGAAACCGCCCGAAGTCACTTCACCGATTTCCGTCTTGCCTTCGGCATCCGCAAACAGCTTCGAATGGCCACGCACCGGCGCCTTGCCCTCGGGCTTCAGGCCGACGCGGCGGCGCGATGTGCCGTCTTTCAGTTCGCCGAGAATGCGCTCTGCGCCGGGAAAACCGCCCTCGCGGTCACCGCCAGCGCGGCGCGCTTTCTGGATCGCCCATTCGAGCGAGGCTTCGATGGGGGAGGTGGTGGTGTCGATATCGTTGCCGTAGAGACAAAGGCCGGCTTCCAGACGCAGGCTGTCGCGCGCGCCAAGTCCGATCGGATCGCAATCGGGATGCTCTAGCAGCGCCTTGGCGATCTCTTCCGCCTTGTCGGCGGGTACGGAGATTTCAAAGCCGTCTTCACCGGAATAACCGGAGCGGGAGACGATGCAGGGCACGTCGTGCAGCGGCACTTCCTGCACATCCATGAATTTCATTTCCGAGACGCCGGCCCAGAGTTCAGCCAGAACGGCCTCAGCGCGCGGTCCCTGAAGCGCGATGAGCGCCCGGTCATCGAGAAGCGTGATTTCGCAGGCGTCGGAAAGATGCGCCTTCATATGGGCGACGTCGGCATCCTTGCAGGCGGCGTTGACGACGACAAAAAGATGATCGCCGCGATTGGTGATCATCAGGTCATCGAGAATACCGCCGTTTTCGTCGGTGAAGAAGCCGTAACGCTGGCGGCCTTCCTTCAGGCCGAGAATATCCACCGGCACCAGCTTTTCCAGCGCGAGCGCGGCATCTTCATTGTTGCCGGATTTCGCCTTCACGATCACCTGGCCCATATGGGACACATCGAAAAGACCGGCGGAGGTGCGGGTCTGGAGATGTTCCTTCAGAACGCCGGCCGGATATTGCACCGGCATGTCGTAACCGGCAAAGGGCACCATGCGGGCGCCAAGCGAAATATGCAGGGAATTGAGCGGCGTGATTTTAAGCTCGGCGGTATCGTCCAAGGACGCCTCCAGGGTTGCGCGAAATATCGCGCGGGCTCAGGTCATGGCGCGAAAAACGCACCGGGTTCAAGAGCCCCCTCTGTCCTTGTCGCCTGAGATTGTTATCCCTTCGGCGAGCCGTCCTTATGAAAGGTGGCTTCTCTCCAGAGTTCCGTCGTCACCGCTGGTCCTTTTGCCTGAGAGTTTCCGGGGCGGTTGCTCCTTCGGCACCGCAGTGAAGCGGTTTCTCCCAACGATGATGCGACGCTCATTATCTGCGAAGCCCCGCTGTTGGCAAGGACCAAATGACGCATCTGAACAGATTCTTGCTCCATCTGCGCCATCGGCGCAGCGATCCGCGGCGATAGATGGCCTCGGCGGCTTTCTTCAGTCGGATTTTTTCTCAGGCAGGCCCTTGCGTTTGGTCGATGCGAAATCCTCAAGTTCCTTTTCCGTCATGGACTTCTCCATGCTTTTTGAAGCACCTTTTAAACTGGATTTCTTCGTTTCTCCGCGTTTGGCCGCCAGTGCGGCGCCCGCCGCTTTCTGCTGGGCCTTGGATTTGGCTGGCATTGTGGGCCTCCCTTGAACGATGGTTCCGGCAGGAAAATGCCGCCTGACATCTATTGTTCCCTTGCGACGGTCTGGCCTGCGGCAAAATTCCCCTTTGAAATCCGAGAGAAACAGGGATATCGCCTAGAACATGGATGCAAATCGAAAAAGACGGCTGATGGGGATGGAGAAAATGCTTCGCATTTTCTGCGCGACCCTGATGTTGTCCCTCGGTTTTGCCCACAAGCCGGCACTTGCCGTAGCCCCCGCCGTTGCGCTGGATGAGAGTTACCGGCTGCCGGACGGCACCTTTGCGGAAATCTGCCTTGGCCATGGCAACGGCGTCAATGCGTTCCATACCAGGGAAGGCCCCGTCCATTCCGGCGACGCCATCCTGTTTTGCGAGGCCTGCCTGCTGGCCTCGTCCATTCTTCTGCCGATGCCTGATACGGCTGGCTGGCTGAAGACTGAATTTGCCTGGCTCGACAATCGCCTGCCTGCGGAATGGAGCTTCCGCTCCGTGCTGACGATCCGGAAACCCGCCGCGCGCGGCCCTCCGTCCCTGTCCGCCTGATTTTTCGTTTTACGGGATCATCGCCGCCTTTGGCGGCACGGAGCGGCTGCGCGGACCCAGAGGGATGGCAGTCGCAGGGACAAGCAAATGAAAACCACCAAAATCATCACCTGCAGCCTTTTCGTCGCCTCGGTTTCGACCGCGCAGGCTTTCGCCCACGCCACATTCGTTGACGATTCGGCCGAACAGGAAAGCACCGTCGTTGCCGCCCTCCAGGTGCCGCATGGCTGCGAAGGCGGGCTCGCCACCACCGAAGTTCAGATCAAGCTGCCGGAAGGATTCATTTCCGCCAAGCCCCAGCCGAAGGCTGGTTGGGAACTGGAGGTCATCAAGGGAGACTACCAGAAGGCCTATAAGAACCACGGCAAGGAAATCAAAAGCGGACCGGTCGAAATCCGCTGGAAGGGCGGCAACCTGCCGGATGAATTCTACGACACCTTCGCCGTGCAGGGAAAAATCTCCGGTATAGAGGCGGGGCAGGACCTGCCATTCAAGGTAACGCAGCTCTGCGGCGACAAGGGCAAGGTTTCCTGGGACGAAGTGGCAGCGGCAGGCGTCGATCCGCATTCCCTGAAAAGTCCCGCTCCCACCATTCGCGTTGCCGCAAAGGCTGCGCATGCCGGCGGCCACGATCACTCGGCCATGGACATGGATGTCGTGAAGGCCGGCAGCCTCGAAGTGTCGGGCGGCACGACCAAGACCATGCTGCCGGGCCAGCCCGTGGGCGGTGGATACGTGACGATCAAGAATGCTGGCGATAGCGACGACAAGCTGATCGGTGTCGAATCTTCGTCCGCCGGGCGTGCGGAAATCCATGAGATGGCCATGGTCAACGACGTCATGAAAATGCGCAAGCTGGATGAGGGCATCGTCATTCCCGCTGGCCAGACGGTGGAGCTGAAGCCCGGCGGCCTGCACATGATGTTCTTCGATGTGAAGAAGCCCTTTGCCGAAGGCGACAAGGTGCCGGTAACGCTGATCTTCGAAAAGGCCGGCAAGGTGGAGATCGTGCTGTCCGCAGGCGCAGCCAAGGGCGGCGGCGACCACCAGCATAATTGACCGATGAAAAACGGCTACCGGAACGCGTGACAGGTCCGGTAGCCGCAAATTTTCATCTATCGTGTTTGTTCTTCAGCGCCGTGGCGGAAAAGCAGGGTGGCATTCGCCCACGTGATTTTCCGGAACTCGGTCGCAAATCTCTAGAAGATCAGTCTGACACCAGGCTGAATGCGGGGATCCCGCCTATATGGCGAAAAACTGAAGAAACGACATTAGAATATCTATATATCCACCTGATCTATAAATTACTTTCAGATTTTGAGGCGAAGCTGTTCTCCTCGTAGGCCTCCACGGCCTGCTCCAGTGTCGCTTGCGGCTCCTGACGCTGGCTGCTTGCTATCAGGAAATAGAGGGTGAGGGCTGGCGGTTTGATCGTCGTCATCAGGCCCCTGAGCTGGAAGTCATCCCCGTGTTCGGCCTTGCGCGCCAGTTCGTGAATGGCCTCTTCAACCTCGCTCTTGCGCGGCACGCGTTGCGGCGGCTTCATGGCCTCCAGCGCATAGGCCGCAGTATTTGCGGAAACGGAAAGAACCTGTGTCATCGAACCTCCGGCCATCTTCGCCGACCCTGAAAAACCGTAGATTAACAGTTGCCCATTGTTGGAAGGCTAAATCGCACAGCTGCAATTTAATCGTATTTTAACAGCCGAGAGCGCCGGGCAAAGGGGTTTCGCCGGCGGTTCCCATGGTCTAAAAATGTCCTGGACCGTCCAGTCCGACGATTTCTTCCGGAGACACAATTCCCCATGATCAATATCGCCCTTGTCGCCGCAGGCGGCGCAATCGGTTCCGTGTTCCGTTATCTGGTCGGGGTCTGGAGCGTGCGGTTGGCCGGACCGAATTTTCCCTGGGGAACCCTTGCCGTCAACGTGGTCGGATCTTTCCTGATCGGTCTGCTGGTCGAGCTTGTGGCGCGGCGACTGAACGCCTCGATAGAAATGCGCCTGTTTCTCGTCACCGGCGTGCTCGGCGGGTTCACCACATTCTCGTCCTTCTCGCTCGACGCGGTCGCGCTGTTCGAACGCGGCGCGCTCGGGCTATCGGCCGTTTACGTGCTTGCAAGCCTTGCGGTTTCCATCGCAGCGGTTTTCGCCGGGCTGGCCTTGGGCCGCAGTTTGTTCTAAAGGCTTGGTCCAAACGGCGCGCCAGAGATGTGAGCGCGCGATCAGGACAGAAAGACTGGAAATTTCATGGCAGGTATCGAGCATATCAAGGTCGGGGCCGACGAGGCCGGTATGCGCCTCGATCGCTGGTTCAAGATTCATTATCCGGGACTTGGTTTCGGGCAGTTGCAGAAGCTTCTGCGCTCCGGCCAGGTGCGTGTGGATGGCGGCCGGGTGAAGACGGATGCACGCGTGCAGCCGGGACAGATGGTGCGCGTACCGCCGGTCGATTCCGATCTCAAGGTCAAGAGCGGCCCGATCGGATCGAAGGACCTCAAACATTCCGAAGATGGCGAGCTTCTGGCGCGCATGCTCTTGCATGAGGACGACAAGGTGTTCGTTTTCAACAAGCCGGCTGGCATTGCCGTGCAGGGCGGCTCCGGCGTCACCCGCCATATCGACGGGCTGCTGGAAGCCTGGACCAACCAGAAGGGCGAAAAGCCGCGTCTGGTGCACCGCCTCGACCGCGATACGTCGGGTGTGCTGGTGGTTGCCCGCACCCGCGGTGCAGCGCAGAAGCTGACCGCCGCTTTCCGCGAACGCGATACCAAGAAGACCTATTGGGCGCTGGTCAAGGGCGTGCCGCGCAAGCATCAGGACAAGATTTCCACCTGGCTGGTCAAGGAACAGACCATGGATGGCGATCGCATGCGTATCGCCAAGCATGGCGAGGAAGGCGCCGATCACGCCGTTTCCTATTACCGCGTCATCGATACCGCCGCGCAGAACCTCGCCTGGCTGGAAATGGAACCCTATACCGGCCGCACCCATCAGCTTCGCGTTCACGCGCTGCATATGGGCCACCCGATCATCGGCGATCCGAAATATTATATCGAAGATCCGAACTGGGACTTCCCGGGCGGTATCCAGAAGCGCCTGCATCTGCATGCACGCCATATCGACATTCCGCATCCGAATGGCGGCCGGCTTCGGGTCAGCGCACCCCTGCCGCCGCATATGGTACAGACCTGGAACCTGCTCGGTCTCGACGTGGCCGATGGCGATAGGGAAGACTGACAGCCCATGAAACTGGTTCTTTTCGATTGCGACGGCACGCTGGTGGATAGCGCCGGCCTGATCCATGCCGTCATGTCCGATACTTTCGCCGATTTCGGCAAACCGCGCCCCGATATCTCCGAAACCAAGGCGATCATCGGTCTGACGCTGGATATCGCCATCGCCCGCATGCTCGGCAAGGCGCATGTGGATGATGAAGCGAAGGCGATGACGGAACGTTACAGGGAACTCTATCATCCCCTGCGGGAGCGGCCGGAAATGACCGTGCCGCTTTTCGACGGTATCGCCACGCTGATCGATACGCTTTCGAAACGCGACGATGTGCTGATCGGCGCGGTGACAGGCAAGGGCCGGCGCGGTCTTACCCATATCCTGCAGACCCACGGCCTTGCCGATCACTTCATCGTTTCGCGCACGGCGGATGATTGCCCCTCCAAGCCGCATCCGGCCATGGTGATGGAATGCTGCCATGAAACCGGCATGGTTCCCGCCGATACTGTCGTTGTCGGCGATGCGATCTATGACATGCAGATGGCCAAGGCTGCGGGCGCGAAAGCAATCGGCGTCGCCTGGGGTTATGCCTCGGTCGACGATCTCTGGAAGGCGGGCGCCGATGCGGTCGTCAGCCACCCGCGCGAAATTCCGGCCTATGTTCCGGCCGATATTCTTGAATAACCCTTTCTATCCGACTGACGAGGACGTGCCATGCGTGATCTCCTGAACGACCTTTCGGAGGGCCTGAGCCATCCCGACCCGATCCTGCGCGCGCAGATCCAGATGCAGAAACCTTTGCCGAAGCGGTTCTACAGGGATGTCACCGTCGGCGAGGCGGAGGAGGGCGGCTTTACCATCCTTCTCGATGGCAAGCCGCTGCGCACTCCCGCCAAGAAGCCGCTGACCGTCCCGACGCGTGCGCTGGCGGAACTGCTTCGCGATGAATGGGACGCCCAGAAAGAAGTGGTCAATCCGGTGGTTATGCCCGTCTCTCGGCATGTGAACACGGCCATTGATGGCGTCGCCAACGACACGCAGGCGGTTTTTGAGGACATACTTCGATTTTCCTCTTCCGATCTTCTCTGCTATCGCGCCGGCGATCCGGAAGCGCTGGTCGCGCGGCAGACGGACCATTGGGATCCGGTTCTGGACTGGGCGGCCAATGTGCTCGGCGCGCGCTTCATTCTCGTTGAAGGCGTGATGCATCAGGATCAGCCGCGCGAAGCCATCGCGGCTTTTGCGGTAACGCTGAAGAAATACGACACACCGATTGCGCTTGCCGCTCTTCACACCATGACGTCGCTGACCGGCTCCGCCATTCTGGCGCTGGCGCTGGCGGAAGGGGAGCTGACGCTGGAGGAAACCTGGGCGCTTGCCCATCTGGACGAGGACTGGACCGCCGAGCAATGGGGCGAGGACGAGGAGGCGCTGGAGCGCCGCGCCGTCAGGCTTGTCGACATGCGGGCGGCCCTCAATGTTCTGGAGTCCCTGAAGAGCGCTTCTTAACGCTTTTCTAACCCTGATGATCGAATATGCGGTTACCTCACGTTAGGGGAGTCGCTGATCATGACCACCTCGTTGAAACGCCTTGGCATTCTTGTGCTGGCGTGTTTCACGCTCATGTCTTTCAGGCTGGAACCGGAAGCGACCAATACTGACCGGCTGCTTTACGATGTGCGCGGCGCATTCGTCGCCGCACGCCCGGATGTCGCTCCGGCGCTGATGCAGTCCATTCACGCGCAGGTGCAGAATGCGATCAAGACCACGGCGCGTGGAGAAACCCGGCCGCGCGTGGTGCTGACCATCCGTCTCGCATCCGTTACACGCGGCCCGTTCCTGTTCGGGGAAAGGGCGTCAGCCAAGGTCATCGTCCGCGCCGCCGCCGTTGCGACGGGAGAGGTGATCGCGGAAGCCAAATTCACCGCCACCGTCGTCAGCTTCGACGATCAGTCGATAGAGCAGGAACTTGCCTATGGCGTCGCCGAACGCGTGATCCGCGAATTCAGGCTCAGCCGGCCTGGCCCGACGACGCTTGCAACGGCTCTGTTTCCCTAATCGGACATAAAAGGCGACGGCGTGACGCCTATTCGTCCGCATTTCAGCTTCAGAAATATTTCAAGCTTCAATTACGCGCATCTTCGGTACCCTTAAGTTTACATACGTCGCGTATATGGAATTGACATGCGGCGCGTATGTAACTATCTGGCATACGTAACGTATGTAAATGGGCGTCCGAAGCCCTCTTTAAAAAAGAGGAACGCTTCTCGCGTCCATGACCAATCAGCCAAAAGAGAGATGCACAATGACCGCACGCGAAGCAATTTTCCCCGCTAACAGGCATGCGCTTTACGAGGAGCATGGCTATTCCGCAGCTATCCGCTCCGGCGACCTTCTTTTCGTTTCCGGCCAGGTCGGCAGCCGTGCCGATGGAACGCCTGAACCTGATTTTGAACGTCAGGTCCGGCTGGCCTTTGAAAACCTCAAGGCCACGCTTGCGGCGGCGGGCTGCACCTTCGACGATATCGTGGATATAACGACGTTCCACACGGATCCGGAAAACCAGTTCGGAACGATCATGACCGTCAAGCAGGAGATTTTCAGCCAAAAGCCTTACCCGAACTGGACGGCTGTCGGCGTCAACTGGCTTGCCGGCTTCGATTTCGAGATCAAGGTCATTGCCCGCATCCCGTAATGTCAGGTTAAATCTGCAGCGGCGGCGCTTACAGGGCGCCGCCAGCTTGCCTCTCCGTTCTTAACCCAGCCGCTCCGCATGCCACTTCAAATGGTCATCCATGAAGGTGGAGATGAAATAATAGGAGTGGTCGTAGCGCTCATGCATGCGCAGCGTCAGGCCGATATCCGTGCCCTTGACCGCTTCTTCGAACAGCCAGGGGCGCAGGCCCTTTTCAAGGAAACTATCGGCCTTGCCCTGATCGATCAGGAACTCTGGAAAACGCGCACCGTCCTCGACCAGCGCACAGGCGTCGTATTGACGCCATGCGGCCTTATCCGCGCCGAGATATTTTTCCAGCGCCGGCTCGGACCAGTCGGCCGAAGAGGGCGCCACGATCGGCGCAAAGGCGGAGCAGCTCTTGAAACGCCCGGGGTTCTTCAGCGCAATGGTCATCGCGCCATGGCCGCCCATCGAATGGCCGAAAATGCCCTGACGGCTCATATCCGCACGGAAATGCTGGCCGATGAGGGCAGGCAGTTCTTCCGTCACGTAGCTGTACATCCGGTAGTGCTCGGACCAGGGCTCCTCCGTGGCATCGAGATAAAATCCGGCGCCCTTGCCCATCTGCCAGTTGGTCAGCTCATCCGGCACATCATTGCCGCGCGGGCTGGTATCCGGGCAGACGACGATCAGCCCGAGTTCGGAGGCCATGCGGCGATATTCGCCCTTTTCCATGACATTGGCATGGGTGCAGGTGAGGCCGGAAAGATACCACACGACAGGGCAGGGCTCGTGGATCGCCTTCGGCGGCACATAAACCGCAAAGCTCATCTCAGATTTCAGGGTTTCCGATGTGTGCGAAAATACGCCCTGCATGCCGCCAAAGGCCGTATTCTGCGAAATAATGTTCATGAGGCCATTCCTTGTGAAAATTTTCCCGGTTCAGCCCGCAAGCGAGACGGCTGCATTGACCGCCGCCGCCACCAGAACCGTGTTGAAGAAGAAAGAAACGATGGAGTGCAGCAGCGTGACCTTGCGCATGGCGGTCGTGGTTATACCCACATCCGACGTCTGCGCCGTCATGCCGATCACCACGGCGAAATAGAGAAAGTCGTAACCGCAGGGTTCCTTCGTGCCCGGAAAATCCATGCCGCCGCGATGCTGGCGTTTGCCGTCCACCATGGCCGGCCGCCAGTAAAGATGGGCGTAGTGCAGGGCGGTCATGGTGTGGATGGTCAGCCAGCCGAAGATCACCGAGGCGAAGGCGATGAGCAGCGTCCAGACCGTTTCGCCCGTATGGTTGAGGGCCTGAAACAGCGATACTACCGCGACTGCAACGGCAAGCAGCGTAACGGCGATGATGGCGACCGCAGGCAGGTCGTCGCTATCGGCATGGGCCTTCAGATGCTGCGCCGTCAGGCCCGACAGACGAAAGGCGATAAGGGTGAGGTAGGTCAGGAAGAACAGAACGGCCGCGATCTCTATCGCCAGCGGCGGCGCGAAAACCAGCGCCAGGCCAAGGCTCGCGGCGCCGACCAAAAAGGCAATGACGAAAGGTTGATGGCGGCGATAGCCGTTGCTTTTCATATTGGCCGGGGTCATGGGCGGCACCTTTCCGTTGGCGCCGTCATTTTTTGACACGGCGGCAGAAACGGTCAAGCGTCTCCAGAAAAGCGGATCGGTCACGCGGTGAAAAAGCCGCATTATATCCCTTGCTTTCACCGGTTTCGCGCAGATGCGCACCAAGATCGCGCATCGCCGTCGCCATCCCGATATTCGACTGGTCAAAAACGCGGCCGGTTGGCCCGGTCACCAGCGCCCCCTTGGCGACGCAGCGCCCGGCCAGTGGCACGTCGGCGGTGATGACGATATCGTTCTCACCGGCATGATCGGCGATCCAGTCGTCCGCCGCGTCGAAACCGGCGGATACGATGACGTTTTTCACCATGGGATCGCGCGACGGGCGCAGACCGGAATTGGCAACAAAGGTCACTTCCAGCCCATGCCGCTCCGCCACCTTGAGAATCTCCGGCTTCACGGGGCAGGCATCGGCATCGACATAGATTTGCGGGTTCTGCGGCATGGGCACTCTTTTTGAGATAATTCCTGCCACGCTTCTAAGCGCAAACGCCGCGATTACCAAGCCCGCCATTCTTGAAATGCGGGTTCGATGCCGGGCAGGGGCGCACTTGCGACCACCCTGAAAATCGCCTATGTTCCCTTTATGTTCTTATCCCGAAAGGTTTCCCATGCTGGAAGAGTTCATCGTGCAGGCCAAGTCCGCCACCTATGTCGGCGGTGGCAACAAATCCGCTACGCCCACGCGCAAGGGATCGCACGATCTCGGCTATCAGAGCGGCGACTGGCACTATCTCGACAGCTATTTCGGGGGAACCGATTTCATCGGCCAGGAGGTCGTCTGGCATGAGGGAACGGCGGTGTGGGCGATGAGTTATTACGGCCGCATCCTCCGGCCCGACATGATCGACGGCGCCACGGCTGGCATGGTCATTCAGCGATCGCTTTCCACGCTCTATCGTGAGGGTCGGTTCCTTGGCGGCTTCACCCACCCGGTGGAGAATCTGGTCTATGTCGATACGAATGAGGGTGAATTCCGGTCCTTCACCGGCATCGAGCGCATTTACCGGGGCCGTGTCGAGACGTACCGGCTTGACTATCATGGCGGGATCATAAAGCCATAGCGCGCAGGAGATGCCATGGACGGGAGTTTGCGATGGCAAATGGCGACGCTCAATTTTTCAAGGCAACACTCTATTTCGACGGCGAACCCACGATCTCCGATTTGACGCTGACAGAAGCGTGGGGCGAGGAGGGATATGAATGTGAGCGGCTGAGCGAAAAGGGTGTGTTTGACGGCCTGCGCGGTTCGACCAGGGTTTTTGTCGGCACTCCCGAGCCGGTCTCAGCGGCGCCGGTTGCGCCGGCCCAATATCCGGCAGTCGCAGAGGCGAGGGTCGACTGGTCAAAGACCTTTTGCATCGATGCCAAAGCGGCATATGACGATTTAAGCCGCGCAACACATCAGTGCGAGTTCAGATTCCTGATCATAGCGGATGAGGACGATCCTGAAATCGCCCATAACGAGATCGCCTCAGCCCTGCTCGGCATTCATCAGGTCGCTCCCATGCTGGCCGTTGCATTGCATTATCTCGACATGATCGTCGGCCGCGCCAATCTCGATGACTATCTGAACTAT
This sequence comes from Agrobacterium sp. CNPSo 2736, assembly GCF_004005385.1. NCBI lineage: Bacteria > Pseudomonadati > Pseudomonadota > Alphaproteobacteria > Hyphomicrobiales > Rhizobiaceae > Agrobacterium > Agrobacterium sp. CNPSo 2736. The sequence goes on along the minus strand of NZ_RZTX01000002.1, from coordinate 204,164 downwards.
GCAAATAGCCATCTGGACCAACCGCAGCAAATGGCGGCGATGCTGGCCTTCGGAACCTTCGTGATGGAGGAGGGGGAAAAGATCAGGGCCTGGACGACGGGTCTGGAACATTTCGGCCAGACGAATCTGCTTTTCGAAACCCCGGCCGGAGATGCGACGGAAGCGCTTCTCACCCTATTCGGCCTCGGGCATCTCGTCGTCAACGGGCGACGCTTCGCCGCCGGCGAAGCCATAACATCTTTCGACCTTCTTGCGCGTTTCACGCCCGCCGAACTCGATGCCCGGCCCATGCTGCGCGTCGTCAGGCAGGAAGCCGGCTAGAGCGCGCGGTCATACCTAAGGACGATGGGACGATGATGTTTCACCGCCCCATCAAAGGCTTCAAATCAGCCGGGCTGCTTGGTCTTGCGCAGATACGGAAGAACCGTGTCGTAAGAACCGAAACGGGCAATCGCATCCTCGTTGGAAACGGCGGCGGTGATGATGACATCCTCGCCCTGCTTCCAGTTGGCCGGGGTTGCCACCTGATGTTTGGAGGTGAGCTGGATGGAATCGATCGCGCGAAGAATTTCTTCGAAATTGCGGCCGGTGGTCATGGGGTAGGTGAGGACCAGCTTGATCTTCTTGTCGGGACCGATGACGAAGACGGAGCGCACGGTGGCGTTGTCGGCAGGCGTGCGGCCTTCGGAGCTGTCGCCAGCGCCGGCCGGCAGCATATCGTAGAGCTTGGCGACCTTCAGATCCTTGTCGCCGATCAGCGGATAATCGACGTTGAAGCCGGTCGCGGTGCGAATATCGTTCTTCCATTTTTCATGGCTTTCGACCGGATCGACCGAAATACCGATGATCTTGACGCCGCGCTTTTCGAATTCCGGCTGCAGGCCGCCCATCGCGCCGAGTTCCGTCGTGCAGACCGGCGTAAAGTTTTTCGGATGCGAAAACAGGACCGCCCAGCCGTCGCCGATCCAGTCGTGAAAGCTCACCGGACCATGGGTGGTCTCGGCGGTGAAGTCGGGTGCTATATCGTTGATACGCAGGCTCATCTGATGTTTTCTCCCTAATGATTTGAACTAAAAACTGATGGTTCTCGGCAATCCGTGTCCGGCGCTGGAGCTTAGAGTTTTTGCGTGAAATGGCCAGCCCTTTCATCGGGCTTAGGCGGTATTTGCTTCAGCCCCACAGAGATGTGATAACCCTGATTTTCCCTGTTTGTCGCGGTTGCGCGATATCCGCCCGGTTGATTGTTTCAGGAGGACATGATTATTCCAGAGACGATCGGGGGGCCATCATGACGACTTCTTCTGCGCCTGTTTCTGCAACGGTCCGGGCACGCATTCCAGCGACGGTCTGGGTGCTGGGCATCGTTAGCCTTCTGATGGATATTTCTTCGGAAATGGTGCAGACGCTGCTGCCCTATTATCTCGTTTCCGGCCTCGGCGCTTCCGCGGTCACTGTCGGTTTTATCGAGGGCATGTCGGTTGCCATCGCCACCACGACCAAGCTGTTTTCCGGGATTATCGCGGACTGGACGAGGCGGCGGAAAATGCTCGCCGTGCTTGGATACGGTCTCGGCGCAATCTCGAAGCTCGCTTTTCCCTTCGCCACCTCGCTCGGCTGGATCGTCGCCGCCAAGGCTGTGGACCGGGTCGGCAAAGGCATTCGCGGAACGCCGCGCGACGCCCTTATTGCCGATGTGACGCCGCCCGAAATTAGTGGCGCCGCATTCGGGCTCAGAAAGTCGCTCGATACGGTTGGCGGCTTCATCGGACCGCTGGCGGCCATCGGGCTGATGTTCGCGCTCAGCGAAAATGTACTCGCCATCTTCTGGATCGCCGTCATTCCCGCTTTCCTTGCGGTGTTCATTCTCATCGCCGGTGTGAAGGAACCGGATGCGCCCGCAAGACCAAAAGCCGAAAAGCCATTCCGGCTCGCCGATTTTGCGAAACTCAATCAGGCGGTCTGGATCGTCATCATCGCGGCGTCGCTCCTGACCTTCGCGCGTTTCAGCGAAGCATTCCTGCTGCTGAAATCCGAAGAGGCGGGTTTCCGGCCGGCATGGATACCGATCACGATGGTCATCATGCATGTCGTCTATGGCCTGACTGCCTATCCCGCCGGCCGGCTTTCGGACAGGATCGGCCGCGCGGGAATTATCGCGGCGAGCGTGGCCGTGCTGGCGGCCTCTTATCTGACGCTCGCTTTTGCCAATTCCATTCCGCTGTTCCTGTTCGGCATTCTTCTGTGGGGGCTGCATATGGGCCTGTCGCAGGGGCTGCTCGCGGCCCTGATTGCGGAAACGGCGCCGCCACACCTCAAGGGAACGGCCTTCGGCGTTTTCAATCTGATGACAGGTCTGGCGGTGCTGGTGGGCAATGTCATCGCGGGCTTGCTGTGGGACATCCATGGTTCCTTCGGCACGTTCCTCGCGGGCGCCGCACTGTCTTTTACCGCCTTGCCGGTGTTGATCTGGGTGTCCCGTCGAAAGCGCACCGCCGCCTGAGCCTGTGCCGAAAACACGACGACGTTGTTTTCACTCATCCCAACGCATAGTGTGACTCAACGTCAGGCGACAGCAGGGGGCGGGGAGTGATGGAGAACAGTAATGACAGTCACCATTACCGCTTTTGAACGTTCGCCCGATGGCGGCAAGGGTCTCGCCCGCGACATGCGCGTCCGCTGGGCACTCGAAGAAGTGGGCCAGCCCTATGACGTCCGCCTCCTTTCCTTCAAGGCGATGCGGGAACCGGCGCATCTCGCGCTTCAACCCTTCGGGCAGATCCCGACCTATGAGGAGGGCGATCTCGTCCTGTTCGAATCCGGTGCGATCATATTCCATATAGCCGAGCGCCATGCCGGCCTGTTGCCGCAGGATGCGAATGCGCGGGCGCGCGCGCTCATGTGGATGTTCGCCGCGCTCAGCACCATGGAACCGCCCATTGTCGAGCATTTTGTCACCGGCTTTCTTGAAAGGGACAAAAGCTGGCACGGCGAACGCCTGCAGATCGTACATGAACGTATTCGCAAGCGGCTCGGCGAATTGTCCAGTCGACTGGGGAAGGCCGAGTGGCTCGACGGCGCATTCAGCGCCGGTGATCTGTTGATGATATCGGTGCTGCAACGGATAAAAAGTTCGGGCATTCTCGATGAATACGCTAATCTCGCGGCCTATGTCGCCCGCGGTGAGGAGCGTCCCGCCTATAAACGCGCCTTTGCCGATCAGTTGGCGATTTTCAAAGCCGCATCGAACGGCTGAACCACCTCAAGCTGAGGGACGCTCGCTGCCGACTGCCGGCGATCAAGCCGAGGTGCTGACGCGATAGGCCATTCCGAGCGACCTCGGCGCGGTCTCCCTGAAGCCGAATTTTTCGTATAGCCTGTTTGCCGGTACATCGGCGATCAGGCTGACGTAGGCCGAAGCGGGAAATTCGCTCTTTACATGGCTCATCAGCGCATCCATGACCGCCTTGCCCAGGCCCCGGCCCTGATGGGCGGGATCGACGGCAATGTCCACGACCTGAAAAAAGCAGCCGCCATCGCCGATCAGCCGGCCCATGCCGATGGCGGACCCTGCATGCAGAACCAGCACGGAGAAGACCGTGCCCCGCAAACCCTTCTCCGCCGCCTCCCGTGAAAACGGGCTCAGCCCGGCCACGGCGCGAAGGCGCAGATAGTCTTCGACAGACGGAGTTCTCGCGACAATGGAATAGTCGGGGGAATAATCGGGTTGGTTCATTCGACTCTCCTCTTGGCCGCGCTCTGAAAGCGCCGCCCAATATGTGGAGAAGAGTTCTACAGGAGCTTTACCGATTCTGACGCGCAATTTTCAGCGCCTGAAGATCGTGCTGCGCGCGGACGCCCATGAAGGCGACCGTTTCTGTCTGTTAGCGGCGGCCTTCCACGGCGGAACGGATATGCGAGCGGCTGACGCCGATGTCGGAAAGGCTTCTGTCATCGAGCGCGCTCAGTTCGGCCACGGCGCGACGGTTGCGGAAATAGTTTCGAACGGTTTCGTGAAGTTTCATTTTCATGGTTTCCAGTGATGAAGTTGCATAAAATATGCCCATTCTGACGCGAAAAATACAGGCATTTGCCTGCATGGAAGACATGCAAAAATCGAAACCCGACGTCTGGATAGGGGGAAACAACTGCCGGCATAAGGAAACGCTATAGCGGCAGAAAGGACTTGTGTTGGCAAAATATCCGGCGATGAACCTACTCTGCCTGAAAGATTAGCATGACGTTGATCGACAAGAACCGCAAAAGCGGCAAAAGCTCGCCCGGCCAAAGCCGGAACAGATAAATCCGAAAAGGAGTGGGAACATGAAAAACGGTATTACTCGCAGACTTCTACTGGTTTCCGCAGCGGTCGCTCCGATCCTGAGCCTGTCGCCGGCGCTCTCCGCCGCAGCTTATGCGGCCGACACGATAAGGCTCGGCCTCGTCGCGCCGATGAGCGGTCCGAATGCGCGCTACGGCGCTTTCTCCATGCACGGCGCGGAACTCGCGGTAAAGGATATCAACGCGGCCGGCGGCATCAATGGCCAGCAGATCGAACTTTTCAACGCCGATAGCCAGGGCACTCCGGTCGAAGGCGTTTCGGCCACCCGCCGCCTGATCGATCAGGATGAGGTGGATTTCGTCATCGGCGATGTCTCCAGCTCCGTGACGCTTGCGATGCAGCCTGTCGCCGAGGATGCCGAGGTTCTGCTGCTGAACGCGGCGTCCTCCAACCCGAAGATCACCTATCAGGCGGGCGTCGGCGGTTTCAAATGGACATTCCGCAATTATCCGACGGATGAGAACCGTGCGCTCGTCGTGGCGAAATACGCCGCCGAACAGCGTGGTTTCACCAAATTCGCCGTCCTGTCGGTCGATAGCGACTACGGCCGCTCCGCCATCACCTTCACCAAGAAATACCTGCCGGACTTCAAGGGCGAAATTCTCAGCGAGGATTATTACAAGGAAGGCGAGGTCGACTTCCGCAGCGTGCTGGCGAAGATCCGCGATAACGGCGCGCAGGCGATCATCATGTATGGTCTGGCCGATACCACGCCAATCGTTGCCCGCCAGATGCTGGAACTCGGGCTTGCCGGCAAGGTTGTGCTGATCGGCAACGGTGAATTCAACACCGAAAAGACGATCAAATCCGCGCCGAAAGCCATGGAAGGCGCCGTGGAAGCCGCCGCCTGGCTGCCGCAGTTCGATAGTCCCGCCAGCAAGGCCTTCGTCGAGAAATTCACCGCGACATACAAGGAAGCGCCGAACAATCACGCCTATGTGCATTGGGATACCGTCAACCTGCTCGCCCAGGCGATCAAGGAAGCCGGAAGCGCCGACCGCAACGCCGTCCGCGAGGCGCTCTCCAAGATCAAGTACAAGAGCCCGGTCGGCGAAGTGACCTTCGACGATCACAATCAGGCGCGCCTTCCGATGATCCTTCTCCAGATCGAGAACGGCAAGCCCAGCATCAAGGGCGCTTATACGGCGGAAATCCAGTACCCTGCGAACTGACAGACCGGGAGGGGTACAGCCATGTTCTCGACAATTCTCGAGCAAGTCGTAAACGGGATCGTCACCGGTTCCGTCTACGCGATCGTCGCCGTCGGCATGACCATGATTTTCGGGGTGCTGAGAGCCATCAACTTCGCTCATGGCGAATATTACATGCTCGGAACCTTCGGGGCGTGGTTCGCAATCGATTATCTCGGCCTTTCCTATGAGGCTTCGATCGTCGTCGGCGTGCTTTCCACCGTGGTCGTGGCATATGTGGTCGGCCAGCTGGTGATGCGCAGAATGGTGGGAGCGCCGGCGGAGTCCGGCGTTCTCGCCACCCTCGGCATCGCGCTGATCCTGCAGAACACGATCATTTTCGTCTTCGGCGGCGGCTACAAGTTTTTCGCCGGCGGTTATATCGAGCCGATTTCCATTCTCGGCTTCACGCTGGCGCAGCAGCGCGTGCTCATCCTCGTCGTCTGCCTCATCGTCTTCGTCGGTCTGGAACTCATGGTCACCTATAGCCGTCTCGGTATGGCGATGCGGGCGGTCTCGCAGAATGTCGAATGCTGCGGCGTGGTCGGCATCGATGTCTCGCAGGTCGTGTTGCGCACCTTTATCCTGGGCGCCGCGCTCGCCGCACTTTCGGGCGTGCTGACCGCGCCGGTCAATGTCAGCGTCTATGGCGGCATGGGGGAACTCATCACCTTCAAGACCCTGCCGATCATCATCATGGGCGGTCTTGGCAATGTGCGCGGCACCTTCTTCGCGGCCATGATCCTCGGCATCGCCGAAAGCCTCGTCGCCACCTATGTCGGGCTGCAATTCCGCGACACGGTGGGCTTCGCAACGCTGATCCTGATGCTGATGTGGCGTCCGCACGGCCTGTTTTCGACGCAGGCGCGCTTCTAGAGCATTTCCAGGAAAAGTGGACCCGGTTTTCCGTCCGGAAATGCGGAAAAATAAAGAGTTAGAGCGCTTTGGCGATTCGAAGAAAAGCCAAAACGCTCTGGAAGCCGCGCCCGCCGAATTTACTCGAATTTTGAGGACTAGACATGTCTCTCACAGACACCGTTCCCCAGGCACGCCGCCGCGATCTGCGCATTCCGCTCGCCGCCGTCCTGATTGTCGTCGCACTCGCCGCGCCCTTCATCGGCACGCGTTACGTCACCCATTCGCTCATCATCGCGCTCATCTTCATGCTGCCGGCGCACGGACTCAACCTGCTTGTGGGCTATACCGGTCTGCTGTCGCTGGCGCAGGCGGCTTTCTTCGGCATCGGCGCCTATACCGCCGGCCTGCTGGCGGTTCACTATGAAACGCCGTTTTACGTGAACCTCATTGCCGCCGGCCTTGTCTCCGGCGCGCTTGCCCTGCCGCTCGGCATTCCGGCTTTGCGTCTTCGCTCGACTTCTTTCGTCATGTGTACGCTCGGTTTCGTCATCATCGGCCAGGCAATCGCCAAGAACTGGATTTCGCTGACACGGGGCGACATGGGCCTCTCCGGCATCCCGAAACCCTATTTCGAGCTTGGCCCGCTCTCCTTCACGGTCAGCGGAACCACCAGTTTCTATTATCTGGCTCTGGCCATCTGCGTGCTGGGAACGCTTGCCGCATGGGCAATCGTCCGCTCGCCGGCCGGCCGCAACATGGTCGCCATTCGTGAAAACGAGACGCTGGCGGAATCCCTCGGTGTCCCCACCTGGCGTTACAAGCTGATCGTTTTCATGCTGAGCGCGGTTTTTGCCGGGGTAGGGGGCAGCCTCTATGCCCATTATCTCACGGTGGTCAGCCCGCTGACCTTCCAGATGTATTATTCCACGACGATGCTCATCATCGTCCTCGGCGGTGGTGCTGGCATGATTTCCGGAACCGTCTTCGGCAGCCTGCTTTTCGTCGGACTGACCGAGGCGCTGCGTGTGGCTCCTGAAGTGCGGATGATCGCCTATGGTTTCTGCCTTCTCGTTCTCGTCTTCTGGTTCAAGAAGGGTTTCGCTCCCTTGATCAATCGCTTCTGGAACGCGATCGGAGGCTCGAAATGACGGCTCATCTTCCCATCCTCGAGATAAAGAACCTCAGCAAGTCCTATGGTGCGGTGAAGGCGGTCAACGATGTCAGCATGCACATCAATCGCGGCGAGATCGCCGGGCTGATCGGCCCCAACGGTTCCGGAAAATCCACCTTCTTCGATTGCAGCACCGGGCTTGCCCGGCCGGACACCGGCAAGGTGATCCTGGACGGGCAGGACATCACCGGCTGGTCGCTTAACCGCATCGCCCGCGAAGGCCGCATGCTGCGCTCGTTCCAGAAAACGGTCACCTTCAAGGCGCTCGATGTGGAGGAGAACCTCATCATCGCCGGCCAGATGTTCACCTTTCCCTCGCTATTGTCGACCTTCGGTCTCGGCGGCATGTCGCGCCGCCGCGTGACCGGGTTGAGAGAGCGGGCACGCGAGCTGATCAAGATGGCGGGCCTCTGGGACGTTCGCCACCAGCCCGCCGGCAATCTGTCCGGCGGCCAGCAGAAACTCATCCAGTTCGCCTCCATGCTGATGCCGGAACCGAAGCTCATCCTGCTCGACGAGCCGATGGCGGGCATCAACCCGAAGATCATCGAGCGCGTGGTGGAGACGATCCAATATGCGAATAAATCGCTCGGCGTGAGCTTCCTCGTCATCGAACATAATATCGATGTCGTCACCAGCATTTGCCAGCGTGTCGTCGTGCTCGATCAGGGAACGAAACTGGTCGAGGGACTGCCGCATGACATCATTCAGGACCAGCGTGTGAGGGAGGCCTATCTTGGCGGCTGACAGCAATCTTTCCATCAAGGGCCTGCGCGCGGGTTACGGCAATCTCGATATCCTGAACGGCGTCGATCTGGATGTGCCGGCCGGGCAGTTCGTGGCCCTCATGGGGCCGAACGGTGCGGGCAAATCCACCCTGCTCAAGACGCTCTACGGCATGACGACCATCAAGGAAGGCGGCATCGACTGGCGCGGCAGGAACATCGCCGGATTATTGTCGCGCGCCATTCTGGGCGAGGGCATATCCTTCGTACCGCAGGGCCGTTGCAACTTCCCGGTCATGACCGTCGATGAAAACCTGCACATGGCCGCCTATACCATTCGCGATGCAAAAGTGAAGGCGGACCGGGATTATGTCTACGACCTTTTCCCGATCCTGAAGACGCGGCGCTCGACGCTCGCAGGCAACATGTCGGGCGGCGAGCAGCAATTGCTCGAAGTGGCGATGGCGGTTCTGCAGCGGCCGAAGGTGCTTTTGGTGGATGAGCCCTCGGTTGGCCTGTCGCCGGCCGCAATCGGTATCGTGTTCGACGAGCTGCTGCGGCTACATGCGAACGGCATGACCATCCTGCTTGTCGAGCAGAACACCAAAAAGGCCATGGAGGTGGCTGAGCGCGCCGTGATCCTCCGTCTCGGCAAGGTGATCTGGGACGGCACGCCGGCGGAGATCACCCATGACGAACTGGGCGAATTGTTCCTGACCGGAAAGATGCGCGGCGAACTCGAAGCCGCGCACTGACTGGTCCAAAGCTTTAGATTGAGACGAGGAAAGACCATGAGCACTTTCGTGCCAGCATCACGCGTGTCGAGAATAAAGGTATCGCCGAGCACGGCGGCGGCAGCCCGCGCCCGTGAATTGAAGGCGGCCGGCCGCGATATCGCCGACCTGACGGTGGGCGAGCCGGATTTCGATACGCCGGAAGCCGTCAAGGCCGCGGCGCATGCCGCCATCGACCGGGGAGAGACCAAATACACCCCCGTCAACGGCACGCCGGCGCTTCGCAAGGCGATCATCGGCGACTTCCAGAAACGTCTCGGCATCACCTATGGCGATAGCGAAATCTGCGTCGGCGGCGGCGCCAAACAGATCCTGTTTCTGGCGCTGATGGCAAGTGTGGAAAATGGCGCCGAAGTCATCATCCCGGCTCCCTACTGGGTGTCTTATCCCGATATGGTCATCGCCAATGACGGCACGCCCGTCATCGTCGCATGCCCGGAGGAAACGGGGTTCAAACTGACGGCCGAAGCGCTGGAAGCGGCGATCACCCCGAAGACGTTGTGGCTGATCCTCAACGCCCCCTCGAACCCGACGGGTGCTGCCTATAGCGAAGCGGAACTGAAGGCGCTGGGCAAAGTATTGCTGCGCCATCCGCATGTCATGGTCCTTTCCGACGATATTTACGATCAGGTCTGGTTCAGGGACGAGCCCATGAAAACCCTCGTTGCCGTCGTTCCAGAACTGAAGGACCGCGTGCTTCTGACCAACGGCGTTTCAAAATCCTATGCCATGACGGGATGGCGGATCGGCTATGGGGCAGGGCCGGCAGCACTCGTCGCCGCCATCAACAAGTTGCAGTCGCAGATGTCATCCTGTCCGTCCTCCGTCAGCCAGGCCGCCGCCGCCCATGCGCTTTCCGGCGACCAGACATTCGTGACGGAAAGCGTCGCGGTCTATAAACAGCGGCGCGACTACGCCTGCGCGCGCCTGAACGCGATCCCCGGCCTTTCCTGCATGGTTCCGGATGGGGCCTTCTACCTCTATCCGAGCTGCGCCGGGGTGATCGGCAAAACGACGGCGGATGGCAAGATGATCGAAAACGATCTCGACTTTGTCCTCTATCTCCTCGACAGCGTCGGCGTGGCGGCTCTTCAGGGTGCCGCCTATGGCCTGTCGCCCTATTTCCGCATTTCCTTCGCCACCTCCATGGAGGTGCTGGAGGATGCATGCGACCGCATCGAACGGGCGGTGGCGGCGCTAAGATAGGGCAAATCGGACCCATAAACAGGCGCGCCTTTACAACGGTTCGTGACGCTTTTCACCTTCCGTCATTCCGGCCTTGAGCCGGAATCCGGCCAGCCCAAATCCTTGGGCTGAAAAGACTTGTCCCGCCGCGCAGACGCGCGTCGACTGGATTCCGCCTCGGGGCCGGAATGACGGAGGTGGAGTTGTAGTTGTACGCGCAAATCTGTGTCATGCACCTGCACATATCCCGAAGAACACCTATCCCATTGAAATTACGCATCGTCCTCGCAGAAATCCATTCCTGTTTCCGCATCAATGCGCTAGGATTTCTCCAAAAAGTGGGGACCGATGAGCGTCGATTTCAAAAAACTCAAGAGCTTCGTCAAGATCGTCGATACCGGCAGCGTTTCGCGTGCCGCCGGCATTCTGCGTGTGGCGCAGCCGGCGCTGTCGCAGCAGATCGCCTCGCTGGAACAGCATTTCAAGCATCAGCTTCTGTTGCGCAGCAATGTCGGCATCACGCCAACCGAGGCCGGGCTGATCCTCTATCGCCATGCGCAGATCATGCTGAAGCAGATCGAGCAGGCGCAGACCGATATCGATCGCTCGGCCCGCTCGCTCTCCGGCCGCGTCTCCATCGGGCTCGCCACCTATTCCTCATCGAGCGCGCTGTCGCTGCCCCTCATCAAGGAGATGAGGGCGCGTTTTCCCGCCATCACGGTCCATATCAATGACAGCTTCGGCCATATCCTCAGCGAGCTGATCATGACCGGCAAGATGGACATGGCGCTCATCTACACCTCCGATCCCATCAAGGGCGTGACGCTGGAGCCGCTGTTCCGGGAGGAGATGTTCCTCGTTTCGCCAGCCGACATGAAGCTGCCGACCGAACCCGGTCAACCGCTTCCGCTCTCGGCACTCGATGGCCACGCGATGTTGCTGCCAAGCAAGGCGCATTTCCTTCGCCGGCTCATCGACGAAGGGCTGGCGCGGGCGCGCTCGAAGCCGGAGGTCATTTCAGAACTGGAATCCGTGCCTGCTTTGGGCGCTGCGGTGCTGGACGGCCTCGGCTCGACGATCCTTCCCGCCTCGGTGGTTTTGGAAACCCCAAGCTTCAGTGGCGCGCAGCTGCACCCGCTCACAACCCCCGTCATCGACGCCACGGTTTCGCTTTGCGTCTCTGATCATATGCCGCTTTCCGAGCCGGCGCTGGCGGCGCGTTCCGTGCTTCTCGAGATCGTCACCAAGCTCAAGAGCGGCCACCACCCCGGCATTCGCGCCATCTGAATTCGCTATAAGCAAACCCTATGGCGGCAGACCGAGGTTGTGTTGGTAAAGGCTGGCTGAAGGCTTCAATTTTCCATCAGTGAACGGATTCAAATTTGGGTCCACAAGGCAGCCAAAGAGGCTGCATGGTCGCTCGAGGGAAACAATGGCAAAACTGGCTTTCGATACTGGCGGTACCTTTACCGATTTCGCGCTTCTGGACGACAGCGGCGAACTTCACCTCCATAAAGTCCTGAGCACGCCGAAAAATCCGGCCGAGGCCGTTGTGCAGGGCGTATCGGAACTGCTTGAAAAACATGGCGATGCGATCGCTATCGAAAACCTGCAGGTGCTTGGCGCAACCACCGTCGTCACCAATGCCGTGCTGGAGCGCAAGGGCGTGGAGACGGGTTTCGTCACCACCGACGGTTTTCAGGATATGCTGCGCATCCGCAACGAGGGGCGTTACGATCTCTATGATCTGAACATCAAATATCCCGATCCGCTGGTCACCCGCGCCAACAGCTTCGGTGCCGAAGAACGCATCGCCGCCGATGGCGAGGTGATGACGGAACTGAAGGAGGAGACCGTTCGCGAGATTGCCGGACGTCTGAAGGAAAAGGGCATCCGCTCTGTGGCAGTCTGCCTGTTGCACGCTTACAAATATCCGCAGCACGAGCAGCGCGTCGCCGCCCTTCTGCGCGAGGAAGACCCGGATATCTTCGTATCTTTGTCTTCCGAAGTTTGCCCGGAAATGCGTGAATTCGACCGCGCTTCGACAACGGTGGTCAATGCCTATACCCGCCCGCAAATGTCCGGCCACGTCGCCCATCTGCAACGGGAATTCGCCGACAGGGGCATCGACCGGCAGGTACTGTGGATGACTTCTTCGGGCGGTCTTGTGCCGAGCCGACGCGCTGCCGAACTTCCTGTCCGCCTGATCGAATCCGGACCCGCGGCAGGTGCTGTCGCCGCCGCCGAATTCGGCCGCACGGCGGGCGAAGCGAGCGTGCTTTCCTTCGACATGGGCGGCACCACCGCCAAGCTCTGCCTCATTCCCGAAGGCGAGCCGAATGTCGGGACCGATCTCGAAGTCGCGCATTACCAGCGCTTCCGCAAGGGCTCCGGTTTCCCTCTGAAAATCCAGTCGATCCAGATGATCGAGATTGGCGCTGGCGGTGGTTCCATCGCGGCGAAGAACCCGCTCGGCCTTCTCGATGTCGGCCCGCATTCCGCCGGCGCCATGCCGGGTCCGGCCGCCTATCAGCGCGGCGGAACAGAACCCACGGTGACCGACGCCGATATTCTGCTCGGTTACATGGGAACGGAATCCTTCGTCGGCGGCTCGTTCAAGGTGTCCAAGGACGCCGCGCAGCAGGCGATGTCGAAACTGGCCGCTTCGCTCGATGTGTCGGTCGAGCGTTGCGCCTGGGGCATCCACGATCTCGTCAATGAATCCATGAGCAAGGCGGCTGCCATGCATGCCACCGATCTCGGCGTCGATCCGCGCTCTTTGCCGATGGTCGCTTTCGGCGGGGCAGGGCCAGTCCATGCCTATGGCATCGCCCGCAAGCTCGGCATTTCCCGCATCATCTGCCCGACCGGCGCGGGCGTCAGCTCCGCCATCGGCCTGCTGATCGCGCCGGTCGCCGTCGATCTCTCCGCGAGCCATCCGATGGCGCTCGATACCTGGGATATCGAGGCGATGAACCGCCTGCTCGACGATCTTTCCGCTCAGGGCGCGGAAGTGGTTTCGGCCGCCGGCGTTCCGAAGGAGACGATCACCAATCGCTATACCGTGGATATGCGCCATGTGGGGCAGGGACACGAGATCACGGTGGTCCTTCCTGATCGCAACCTGCCGAAGGACCTCTTCCTCGAAGAATTGCGCGGCAGTTTCTTCAAGCTCTACCGCGAATTGTTCGGCCGCACGGTGGCCGCACCGCTGGAAGTCATCACCTGGCGTCTGCGCGCCAGCGGCGAAAAGGATCAGGTCACCCGGCCGCATGAGACCGTCGTTGCCGAAGCCCGGAAGGGCAGCCGGCAGGTCTATTTTCAGGAGGCGGGCGGTTATGTCGAAACCTCGGTTTACGACCATTACAAGCTGCCGGTCGGCCACGAGGTGAAGGGGCCTGCCATTGTGGAACAGCGTGAATCGACGGCCGTTGTCGGACCGAGCGGCGCCTTCCATGTCGACGCCCATGGCAATCTCGTGATCAACATTCTCTAAGAGGGCAGTCAGATGTCGAAACCCGCAACCGATTTCAACGATCCGATCAACCTCCAGGTCATGTGGAACCGCCTGATCTTCATCGCGGATCAGGCCGATAACGTGCTCGGCAAGACGGCGTTTTCGCCGATCGTGCGCGAGAACCACGATTACGTCACGGTACTTCTCGACAGTAAGGGCAGGGCGCTGGCGCAATGCACCTGGTCGATCCCGGTTTTCATAACCTCGCTGCCCGCAGCGGCGCAGAAATATTTCCTGCCGAAGTTTCCGGTCGAGATGCTGGAAGAGGGCGACGTTCTCGCCACCAACGATCCGGAAATCGGAACCGGCCATCTGCCTGACGTGACGATGATCACGCCGATCTTCAAGAATGGCAGGGTCGTCGCCTATGCGGGATCCATCGCCCATCTTCCCGATATTGGCGGCGCGCCGCTGCATTCGGAAGCCAGCGACATTTTCGCGGAAGGCATCCGCTTCCCCATCGTCAGGCTGCTCAAGGCCGGCGTTCCGAACGAGGACGTGTTCGATATCATCGCAGCCTCCGTCCGCCTTCCCACGGAAGTGCGCGGCGATCTGGAATCGATGATCGCCGCCAACAATGTCATGGGCCGCGAACTGGTGAAATTCCTCGATGAATACGGGCTGGACGATGTCGACGGGCTGGCGAACGCCATCCACACCCGCTCCGAGGCGCAGACCCGCAAGGCGATCCGCGAATGGCCGAACGGCACCTATTCCGCCGAAGTGCTGCTCGACGGCTACGATGTCGACGTCAAGCTGAAAGCCTCGGTGATCGTCAGGGACGATTCCATTCATGTGGATTATACCGGCACGTCGGATCAGGTCCTGCATTCGATCAACTGCCGCACGAACTACCGTTACGCCCATTCGGTCTACGCGCTGAAATGCCTGCTCGATGCCGAAACGCCCAATAATGAGGGCTGCATCGTCCCGATCACGGATGAAGCGCCGCTCGGCTGCATTCTCAATCCGCAGGAATGGACGGCGGGCAATTCGCGCAACCTCATCGGCCACGTCATTCCCTCGCTCATCTTCAAGGCGCTGGAAGGCATCGTGCCGGAAAAGGTTCTGGGCGACAGCGGCGGCGCGCCGATCTGGGCTGCCAATTGCGTTGGCCAGCGCAACGATGGAAGCCAATATGCCTCCGTGCAGAATTTCCACGGCGGGCAGGGCGCGCGCGCGCAATTCGACGGGCTGGATACGCTGAGCTTCCCCTCCAACTGCAAGGTCACGGCCATCGAAATGTTCGAGGTCGCCGTTCCGGTCCTGACGGAACGCAAGGAACTCATCGCCGATTCCGGTGGCGCCGGCAAACATCGCGGCGGCCTTGGCCAGCGTGTCGTTCTGCGCAATCTCGGCAGGAACCCGATGAACATCTATCTGGCATCGGAACGCGTCCGCCATCCCTGCTTTGGCGTGGTGGAAGGCCAGAGTGGTTCCGCCGGCAAGGTGATGAAACAGGGCAAGTCGCATTTCCCCAAGGGCAAGGTGGTTCTTCAGACCGGCGAACGTCTCGAAGTCCAGACACCCGGCGGTGGCGGCTGGGGCAGGGCCAGCGAGCGTTCGCGCGCGCTGATCGAACAGGATATTTCCGAAGGTCTGGTAACCGCGAAGGCGGCGAAAGAAATCTTCGGCTATTCTGGCGCCATTGCTGCCGCAGCCGAATAGGAGACGAGAATGGGACTGCTGAACGGAAAAATTGCGCTGGTAACCGGCGCCGGTTCAGGCATCGGCCGCGAAACCGCAATTCTGCTGGCGAAAGAAGGGGCGACGGTCGTTCTGACCGGCCGCCGTCTGGATCCGCTGCGCGAGGTCGCGGAACTGATCGAGAAGAAAAAGGGCAAGGCCATCGCCCGCACGCTCGACATCGCCTCGCGCGAGGCGATCTTCGACACGGTCAAGTCTATCGGCGAGGCCGTCGGTCCCATCGATATTCTGGTGAACAATGCCGGCTCCGCCAGCAAGGTGCTCAACGCCCGCTTCATTGGCGAGGAGGAGTGGAACGCCACCATCAATGTCAATCTGACGGCCGTGTTCAACCTGACGCAGGCTGTGCTGCCGGAGATGATCGCAAAGGGTGAGGGGACCATCATCACCGTCTCCTCGCTCGCCGCCCTCAATCCCAATCTTCTGGGCGGCGTGGCCTATGGTGCGGCGAAGGCGGGTGTGAAGAACTTCATGACCTTCCTGCATAATACCTATCGCAACCAGGGTATCCGGGCGACGACCATTCTGCCGGGCGAGACGGATACGCCGATCATGAACAACCGCGCGCGTCCGCCTCTCAAGGAAGAACGCGCCGTGATGATGGATCCGCATGACGTGGCCCGCGCCATCCTGCTTTGCGCCAGCCTGAACAAAAGCGCAGTCATTCCGGAACTGCACATCTGCCCGACCCATATGCGTGACACATCGAAGGATATCGAAGTCGCGCGCTGGGTGGGCGCGCCGGACGACACGCCGGATATGCCGAAAAAGAACTAGGGAGAGACTTCCATGAATGGAGCAAAGCTGCGCGCCCGTCTTGCGGCGGGTGAGGCTATCAGCATGTTCACCCCGCACCATACGTCGTCGGGCCTTTCCGCCCGGCTGGTGGAGCTGGGTGCCGATGCGGTCTTCGTCGATTGCGAGCATGGCACGTGGAGTTTCGAGGATGTGCGGGCGACCGGGCAGGTGGTGCGCGCCGTTGGTGGTGCTGCCATCGTACGCCCGCATTCGCACGAGCGGCCGCTCATCATCCGCTATCTGAATGCCGGCGCGGACGGGATCATGGTGCCCATGGTCGGCAATGCCGAGGAGGCCCGCGCGATTGTCGATGCGGTGCGTTACGCCCTGCCGTCGGATTATGAGAAGCGGCTTGTCATCGCCATGATCGAGACCGTCGATGCGATCGATGCTCTGGACGAGATGCTGACGGTGGAGGGCATCGACGTCTTCTTCATTGGCCCCGGCGATCTTTCGCAGGACATGGGCTATCCGCCCGCGCCGCCATTCGGCGAGCCGCGCCCGGAGGTGGTGATGGAGAAGGTCGCAGTCGCCGTCGACAAGATACGTGCGGCCGGAAAGATTGCGGGAACGCTCGCGACGCTGGATGAAATGCCGCACTGGCGGGAACGCGGCGTGCAATTCTTCTACGTCCATTCCGATCCGTTCCTGCGCCGTGGTCTCGCTGCGGTGAAGAAGGCGCTCGCCTGAGGCGGAGCAGGGGATTTTCCGATTCGATGCCGCAAGCGAGGGCCTGAACCTTCAGGCCCTCGTTATGCCGTTAGAATTCCGCCGTCACGGATTTCCACAAATGCTCCGGATCGAAGCCGTCGCAGCGCACAATCACAATCCGGGTGCCGTTTTTAACGCGCCGCCGCAAAAGATCGGAACGGTTGGACTGCGTCCGAAGCGAACCGTCATCCTGAAGCTTCTGCAGCATCGACCGCGAAAGCCCCAGTTCAGACGCCAGCAGACGGTCAAGGCGTATGCCGGCCTGAAACGGAACAGTGAGATCGATCTCCGCCATCACCCAGTCGGGAGGTTCATCCCGTATCTGTTTCACGATATCGAATTCGGGAAACTCATCGACGCGCTGCGATTTACGTCTCAAGGCTTCGAGATTGAATGTCTCCGCCCTTATCCATCGCGGATCGTTGGACTGCAGCGCTTCGAGAACGGCAGGGCTTATGTCCCGGACATTCTGCCGCTCGAAAATCGGCCTGTTCCAGCTCTTGTCGCAGATTATGCATCTATAGATAAGCCAGGCATCCAGCTTGCGACCATTGGCGTTAAGCCGGATCTTGCCGCTGGTCTGAAATGCCCTCAGGCCGCCGCATCCGCTGCATGCAAGCCAGGGCTGGGGCGCCGTTCGTGGCGTAATGGTCCATTGGACCCGAAGTAAGTTGCACATAGTCTCTTGGTCTTCCATTCGGAAGTCCACCAAGATGGTGCAGGAGAAAACCCTTACGGGAACGGCATGGCGGTGTTCTGGGGTGGTGAAGAGCTGAGACAGCGGAACTGCGCAGGGCACATTGTAACAATGCCAGACCGGTCTCTTGCCACCACCCGATGAACATGATCATACGCCGACAGCCTGTGGCTATCCGGCAATACGGGTGAAACTGGATTGAGACCGGTATTTACTTAGGCAAAGTCTACCTCAATGCGCCAATGCTCTTCGGCGGCAACAATAACAAACGATCGCTCCGAAACAGAGTCATCCAGCGCGGCGAAGAGTCTGAAAGCCGTTGTGATGCGACTTTTATGCAACGTCACGAGACCCGCATTCTTCCCGGTTCAAACGACGTCATCGGACGGATGCTGCACTTCGTAAAAATAAACGAAAACAGATATTTAAATAAAAATGGCTCGTGCATTTATTCGTTAGAGGCGGCGGTTTTGCGCCTGTTATCTGCGGCTGTCGGAAAGGGAAGCATACGTCGGAGAATCGCGTCCTTGCGGATGAAATGGTGCCATAACGCCGCCGCCACATGAAGCAATACGATGGCTGCGGCAAGGTAGGCTAGGGTGGCGTGAACCTCGCTCCAGAAGGCCTCCGCCTGATCGGAAATCCGCAGGGGCAAGCCCGGCACGACAATGAGATCAAAGACGTAACTGGGGATTTGCAGAGGCGAGGTCGACGCAATCGCCCAGCCGGCGAGTGGAACGGTGAGCGTAAGGAACAGCAATGCGGCGTGAGCGGCCCGCGCGGCGAACCTCGATGCCAGCCCATCACCTTCAAGAGCCTGCGGCTTTCTGCTGAAAACCGACCACAGGAAACGCGGCACGGCGAGGGCCAGCACCAGAAATCCTATCGACTTGTGATATTGAAACAGGTCGAACTGAAGAACCGGGTCGATATTGTCGCGGCTCATCAGATATCCCAGCGCAAGCTGCGCCAGGAAAAGCACCGCGATTGTCCAGTGGAACGAGATCGCCACCAATCCGTAGGATATGGGCGTATTACGCCACGGCCGTTCCCGCGTTGATACGCTATCGGAATGATCCTCGAAATATCTCATCGGCTAGCTCAATTGTTGATAGGTATCTTTTGCGATGGCGTCCATGCGGTCGGACGGCAGGTTGCCGACCAAAGCGCAGCGGATGGATTCGTCGTCCCAGGAGATGGCCTCCAGTGAACCAACGCTGGAGCGCCGCATGGCGGTGTCGCTCGAATCGGCTGCAGCCACGATATAAAGAGTGACGCGCTGCCCGCTTTTATCTTCATACATCAGCTGTGCGGCGGCGCCTTCTGAACTGGGGAGCACCCGGCCGCCGACAAGGGACAGACCGTGGCGGGTGAGATCGGGAATGTTCAGTTTGCGGTCCAGCCGTTTCGAAATCCATTTCGGCAGGCTGGAAGCATTCTCCGCATCTGCCCGGATTTCCACCGGATGCAGAACCTCGCTCGCAAACAGCTTATGTGCCTGCGTTGCATCCGCCACGATAGAGTGCCCAGGTTCTGCGAGCTGAGACACCAGCCCGCGTCCGAACCAGCCGCCTGCCAAGCCAACGGCCAGAATGAGGATGGATGCCGCCGCCAGAATGAGGATGGATGCCGCCGCCATGTTACGCCAATCGGCGCGCTGCGACCGCAGGCGCCGCTCGATGCGGTAGACATCAAGGCGCTCGGGCAGGGCGTCGGTATCAAGAGGGCCGTAGAGAGCCGTCAGCGTCGCATTCTGCTGCTGCCACATCGCAACCTTGCGTGCGTCGACCGGATTGGAGGCGAGGTGGGCACGAACGGTGTCACGCCGCCGGTCTTCGAGCTGCCCGTCGACATAAGAGATCAGATCGGCTTCGGTTATCTGCGGCTCGCTGCCGGTCATTTTATCACCTTGAGATTTGGCTGGTCTTCCTGGGTCATCCGGGCGAGGGCCGTTCGGGCCCGGCCCAGACGGGACATCAGCGTGCCCAGCGGAATTTCAAGAACATTTGCCGCTTCCGCGTAACTCAGGCCCTCGACGACGACGAGCAGCAGAGCCTCGCGATGTTCGCCGGACAGTTTTTCAATGGCACGGGCCATTTCGGCAAGCGCAATCCTGCCCGTCTGCGCCGCCGGCACGAACAGCTGCTCCGCAACATCATCGATCGGGATTTGCGAGGGCCGGCGATTTCGTCCGCGCAGATTGTTGCGGTAGACGTTGACAAGCACCCGGTACAACCATGGACGCAAAGGTCCCTGCGGTTTCCACAGCGCCTTTTTACGGATCGCTCTTTCCAGACAGTCCTGGACGAGATCGTCAGCCGTGTCACGGTCGTGCGTGAGCGCATTCGCATAACGGCGAAGCGCTGGTATGCAACTCGTCATCTCGTCCAGAAAATCCGGCATGGACACTATTCCTTGGCAATATGCCAGACGCCGCCGACACCATCGCCCGTGACATCGCCGGGCTTCCTGTCCATCTGCCAGCGATAGAGCGGCTTCCCGTCATGCGACCATTGCATCGTACCATCTTTGCGGGAGATTGGTTTATAGTCGCCATCCGCCTTGTCGGTTTTCGAGGCGGCGAGGGGCGGCCATTTCTTTGCGCAGCCGTCGTAGCAGACCGACACGCCATTGGTATCCTTGTCGAATGTATAGAGTGTCATGCCCTTGGCGTCGGTCAGGATCGTGCCTTTGGCCGTTGCCTTTTCAACCACGGCGCCACCGGCATATGGTTCGGCAAGGGCGGCGGTGGCGGCAAGCGCTACTACGCCGGCCAGAACGAAATGACGTGCACGCATGACGATAGTCCTCTTAAGGGTGACGGATCGGACGACATGCCCGATATTAGACAAACACCCGCCCGCGGCATTTAATCCCACCGCCGCTCGATTTTTTGATGCCCCAGCGCCTTTATCTGACACCCTTCAAATCGATGTCGAATGCGACCGTATTCGAATAGAGCGGCACTCCGACACCCATGCCATAGGGCAGGCGTGCAACATTGCCGGTGACGTGGAAGGTGACGGATCCCTTCTGTTGTTCAATGAATGTCGCGTGAAACGTTTCGGGTCTGGATATGCCTCTGGCTGTCAATATACCTTCAACCACCGCGCTGCGCGGTCCGTCCTGCGTAACGCGGCTGGAGCGAAACACTATCTGCGGATAGACGGCGATATTGAAAACCGCGCTGGATCGCAGGAAATTTTCCACCCGCTCTTGCCCGGTCTGGACGCTGGAAGGGTTGAGACTGATTTCCACGTAAGATCTGGCCGGCTGGTCCGGGTCGATGTCGAAGCGGCCGGAAATATCGGGAATTGTGCCCTTGATCCCGGGACCGGCAACCTGCGCAATTGAGAAGCGGATATGAGAGGCAGGATCGATACGATAGCGTCCGGCCGCCGACGAGAATGGATTGGCAGAGACCGGCGTGCAAACCAATGTCGCGATAAGGAGAGTGATGGAGGAATATTTCACGGCGCAAGCTCCTTCATGAGTAGTCGCACTCAGGAGAACACCACAGGAAGAGGTTTAATCCGCACCACGCCGGCGGACCGTCAAAATCCCGCCCATAGGAGAGACCGCCTTTGACTGTGCCGGGAAAACACCCATGAGGGAGATAGCTTCAATCCACAAACAATAATCGCATAAGATAGATTATGGAACTTATTTGATGATGTAGTTCCGGATTTATGCGACTATTGCTCATTGCAATGCCCGCCGAAAGGTTGAACAAAACTCACCCTGTCAGATTGATTTTAGCGAAACACGTTTCTCAAGTTCATCTGCCAACTCTTTGCGTTCGCTATATCTATCTGTGAGATAGCTGGAAGCGTCACGCGTCAGCAGCGTGAATTTCACCAGTTCCTCGCAGACATCCACGACCCGGTCATAATAGGATGACGGCTTCATCCGTCCTTCCGCGTCGAATTCCTGATACGCCCTTGCCACCGAGGACTGGTTGGGAATGGTGATCATCCGCATCCATCTGCCGAGAATTCGCATCTGGTTCACGGCGTTGAAGGACTGGCTGCCGCCTGACACTTCCATCACGGCGAGCGTCTTGCCCTGTGTCGGCCGTACAGAACCGATTGCAAGGGGAATCCAGTCGATCTGCGACTTCATGATGCCGGTCATCGCGCCATGGCGTTCGGGGCTTACCCAGACCTGTCCTTCCGACCATTCTGAAAGTTCACGCAGTTCCTGCACCCTGGCATGGCTGGCCGGCGCTTCATCGGGCAAAGGCAGGCCCGTCGGATCGAATATCCGAACCTCGCAACCGAGCCGTTCGAGCAGCCGCCCAGCCTCGAATGCCAGCAGACGGCTATAGGACACCTCGCGTAGCGAGCCATAAAGGATCAGGATGCGTGGTTTATGGGTCGAAAACGCCGGACGCAGAGCCTCCGGGTCAATGCCGTGCAGGTGATGCGCCTGCAACGCGGGAAACCTGTCAGGCAATGCAATTTCCTTCACTATCGAGGACCTGCTCGCCGTCCTCCTTGAAGAACGGTCCTTTGAACGTGTCCGGCAGAATGTCCAGCACGACCTCTGAAGGACGGGCGAGCCTGGTGCCGAGCGGTGTTACGACAAAGGGGCGATTGATGAGGATCGGCGTTTTCTTCATCGCATCGAGCAACTGGTCGTCAGTCAGGTCCGGATTGCCGAGACCGAGCTCGGCATAAGGCGTCCCCTTCTCGCGCATGGCTTCGCGCACCGTCAGGCCCGCATCTGCAATCATTCCTGCGAGCTTTTCGCGTGTGGGCGGTTCCTGCAGATATTCGATCACGGTCGGCTCGATCCCTGCCGCGCGGATCAGCGCCAGCGTGTTGCGCGACGTCCCACAGGACGGGTTATGATAAATCGTGGCGTCCATGGTTATTGCCTTTCGGGCTTCGCCTGCGGGCTGCAGCAGGGTGTCAACTCGGCAATCAACGGCGCGCAAAGCTCGGTCGAACCACCGCAGCAATCCTTCAGCAGAAACAGGGTCAGCAGCCGCAACCCGTCAAGATCGGCGCGATAGATGATAGACCGGCTTTGCCGCTCACTCTTGACCAGACCGGCCCGGGAAAGCGTGGCGAGATGCGCCGACATCGTGTTCTGGGGAACGTCGACAAGACGCGCAAGCTCACCGGCCGGAATGCCATCCGGCTCGTGGCGCACGAGAAGCCGGAAGGTTTCCAGTCGGGTAGATTGGGCGAGCGCGCCAAGCGCGGTTATGGCACTACTATTATCCATATATCCAGAATAATAGATATATTAAATGTGTCAAGCACCGGATGTCGTCATGGTCGGTTAGTCAAGGCGAGGGAATTCCCCTCGCCCTGCCCCTGAAAGCGCTTAAGCGAGCTTCGCGTCGTAAAGCCGCTCCATGAAACCGCGCGGCACGACCGTCCTCGAAATTTCAGCCAGCGGAAAGCCGCTACCGGCGAGCGGCAGAAAGCCTTTTTCGAAGGCATAGTCGAGATAGCGCATCATCAGCATGACATCGCATTCATGGCAGCTAATTCCGCTTCCCCCGAGCGCCTTCCGGGCGTTGGCGGTATCGTATTTACCGCTGTCGCGTACATAGTCGCCATTGCCCAGCATCGACAGCAGATCGGTGAAGGCCGAGCTGTAAGCCTTGCCCTCCCGCAGCATCCGGCCCTGATTGAGCGCATCGAAATAATTGTCGCGCGAGAGTTCGCGCACCACGTAACCGCAATCGCGCACCTGTTCCACCAGCGTGTTCCAGTCGATAGGCCTCGGGTTGACGAGATTGAAGGTGCGGCGGTTATGCGCGCGCCAGTTCATGGCGAGGTAAAGACTTGCCCGCGCCACGTAATCGACCGGCGTGATGTCGAAATCCTCATCCGATGCGAAGGTGAAGCCGGTTTCCACGATGGCGCGAACGGCCTCGTAATAAATACCCTTCACCTTGGTCTGGGTCAGCGGATAGCGGCCGGTGCGGCTGTCGCCCCAGATATTGCCCGGCCGCACGATGATAAAATCGAGGCCCTTTTGCCCGGCGGCATGCATCAGCTTTTCCGATTCGAATTTGGAGCGTTCGTAATCCATGTCGGGAAAACGCTGACCGACATCGAGCGCATCCTCATAAAGCGTGAAATCCTCATAAAGCTTGTCGCCGATGACGCTGAAGCTCGATGTGTGCATCAGGGGAATTTTCCCCTCGAGGCAGAACTCCACCATATTGGCCGAACCGCCGACATTGACCGGCGCAATCTTGCTGTAGGAGGCGATCAGATTGACATTGGCCGCGCAATGCAGCGCAATATCCATCCTGGCGGCGAGGTCGCGCCACACCTGCCGTTGCAGGCCAAGATGAGACTTGGAAACATCGCCGAGAACCGGCACGATGCGTGCGGCAGCTTCCTGTTTGAGGCTGCGCTCCTCGTCGTAGCAGAACAGCACGCTCTCGATCTTGCTCGTCGCCTCCGCCATATCGGCCGCGCGCACGAGGCAATAAATCGTCGCTTTCGTCGCGCTCAATAATTCCTGCAGCAGACGGCCGCCCATCACACCGGTGGCGCCTGTCAGCAGGATATTTTCCACGTCGTTCTGATATGTCATCGCCGATCTCCGTTCACAGTGTTCCGACCCGCATGCCGCCATCCATGGGGATCACCGCGGCATTGAGATAATTGGTTTTGCAGGTGGCGAGGAAAGTCACGACTTCCGCCACATCCTCAGGCGTGCCCCAGCGCCCGACCGGCACGATGGAGCGCACCAGACGTTCATCGGCCACCGTGTCGTTGATGCCTTCCTGCTCGAAAGGCTTCGACATGTTGGTCTTGCAGATGCCCGGCGCAATCGCCGTGACGCTGATGTTGAACTGCCCGAGTTCCTGCGCCCAGGATTCCGAAGCCTTGATGAGACCGGCCTTGGAGGCGGCATAAGCCGCCCCGCCCCCTGCCCCCCAGATGCCCGCAATCGAGGCGATGTTGATGACGCGCCCGTAACGCTGGCGCACCATCGAGCGTGTGAAAACACCGGTGCAGTTGAACGCGCCCGCAAGGTTGACGTCGATGACCTTGCGGGACTGCGTCTGGCTGCGATCGTTGACGCAATAGGTGCGGTCGAGAATGCCGGCATTGTTGACCAGCACGGTCACCGGCAGTCCCATTTTATCGGCAATGGCGCCGGACGCCTGCTCAACGCTGCCATGGTCCGTCACATCCATGGCGAAAATGCCGAGGCGCTCCGGATTTCCCCTCTCCCGCGCAAGGCGCTGCAGCGCGGCGACGTCGATATCCGTCGCCGCCACCGCATAACCCACCTCCAGCAGGGATTGGGTAATGGCGGCGCCGAAGCCGCCGGAAGCACCGGTCACGACCGCGATTTGCTGGCTCACGCGACTTCCTCGTCCTTGAAGGCGATTTCCATGACCTTGCGCGCATTGACGAGCGCATCGGAGATGCGTTCCTCGAAGAAATGCACATCGTCCTGGTTCATCAGGAGGTTGGAATAGATGCGCGACAGCGGCGAGAACTGGATGCCGTGGCGCTTGCTCACCTCGCGGATGATGATGTCGCAGAATTTCACCTTGTGCGAATAGCCTTCGGAACGATCCACCGGCTCTTCCTGCGAGTGATAGACCAGCGCCGTCGGCATGCCCTGAATGACGAGCGGCATGCCGGCGGCCTTGGCCGCGCGAGTGAAAACGCCCGAAATCTGCTCGGTGTAGCGGCGCATCCGGTCGTAGCAACCCGGGTCCTTTTCGACGATATCGAAAGTCGCCTTGATTGCGGCGAGACCCAGCGGATAACCGTTGAAAGTGCCGGCATGGATGACCTTGCCGCGCGTATAGAGGTCCATGATATCGCGCCGGCCGGCAATGGCGGAAATCGGCATCGATCCGCCGCCGAGCGCCTTGCCGAAGGTGGCGAGATGCGGCGTGACGCCGAGAATATCCTGCGCGCCGCCGAGACCCAGCCGTACGCCGGTGATGATCTCGTCGAAGATCAGAACGATATTATGCTCTTCGCACAGTTCCTTGGTCCGCTCCAGATAACCTTCGACTGGGAAGATGCCGCCGCCATTGATGCAGATCGGCTCCATCAGCACGGCGGCGATTTCGTTGCCGTAGCGGCGGATGGTGGCTTCCAGCGCATCGATATCGTTCCACGGCAGCATGAAGCTCTGGCTTTCGAGCACGCCTTCGGCACGGCCGAGCGTATCGAGCATGTCGCCCTGGTATTTTTCCGGCACGGGAAAATCGAGATTGTCCTTCTTGCGGAAGCCCATGACGTTGTCGGCATTGCCGTGATAATGGCCATGGAAGCGGATGAAACGGTTCTTGCCGGTAAAGCCGCGCGCAAGCCGCAGCGCATTCTGCACCGCCTCCGTGCCGCTCAGGCAAAAGCGTACCATTTCGGCGCAGGGGATGTGCTTAATCATCAGTTCCGCCACCTCGATCTCCAGATCGCAGGTATCGACGGAGGTGACCTTTTCCATGTAGCGGATGAGCGCCTCGTTATAGGCCTCGTTATGGTGACCGACGAAAAGCGCGCCGAATTTGCAGAACAGGTCCAGATGTTCGTTGCCATCAAGATCCCATACGCGGGAATTGCGGCCCTTGTTGAAAGGCACCACGAAGGCGCGCTCGGCATCGCCGAAATTATAGTGGGTGCCACCCGGCATCAGTTCCCAGAGGCGCTTGTAGAAATCGCGCGAAATCTTCAGCGTCAGCTTGCTGTCTGTGTCCGTGATCATGGCTGTGCTTTCTCCAGTTAGGCCGGCTATGCTGCCGGGACGGTTCCGATTGGCAGGGAGGGATTGGCTGAGGACGGCATGAGGTGCGGCGCGAAATTGTCCGCCCAGGGCCTGTAGCGATAAAGCGCTTCTGGCACCGGCATGCCCGCATGTTTGAGGGCGGCAAGCCGCGCCAGATAGGCGGCGTTGCGCATCAGGAGATCGGCGATCACGACGACGGAGCGGCTTTCGACCGTCTCATAGGGACTGCCGCGTAGCCATTCGTTGATCGCGCCCATGGCGGGGCCGCACCAGATCTGATAGTCGACCGCGCGGGTTTTCTCGCCGGCAATGGCCCAGCGGGACGATTGGCCGAGATACCACTGGAAGACCAGCGCCATGCGCTTCTTCGGATGCGCTTCGGCCGCTTCCACAATTTTAGTGTTGCCGCGCGCCTTGAAAAACTGCCGTGTCTCCTCCCAGACCTGTGGCAGCGATTTCTGGAAAATCACGCTTTCCAGACTGGCGATCTCGGCGGCCGGAATATCTTCGAGGCCGTCATATTGCTTGTAGAGATTGTAGAGCTTCTGCGCACGCATGGCATACATGGTGCCGCCCTTCAGCACCTGCACCCTGGCGCCGATCTCGAACATGTCGGCGGAGGGCGCCATCGCCACATCGTCCGTTTTCGCGCGTCCGAGCAGCGTCTTCACCTGCGGCGAGGTGCCTGCCTCCATGCAGGCCTGATTGATCGAACCGGTGCAGACATAGGCCGCACCCATGGCGAAGGCCGCGTAAACCGCCTGCGGATTGCCGATGCCGCCCGCCGCACCGATACGAATGCAGAAGGCTTCGCCGCGGGCTTCGGCGATCTCATCGCGCAGCGCCGCAATGGAAGGAAAGGCGCAGCTCAGCACGCCATTATCGGTATGGCCGCCGGAATTTGCCTCGACGGTGATGTCGTCGGCCATCGGCACCTCGCCCGCCATCGCCGCCTGTTCAGTGGAGATAAGGCCGTCCTCAACCAGCCTCGCCAACATTTTTTCCGGAGCCGGATGGATGAAATGCTGCGCCACCTCGCGCCGCGAAACCTTGGCGATGATGCGGTGGCGGATATCGATGCCCCCCTGCCCGTTTCGGAAAAGCCCGGCCGCCCGCCAGTAAACGATGGCCGGAGACAGGTTCATATAGGCCGAGGCTTCCACCACCTTGACGCCGTGGCGGATGCACAGGCGCACCACATCCATCTCCCATTCGGCATCGCCGGGATTGTGCAGGAGATTGACACCCCACGGACCCCGCGGCAGCGCCGCGCCGATACGCGCCAGCGCCGATGCGACACGCTCGCGGCCGAGCCCGCCCGCGCCGAGAAAGCCGAGAAGCCCCTGCCGGCCGAGCGCGATCACCATGTCTTCGGAATTGATGCCGTTGGCCATCGCGCCGGCGTAATAGGCCATGCGCACGCCGTAATCGTGAAGGAAAGCCGGATCGCCGAGCTGCTGCGGCTCCAGCGCCGGCACCATGCCCTCGCATGCCTCAGCGTCGACGCAGGCCGTTTCAAGCGCCAGCCGGTCGTCGGCATTCATCACATAGAGCCGTCTGCCGAGATCGGCGAGAAGCCGGGCGGTCGTCTCGATGCAAGCGGCGCTATCCGCCTGTTTTCGCCATGCCCGCAGAAGCGGTGTGGAATTGATGTGCAGGTTCTCGTTCATGCTGCGGCCACCCATGATGATTGGTCGTTGCGACGACGGGAAAAACCGGCGCCGAGATTGTCGCAAATGCCGATGACATTGTCCTTGTGGATGATCTCGGCGACGAAGACGAAGGCTGCGCGCTCCAGCGTGACGCCATCCTCGCCATAGGCGACGTCGATCGATTTGGAGGTGAGCCGGTAGCGCAGCGTATCGCGCTGCGGCTTCACTTCGCCGCGGAACTTGGCGCTGTACTGGTGATCGGTCAGCGTGTGGCCATCGAGGCCGGGAGCCGAATACAGCCCGAGATAGGCGAGGTAGAATTTGAGGAGCTGTTCGCAGCCTTCCACCAAAAGCGTCCCCGGCACGCAGGGGTCGTTCTTGAAATGCGCCTTGAAAGCCCAATGATCGGGATCGATATCCCGCTCGCCCACCACCACACCGAGGCCGAACGCCCCGCCTTTGGGATCGACGGACACCACCCGGTCGAGCATCCGCGCCATCGGCGTCCAGAGCATCGGCGGAACGGCCTCGGTTCGATAGTCCGGCCCGAAGCAGCCTGCGGGATCGCCAGCGCCCAGCGCCTCGATCTCGGCCTCGGCGAAATGCTGTTTCGCGCAGGTGAGAAGCGGTGTGAACGGGTTTCGCG
Organism: Agrobacterium sp. CNPSo 2736; assembly: GCF_004005385.1. Lineage (NCBI taxonomy): Bacteria > Pseudomonadati > Pseudomonadota > Alphaproteobacteria > Hyphomicrobiales > Rhizobiaceae > Agrobacterium > Agrobacterium sp. CNPSo 2736. The sequence continues at coordinate 175,447 of NZ_RZTX01000002.1, read as the reverse complement.
CCGTGCCGTCATTCTTGAGGTAAGGCGCCGGATCGACCCCCTTGGACCGCTCCAGATCGCGCGGCAGGAAGAAGCCGGAATTCGCCTCCAGACGGAAGACGGGCCGCTCATCCGCAAGGCACCAATATTCATAGGAGACCAGAATATTGCGCCCCACCTTGAGGAAGGACTTGATATCCACCCGCCCGCGCAGCAATTCGCCGGCGCGCGGCATTTCGCCGTAAACGAAGGTGCGGCTGTCCACCGCCCGGTAGCGCAACTCGCCCCTGAAGAGCTGGTCGCAGCCGATGAGCGTAAAGGCGACGATCATCGCATGCGAGGATTCCAGCGCCACGAAAGCCGGAACCTTGTCCTCGCACATGAACCAGGCGTCGTCAGGCAGATCGAGTTCCCATTCGATGCGGCAGGGCTCCAGCGCTCCTGCTTTTGCGGTCGTACCGGTGATGCGGGACGCGAACATATAGGGCGGCGACGGCATGCGCGTGCGGATCGCGTAGCTATCGGCCAGCGCATAATCCGGCCCCAGCACGCGGCTCACCGAGCCGTCGGTCAGTTCGACCAGTTGCGCTTCGTCAAACAGGGCGGGACGGGCCGGAATAACCGTTTCATTGCCCATCATATGGCGCAGGCGACGATAAAACGCCTGTTCGGTTTGCATGAAGCGCAGATTGGTGCGGGCATTGCGGACCGCCTGCCGCTGCTGCCAGTCCAGCGGCAGGCGTTGTAGGCAGTCGGCAACCGGATTGGGGAAAGATTCGGCCACCACTGCCGGGGACGGCCGAAGCGGCGTCCCGAACCGTGATTTTTGAAAGAGGGCGAGATTGGCGGGGTCGAGAATGATCTCGGGGATGGTGCGCTCGCGTCCGGTGAAAACCCTGACCAGCAGCGGATCGGCCGCCGGCGTCTGCACCGATGGGCGCATCGCATGCGGCCGCGCCACGGCCGGGCTTTCCAGCACGATATGCGCATAGGCGCGGTCGATGCCCATGCCGCTGATGGCTGCCAGCTGCCGCCCGTTCGCGGATCGCGGCGACAGGCCATAATGCAGAACCAGCGCCGCATTGATGAGGCTGAGCATGCCGGACGCCGCACCGAGATGTCCGTAATTGGTCTTGGAACTTCCCGTCGCAACGGCCGCGCCATAAACCTCTGCCAGCCCATCCGCCTCGACGCGCGCTTCCGCGTCCTGCGCCATGCTGTAGCGCTCGAGATAGCTGATATCCGCAGGCGCGACGCCGGCTTTTTGCAGGCAGGCCTCAGCCGTGCGGGCCACCGCATCCGCCGAGGGCCGGAAGGTCACGCCAGGGTTCGTATCGTGCTGGATTTCAAGGCCGCGCAGGCGCGCATAGGCCCGCCCAACCGCCCCGCTCCCGGCCTTTTCCAGCATCAGGACGCCGCAGCCCTCGCCCACGGGCTGGCTGCGATGGGGCGTGGCATAGACCATGTTTTCGAGCCCGCCATCGCAGGCGCTGCTCGCTAGAATGACCGCGTCGACCATATTTTCGGAAAGCATGTAGCGCGCCAGTTGCAGCCCCTTGAAAGCCGAGCTTTCATGCGAGCAGAGCGCGAAGGCCGGACCGTCGAGCCGCAGATGCGCAGCGACACGGCTTGCGGCGATATTGCCGACCCCGCCGGTAATGCCTTCCGCAAAAGGTTCCGGGAACAGGCTGTCCTTGACGATGCCCTGCAGCCCCTGCATCTGCTCGGGAGAAAGTGCGATGCCGCAGCGCTCGAGGCTGTCGCGCAATTGCCAGCCGATCTCGTTGCGCGCCTGATAGCGCAGGCAGCTATGATCGACATCCCTTGCGACGATCACCGCAATGTTGCGTCTCTGACCGTCCAGCGCATAACCCGCATCGAGAAACGCCCGCTCGGCCACCGGCAACAAGAAGGCGTGGGCGAAAAGATGATTGCCGATGACCTTGGGCGGCAGCTTGAAATGGCGGCAATCGAAATCGAAGCTCTCGATATAGCCGCCCTTCGGTGCTTCATCCATGCCGCCGATGGCGAGAATATCGCGGCGCTGTTCGAGGCCGAGCCAGCGCGTGCGCGGCAGGGGCTGGAACCATTGGCGTCCGGTGGCGATGGACTCACGGAAGGTTTCCACATTGTCGGTTCCCGGCAGGGCCATGGCGATGCCGACAATATCCAGTTCGGCCGGAGCCACGACCGGTGTGCTCGCGGCGACCGGGACGGCCCCATCGGCAACATGTTCACGCAGCACCATATGGCCGTTCACGCCACCGAAGCCGAAGGCGTTGATGCCGGCGCGGCGCGGTTTCCCGCCCTTCGCCCAGGGCCGGTTTTCACGCACGATATGATCGCGATTGACGAGACCCTTGGGCGTGGCGACGAGGTTTTCGATGTCCAGCGTCGCCGGTATCAGGTCATGGCGCATGGCCAGCAACACTTTCAGCAGGCTCGCCATGCCGGAGGCCGTGAGGCTGTGGCCGTTATTGGCCTTGTTTGCGCCGAGAAGCGGCAGCGCGGTTTCGCCGAAGAAACGCTCGATGGTGGAAAGCTCCACCTGATCGCCGGCCGGTGTGCCGGTCGCATGGCATTCCAGATAGTCGATCTCAGGCGAAATGCCGGCATAGGCGCGCTGCAACGCCAGAATCTGCCCATGCGGGTCCGGCAGAAGCATATGTTTGGCGCCGCCATCGTTGGAAACGCCGATCGCCTCGATGACGCCGTAAATCCGGTCGCCGTCGCTGAGCGCGTCCTCATAACGCTTCAGCGCCACGATGCCGGCGCCCTCCCCGGCCTTCAGCCCCTGCGAGGCCCGGTCGAAGGGAACCGAACGCCCGTCGGATGGAAACGCCTGCAATACGTTGAAGCCGTGGTCGAGATAAATATGATCGGCATGGCAGACCGCGCCGGCCAGCATCATGTCGGCGCTGCCATCGAGAAGGTAGGAACTCGCGACGCGGATGGCGTAAAGCGCCGAGGAGCACGCAGCATCGATGGCATAAGTCGGGCCGGACAGGCCGAGCGCCAGCGCCGCAATGGTGGCGTTGTGACTGCCGGTCATGAGGTTGAGACCGGAAAGCCCCGAAGCATCCCAATAGGAGGCGAAAGCAAAATCCGGCCTGTCGAGCAATTCGCGCAGATAGGGTTCGAGAATGCGATGGTAAAAACCCGACATCAGCCGTTTGCCCGAATGGGTCGGCATGCCGATATTACCCGCGATCAGGCCGCAGCGCTTCGGCGACGCGCCGCTATCCTCAAGCGCCTGCCGTGCGGCATGCATCGTCCAGTGAAACAGCGGATCGAGCGCGCGAAGCTCATTTGCCGGCAACCGGTAACCCTCGGCATCGAAACGGAAGTCGCGCACATGGCCGTTGCGGGTATAGCAGATGTGATCGGGAGTGCCCGGCTCGGGATGATGGTAAAGGGCGGGATCGACGCCCAGTTCGACAGCGGAAAGCAGAGAAGTGCAGTCCTTGCCCTCGACCAGATTGCGCCAGTAACGGTCGGGCGAATCCGCTCCGGGAAAAACGCATCCAAGACCCGTGATTGCTATCTGTCCCATCGCCATCGTCCTTCGTCAAATTGCGCGCAGAAGAGAGCGTTTCCGGCCTGAACGACCAGATACGGAATGCGGAAACGCGTCTCTCTGCCTGTTGTTACGGGTGCCCCGGAAAGCCTTCGCTTTTCCGAAGAATTGTCGGGCGGCTATTCGGCCGCCTCGACCTTGTCTTCACGCCCCACCAACCGCTCGCGCAATTGCCGGGAAACGGTGAACTGGACATCCGACAGCCGGAAATAAAGCTGCCCCACCTTGTCATGCACGGCGATATCCACCAGCAGGCTTGCCTGTGTGAGGGATTTGATCGTCATCGAGAGGAAGAACTTCTCACCGAAACCCAGCGTGGCGAAACGGTCGACACGGCCGATGGCGGAGGGCAATCCGGCATAGTCGCTGCCAAGGATCAGCCACAGCCAAGGCGCCTGCATGAAGACGTCACCGAGATAGGCGTTGAAGGATGTGGTGCGGAACTGCCCCTGCATCGCCTCTTCCACCGGCGTCAGCTCGCAGGCGAGCGTCAGGCCGTGGTCGCCGCCATTCAGCACCTCCCGTAGCCCACGGAAACTCGGACCGTGGAACAAGAGCGGGCCTTCCTGCGGCGTGCCATAAAGCGGATATCCGAGCGGCTCGTCATCCTTGCGCAGATCGAAGGAACCGAGGCGCGGGCGAAGGCTCATTTCACGGCTCAAGACCACGGTGCCGGTATAGCGATTGTGACGTTCGGAGCCCGTCCGGCTGACAACCGAGATCGTCAGCGCATGCCGGTCGCCGGCGGCAAGGCCATGGGTTTCCGCCGCCGGCTCGATCTGCGCTTCCAGCAGGCAGGTCTCCCCGCCCTCCAGGGCGACGCCCTTTAGAACCTTGAAGCCAAGCAGGGTCTCGAAACGGTAGCCGGGCAACATGTCTTCGGCGAGCTTCACCAGCCAGCTCGCCGCAGCCGTCGCCGGCAGGACGAACCGCCCGTCGACCATATGGTCGGCAAGGAAAGGCGCGGTCGTGAGATCGACGGCACGCTCGACGATGCGTGACGCCGTTACCGTCTTGACTGTCCGCGCCACCCTGTAACTGTCGCCGCCAACGAGGATTTGCGCGCCGTCGCCGGAGCCGAATTCGTCGGCGAAGAACCGGATGCCCGTCTCCACCGGAATGATCGCCAGCCCGCGCTCGCCATAGGCTTTCTTGAGCACGTCGTTGACCATGCCGCTATCCCACGGACCCCAGCCGATGCTGCGCACGAAGGCGTCTGGATAGTGTGCCTTGAACATATGGGCGAACTTGTTCAGCGCCTCATTGGCCATGGCATAGTCGGTCTGCCCGGCATTGCCGAAGAAACCCGAGACGGAGGAAAACAGCACCAGATGCTTTATCGCCTCCGGCTGGAGCGCCTGCATGAGATTTTGCAGGCCGCGCACCTTGGTATCGAAAACCGCGGTGAAATCCTCAGCCGTCTTTTTCTCGATGCGCTTGTCGGCCAAAAGGCCAGCGCCATGGACGATGCCGGTAACCTTGCCGAGGGTTTCCTCGACGGCGGCGACCGTGCGCTCGACATCCTTGGCGTCAGCGATATCGCAGGCGAAATAAGCCGCCTTGCCGCCAAGTTCCTCGATCTTCGCCAGCGTCTGGCGAATATGTGCCGCATGGCGCAGGCCATTCAGCATTTTTTCCACTTTTACCGGCGTCGGCTGCTCGCCTTCGGCCTTTATGGCTGCAATCGCCGCCACTTTGAGGGCCTCATCGCCCTCGATGCCCTCGGCCCATTCGGGCAGCGGCGCATCGATATCGGTGCGTCCCAGCAAAGCGAAACGGACCGGATGACGTTCTGCCAGGCCGATCACGCAATCGGCGGTAATGCCGCGCGCGCCGCCGCTGACGAGCAGCACGCTGTCCGCATCGAGCCCGGTTTCCTGCCGGGCAGCGACCGGTTCGGCACGGCCCGAGAGCGTCATACGGGATCCTTCGGAACCGCGTCCCACCTCCACCAGCGCCGTCTGCGGGTCTTCCAGCTCCTCGATGATGAGGCCGGCCGTTTCTTCGGCCGTGAGGCCCGGATCGATATCCACCCAGCGGCAAAAGACGTCTTCCCACTCGACGGCGAGCGATTTCGCCAATCCGCCGACACTTGCCCCGGCCGCGTTAAAGAGACCCCTGCCCGCCGTTCCCAGCGCACCGTCATATTGGCTGACGGCAAAGAAGGTGTTGCGTCCTTCCGCATTCGTCAGTCTCGGTTGCAGGACACCGGCCAGGGTGAAAAGCGTCGCGGCGGCGTCATAACCCGCCTCGGCAAAGACCTCGCCCATCGATGCCGCACCGGTTGCGGGCTGCAGATGGATGAAGCCGCCGACGGGGCCTTCCGCCTGCTCGATTTCGGCGATCAAAGCCTCGGTGGCCGCTTTGCTGCGGTCCTGAAGACTGTAATCCCTCACACCGTCGATAGCCGTTCCGGCAGCTTGCTTTCTTTTGCCCTTTGCCGGTTTGGCCGGTGCGGACAGATGGACGCGGACGACTTTCTGCCCCTGCGCCAGCAGGCGCGCGGCCAATATCTCGCTCAATCCCTTGCCGTCATCGACAAGCAGCCAGATGCGGCCGGCGGCGAGCGAAAGCGGCATTCTGTCCGGCCGCGCGAGGTCCTGGCGCACCACAAGGTGACGATAAACGGAGGGGGCGGCGATAACCGGCTGAGCAAGAGGCGCGAATGCATCCTGCTCAGCCAAAGCTTTTTTTGGCTGGGAGTCCTCGTCGCCGGCGTCGGAGAGCTTCGTGGATGTCACCACGCCGAGACGCTGAAGGGTCACGACGGAAGCGCCGGCCGAGGCAGGCGCGCTGGCGGGGGCAGCAGGCTTCGGCGTTTCCGTAACGGCGGTCACGGGCGACACGCCTTTGATATCGGCCAGCAATTCGCCGATGGTGCGTAAGAAGAACTGCGTCATCTTAGCGATATTGCTCATGGTTTCGATATCGAAATTCTCGTCGTTGCGGTTCTTGTCCGCATCTTCCAGAAGCCGCGTGCCATTCGACAGGCGGTCGAACATCGCCCCGAAAATTTCCAGGCGTTTGATGGAGTCGATGCCGAGATCGGCCTCGAGATCCATCTGATCGCCGATCATGTCGACCGGATATCCCGTGCGCTCGCTGACGATTTCCGTCAATTCTCGCACCAGCCGCTCTTCGGTGATCCCTTCAAGCATCGAAATTCTTGCCTGATCCTCGGCGCTGAGAGCCCGGGTCGGCGTCGCTATCGGCGCGACTGTTTCGACGGCGGGTGTGGCGGCGGCCGACGCACCTTTGATACCGGCAAGCAATTCGTCGACGGTGCGCAGGAAGAACTGCGTCATCTTGCGGATATTGCTCATGGTCTCGATGTCGAAATTCTCATCGTTGCGGTTCTTGTCCGCATCTTCCAGAAGCCGGGTGCCGTTCGACAGACGGTCGAACATCGCCCCGAAAATCTCCAGCCGCTTGATGGAGTCGATACCGAGATCGGCCTCGAGATCCATCTGATCGCCGATCATGTCGACCGGATATCCCGTGCGCTCGCTGACGATTTCCGTCAATTCGCGGATCAGCCGCTCTTCGGTGATTGCTTCAAGAACAGCGATCCGTGACTGATCCTCGGCGCTGAGAACCGGGGTCGATATGGCGACTGGTGCGGGCGCTGGAACGGAGATGGCTGGCAAGACCGGTTTCGGAGCGGCAATCGCCTCGACCGGAGCGGCGAGAGGCTGCGGAGCCGGGACGATAGCGGGTTTCGCTACGGCCTGGGTTGCGGGCGCAAAACTCTGCTGATGCGGCAATGCCAGCGGCTCCGCCGGTTTCGGCATTTCCAGCGTGTTCGGCAAAAGGGCCGGCATATGCGGGCGGCTGCGAACCGCCTCGCCGCTCATCAGCGACATCTGGTTATCGAAATAGCGCTCATGGTTGAGATGGTAGAGTTCCTGATTGCGCTCCAGCAATTGCAGGCTGCGGGCAAGGCTCGCGGTCATGCTCTCCATCTGCGGATGGCCGTGGAACTTCTCCAGCAGGCTGTGCTGCTTGCTGACCAGAGACCCCAGCATGTCGATATAATCTTTCTGGTTGGTCTGGAACTGCTGGTGAAGCTGGCTGAGCAAATTCTGGCTTTCGATCTGCCTGTCCATCTGGTCCGGCTTCGGAATATTCTCGGATTGGCGCGTCATTGCTATCTCGATCCTGTCAGTGGCATGGGAGGACGAAGTGGGGAGAACGGGTTTGGCAACCGATGGGAAAACGGGAATGTTCTGCGTCGGCTGAGGCTCGGTCTCAGGGTCCGGATAAACAGCCGGGCCGGGCATGTTTCGTGCGGTGCGCTCGGCGAGGAATTTTTCCACCACGCGCGTATCGTGGCGCAGTGCATGTTCGCGCCGCTTGCGGTTCTTCTCGGTCAGGTAAAAGCCGCCCTGAAGGGTGAAGCTGGAAGCCTGTCTGGCCGGCCGCTCCTCCGGCGGGCGCTTGCGGGCATAGGGGTCGGCGTCGGAAAGGGCCACGCCCTCCACCACCAGCTTCGCCAGCGCCCGGCGCAATTGCACCGCTTCTTCGCCATTGGCGCTCGGATTGAGCGAAACCACCGCATGCGGCTTGCCCTTCAGAATGTCGGCGGTCAGTTTGCCGAGAATGCCCTTGGGTCCAATCTCGACGAACAGATAACCGCCATCGGCGTAGAGCCGCTCGATCATTTCGCGAAAACGCACTGGCTGTACGAGTTGCCCAACCAGCGCATCGCGATAATGCGCAGGGTCTTCGCCATAGGGTTCGGCCGTTGCGCTGGAATAAAGCGCGCAGCGCGGTCTTGCGAATTCGACGCCGGCAATACCTTCCCGGTAGGGATCGGCCGCATGGCTGACATAGGATGTGTGGAAGGCTGTCGAAACCGGCAGGGTCTGGCTGCGGCGGCCACGCTGCGAAAGCCAGGCATGGGCGCGCGCAATCGCTTCGGTGGAGCCACCGAAAACAAGCTGTTCCGGCGCATTGTCATTGGCGATCACGATATCCGGGACGGCGGCAAGCAATTCCCCGGCTTCCTCATGACGCATCTGCGCGGCGAGCATCGCACCCGGATCGACAAGACCGCTCGGCATCTCGACGGCGCGGCCGCGGGCGAGAGAGGCCCGGTGAAAATCCGCATCCGAAAGCACGCCCGCCGCCCAGAGCGCGGTCAACTCGCCATAGCTGTGCCCGGCGACGAAGTCCGGCGCAAAGCCGAGACGTTGCAGCAGCCGGAAATAGCCGGCACTCACAGCGCCGATGGCCGGCTGCGCATTGGCGGTGCGGGTCAGTTCACGGGCCTGCGCAAAAGTTTCCGCATCGGAAAAGGCCGGCGGCGGATAAATGACAGCCGACAAAGGCGGCAGGCCGACGTCGCGCGCCACGGCATCGGCATCTTCCACCGCCTGACGCAGCTCCGGGTAATCGAGGGTCACGCCCGCGCCCATATTGACATATTGCGCGCCCTGCCCCGGGAAAAGCGCGACGATACGGCCCGCGACCGGCGCCGCCTCGGGCCGGTAATAAATACCCGCCGGATGTTCGAACCCCTTGTCGGCTCCGGATTGCAGCGTGGTCAAGGCCTTGGCCAGCAGCTCGCAGGCCTCTTCCGGCGTCGCTGCGGCGAAAGCGAGACGGGCGGAGGATGGCGCAGGTGCAAGCCTGCCGCTATCTGCCAGATGGGCTTCGAAAAACGCGGCCTTCACCTCCCCGGAAAGCTGCGAAAGAGCATCGCGACACGCCGCCTCCAGCAAAGCGGGGGTCGGTGCATGAAACGCCAGAACCTGGGCCGACCGGCTGAGCCTGTAGGCCTCTTCGCGCATTTCCGGTTCGTATTCTTCCAGAATGACGTGGAAATTGGTGCCGCCGAAACCGAAGGCGCTGAGCGCCCCGCGCCGCAATTCGCCTGCCGGCGGGCGCATCCACGGCCGCGCCAGCGTATTGACGTAGAACGGCCGGGTCAGAACCTCTGTCGGTTCTTCGACATTGATCGTCGGCGGCAGAACCTTGTGGTAAAGGCCGAGCGCCACTTTCATCATCGCCACCGCGCCGGCCGCGCAACGCGTATGGCCGATCTGCGATTTGATACTGCCGATGGCGATGGAATGGCTCCCATCGAGCCCCTGCTCCTCGGCCAGCCTGATGAGGCTTTTGATCTCGGTCTCGTCGCCGGATTCCGTGCCGGTGCCATGCGCCTCGATCAATTGAATATCGGCCAGCGTCAATCCCGCCTGGGCATAGGCGCGCTTCAGCGCCTTCACCTGACCTTCGGAACGCGGCGCGAAAATGCTCTTGGCGCGGCCGTCGCTGGAAGCGCCAAGCGCCCGGATCACCGCATAGATGCGGTCGCCGTCGCGCTCGGCGTCCGAAAGCCGCTTCAGCACCAGATAACCGACGCCATCTCCCAGCATCATGCCATCGGATTTCTTGTCGAATGGCCGTGAGCAGTTGCTTTTCGACAAAGCGGGCGTCTTGCTGAAGCACAGGAACGAGAAGATCGAATTTTCGAGATTGACGCCGCCGGTCAACACAGCGTCGCAGCTGCCGTCCGTCAATTCGCCGATGGCGGCCTTGATGGCGGCGAGACTGCTCGCGCAGGCGGCATCGACCATATAGGACGTGCCGCCGAGATCGAAATAGCTGGCGATGCGGCCGCAGGCCACATTGCCGAGAAAGCCGGGAAAACTATCCTCGTTCCATTCCAGCGACAGGCCCTGCAACCGCTCGACCGCATCTTCCGCCACCTCCGCGGACAGGCCGCTATTGAGGAGGATATTGCGCAGGAACGGGATTTGCTGACGCACCGCCAGCGAAAACGCCGTATTGCCGTTGCCGGAGCCGCCCAGAATGACGCCGATCCGGTCTCGGTCGATCTTCTCGGCCCCCGCCCCCAGAAGACCGGCATCCGCCATGGCCTGTTTCGCCACATGCAGCGCGAAAAGCTGCGCCGTGCTGATCGATTGCAGCATCAGCGGCGGCAGCTTGAAACCGACGGGATCGAAATCGATCGGCGGCACGAAGCCTGCCTTGCGGCCATAGACCTTGTCGGCAGCGCGCGGATCCGGATCGTAGAAATCCTCCGGCTTCCAATATTCGACCGGATCGACCGTATCGACGTCGCGGATCGCGTCGTGACCGTTCACGATATTGGACCAGAAATCATAAAGATCGGCCGCATCGGGAAAATGGCTGGCCATGCCGACGATAGCGATATCCAGAGGCGGCGGTGTGGGAGTGTGGTTCTGCAGCATCACAATAATAGTCCTTCCCTGGGGACGGAAAGCAACGCTCCCGTCAGAGACAAGAAAAATCAGGATGTAATTCGAAAATTCCGAGCTTTGGTGCGGGCATAAGCATGAATAATATCCGGATATCGGAATATTAAGTCAGTATATTCGTCAGTTAAGTTCGCGATTAAGCGTCTGCGGACGTATAAAGCATATATTCATTCACTTGAAAAGCATTAATATACTTTACGTTGAAATTTTCACAATTCAGACATCTTTGGTTGAGCTGGTGAAAACTGGCTGTCAAAATCCACACATCAACGATCGGATTTCTCATAATACAAGCGAGCCTGCCGCCGCATGTCGGCGGCTGCCGGAGACATGAAATGAAAACCGCAGTCCGGTTTCCCGGGACTATTCGGTACGGGCCTCTGCCCCAGCCGTTGCCGGCGTCGGACATCGTCCGGTTTCATCCGCTGCATTGGAATATTGCCGTGCCGAAAGGAAGCGGCCTATGATCAGATGCATCATCTCGGCCTCTTTCAGGGGCCGGAAATCGGGATCGACCGCCAGACGCGAGAAAACACCGTCGATCAATGCGGCGATCCAGGTGGCGGCGCGCTCGGCGTCGAGATTGGCGTCGATCTGTCCCCGTTCCATTCCCTTGCGCACGAGATGGGCGATGCCCGCGCGAATTTCCTGGTCGGCGGTGCGTACAAGCGCATGAATGGCTGGATTGCGAATGGCTTCGGAAGCGATTTCCAGCACCAGTCGGGCATAGGTCGGATCGGTCGCAAGCTCCAGCGAGGCGTCGACGAAACCCAAAATCGCACCGAACTGATCGTCCGCCGCGCCGAGTTCAGCGAAATAGTCAGCGGTTTCCCGTCGCTCTTCCGCAACGATCGTTTCGATGATCGCTTCCTTGCTGTCGAAATAATGGAAGAGATTGCCGGAGCTCATGCCGACCGCCGCGCAAATCTGCGCCGTGGTGGTCTGGTGAAAGCCGTTTTGCGCGAAGCAGGTGATGGCGGCTTCGAGAATCTGCTGCCGCTTGGCTTCATGCTTGGCTGGATCCAGCTTGCGGGCCATGATTGCTCCCATAAATTAATTGAGCACTTAGTCCATTAATTATATCGCGCTCGCCTGTCAACCGGCCCTTACCCGTAAAAGGCGAATGGAGGGCGGAGAAGCACCCGCCCAGGCCGGATCTTCGGCTGCCAGAGGTATCAGGCGGTCAATTCAAACCGCTCGCATTCGCGAAGAAAAGGCAGTTTTGCCCGCGTTTCATCCAGCAATTGGCGGGAGAGCCGCTGCTGATGCACGGTTGCCTTCACATTGGCGTGAAAACATATCTCGCCTAGAGGGTCGATGACCATGCTGTCGCCGTCATAGGAGAGATCGTTCCCGTCGATACCCACACGGTTGACACCGATGACATAGGACTGGTTTTCGATAGCCCGGGCCGGCAGCAGCGTTTTCCAGTGGGAAGCGCGGCGGGCGGGCCAGCTCGCTATATAGATCGCCGCGTCATATTGGCCGCGATTGCGCGACCAGACCGGGAAGCGCAGATCGAAGCAGATGAAGGGAGCGATGCTCCAGCCCTTCAGCTCGATCAACTGCTGCGCCTGCCCCGGCGTATAATGCTCGTGCTCGCCCGCATAGGTGAACAGATGTCGCTTGTCGTAATGAATGAGCGTGCTGTCCGGGCGCGCCCAGATCAGCCGGTTGAAATAACGCCCGTCCTCGGCAATCGCCACGCTGCCCACGATATCCGCGTCGTGCCGGCGCGCGGTCTCCAGCAGCCAGTTCACCGCCTGCCCGTCCATGGGTTCCGCCACGGCCTTCGGGTTCATGCTGAAACCCGTGGTGAACATCTCGGGCAGGACGATCAGATCCGTCGCCTCGATCTCATCGAGATGCCGGTCGAATTGCTGCAAATTCCGCTCGGTATTTTCCCAGGCCAGATCGGCCTGCACGAGCGTTACGCGAAGATCCTTGCCACTCATCAATATCTCCCTGAAAACATGGGTTTAACGACAAACAAGCCAGGTGCGGACAAAACTGCCCGTCACCGAAAAGCGGATGGAAAAACGACGTCCCGCCGGAAGCGAGCGATGCAGCGGGCGCGTCAGTTCCAACCGCAATTCATCGCGGCCGGGTTTTTCGAAAAGACGCGCCGCCTGGAAATCGAAATGGCGTCCAACCACCGGATAAAGCGCCTTGAACAGGGTCTCCTTGGCGGAAAACACCAGGAACGGCAGTATGCCTGCGTCACATTCCTCGCGGTCGGCAATCAGCCTGCGCTCCAGCGGCTCGAGGGCGCGCTTCAGGATGACCTCCGTTACCGCTCCCGGCTCGATTTTTTCGATATCGACACCAACCCTCACATCGCAGTCCTGCGTTACCATGCAGACGCAGATGCCGTGGGAATGGCTGATCGAGCCGCTTATGCCTGAAGGCCATACCGGCTCGCGCTTGTTGCCGATGCCGATCGGCTGAGGGTCGCGCCCGAAAAGCGTGAGCGCCGCCTGCCCCAGAAAACGGCCCGCGAGAAACTCCGCCTGCCGCTTGGGAACCGCTTCGGCCAGCAGTTTCGGCATCGCCACCTCCAGCCGGTCGAACAGGGCCGTCCGGTAGAATGGCAGATGATATTGCACCTCGAGCGCGATGACGTTTTCCGATCCGCTATCGAGAAAAACCGGACCGGACAGAAATCCCTGGGATCGCCAGACGGCGGCAGCGATATGCTCGTGCATGGCGGGCGCCTTCAGGCCTGAGACCGGATAATCCGCCATCACCCCTGCCCCTGCACCGTTGCGGCCTCGCCTTCGGCTATCTGACACTCCGCCCCTGCCCGGTCTGCGGCGGTCACGGAGGTGAGACGCTGCAGCCTGCGGCCGAGCCAGCCGCGCAGATCGTCCATATAAGTGAAGACCACGGGCACGAAGACGAGGCTCAGCAGGGTCGACGTAATCAGGCCGCCGATCACGGCAATCGCCATGGGCGCGCGGAAACCGGCATCCGCCCCTACCCCGAGCGCCGCCGGCATCATGCCGGCAACCATGGCAAGCGTGGTCATGATGATCGGACGGGCGCGCTCGACGCCGGATTCGACCAGCGCCCGTTGGCGGCTCAGCCCGCCATTGCGCTTCTCGATGGCGAATTCCACCAGCAGAATGGAGTTCTTGGTGACGATACCCATCAGCATCAGCAGGCCGATAACCGCCGGCAGATCGAGCGCGCCGCCATAAAGCAGCAGGCCGACAATCGCGCCGCCGACAGAAAGCGGCAGTGCCACGAGGATGGTGATCGGCTGCAGAAAATCCTTGAAGAGAACGATCAGCACGGCAAGCACCATCAGCAGGCCGAACAGCATGGCGGCGCTGAAGCTCTGGAACATTTCGCCGATATATTCGGCATCGCCATATTGCACCTGCCGCACGCCGGCCGGAAGCGAGGCCACGGCGTCAAGCGCATTGATACGCTCCAGCGCCACGCCGAGCGGAATGCCGGCGAGATCGGCGCTGATCGTCACCCGCCGCTGGCGGTCGAAGCGATTGAGCTGCCCCGGCCCTTCCGAGACGGAAAGATCGGCCACCGACATCAGCGGCAGGCTGCCATTCGCCACCGATACCCGGAGCATGCCGAGCGTATCGAGATTGCTCTGCGCACCCCGGTCGATCATCACACGGATCGGCACCTGCCGGTCGCCGATGTTGAACTTGGCGGAATTGGCGTCCGTATCGCCCGTCGTGGCAATGCGCGTGACGGCGGCGATGGATTGCGTGGACACGCCGAGCCGGGCCGCCTCGTCAAAGCGCGGCCTGATCTGCAATTCCGTCCGCGGCAGGGGTTCGGTGGTCTGCACATTGGCGATGCCCTCGATGCCGCGCATGCCGGCTTCCACGGCAAGAGCCGCAATGGCGAGCTTCTCCGGCTCGTCACCGACGAGGATGATGGAAATATCGCGCGCCGCATTTTCATTCTGGAAGGCGAAGCGGATATTGGGTGTGCGGGCGATGAGGCCTGCTGCGCCAAGCTCAAACTGACGCTGGGACAGTGTGCGCTCGGAGGCCGGTACGAGGTTGACCAGCAGCGAGGCGCGGGCAACGTCGGGGCCGTCATCCGTCCTGCCGATGGAGGCGAAGACGCTTTTGACCTCCGGCATTTCCCGGAGCGCTGCTGTCACCGACTGCACGGCACTGTCGGTATCGCGCAACGTCGAGTCCGGCGGCAACTCGATCAGGATACGCGACAGGCTGCGATCATCGCTCGGCAGGAAGCCCGAGGGCAGAAGCGGCACCAGCAGGAACGAACCGACCAGCACCAGAACGCCGATGCCGCAGGTTTTCAGCCGGTGGCGAAGGGCAAGCTCCAGAAGTGCGACATAACCCCGCCCCATGCGCGATTTCGGTACGGCATGATCTTCGTGTTTCACCGCCTTCGGTACGAGAATATAGGCGGCCATCAGCGGCGTCACGAGACGCGCCACCAGCATGCTGGCGAGCACGGCAACCGACACGGTCAGTCCGAACTGCTTGAAATATTGACCGATGACGCCGCCGATGAAGCTGACCGGCAGAAACACCGCGACGATGGTTGCGGTGATGGCGAGAACCGCAAAACCGATCTGGTCGGCCGCATCGATCGACGCCTGAAACGGCCGCTTGCCCATATGCAGATGCCGGTCGATGTTCTCCACCTCGACGATGGCGTCATCCACCAGAATGCCGATCACCAGCGTCAGCGCCAGAAGGGTGATGCTGTTGAGAGTGAAATCGAACCACAACATCACCGCGAAGGTGGGCAGGATCGAAAGCGGCATGGCGACGGCCGCGATCAGCGTCGCCCGCCAGTCACCCAGGAAGAGGAAGACGACGACGACGGTCAGCGCAGCACCTTCGATCAGCGTCTCCATGGCGACCTGATAGCTCGCCCGGGTATAATCGACGGTCGAGAGCACCCGGTCGATCTGGACACCCGGATAGGTGTCGACCAACCGCGCAATCGTGGCATTGACGGCGTCTTCGACCGCCGTATCGCTCGACCCCTTGGCGCGAAACACGGAAAAGCCGACCACCGGCTCGCCGTCGAGACGCGATAATTCGCGCGGCTCGGCCTCACCGTCCGTTACCTTGCCAAGCGTGGCGAGCGTTGTCCATTGGCCGTTCGGAAGGCTGATGGGCCGCTCCGCCAGTTCGGCGGCGGTGATCGCGCCGCCAACCGCGCGGATCGACTGTTCCTTCTCGTTGAGCCGACTTCTGCCGCCGGGCACATTGGTGTTGAAGGCCTGAACCTGATTGTTGATATCCTCGGCATTGATGCCGAAGGCGATCAGCTGGTCCGGATCGAGCTGGACGGTGATTTCGCGGCTCACACCGCCGATCCGCTGCACCCGCTGCACGCCCTTGGTCGTCAGCAATTCGCGGCCGATGGTCTCGTCGACGAACCAGGAAAGATCGACGGGCGACATTTGTGGGGCGCGGACCGCGAAATAGAGGATTGCCCCGCCCTCCACATCGACGCTGGCGATGGTCGGTTCCTCGATGTCGCGCGGCATTTCGGAGCGTATCTGCGAGACCGCCTGGCGCACATCGTTCGTGGCCCGGGCGGTATCGATGCCGAGCTGGAATTCCACCGTCGTGGTGGAAAGCCCGTCGCCGATGGTCGACTGGATATGTCTTATGCCGGCAAGGCCGGAAATCGCGCCTTCGACACGCCGCGTCACCTGCGTTTCAAGTTCCGCCGGGGCTGCGCCCGCCTGAACGATGGAGACCGTGACAATCGGAAAATCGACGCGTGGATTGGCGTTGACCGGCAGCTTCATGAAGGACTGGATGCCGACAAGCGTCAAAAGCAGGAAAAGGACGAGGGTGGGAATGGGGCGACGGATGGCCCAGGAGGAAATATTGGTCATCGGCGATCCGCCTCCTTCTGCGCGATTTCGCTGACGCCGACGATCTCATCGCCGTCGCGCAGGAAGGCGCTGGCGCTTTCCACGACGCGCTCGCCCGCGCTCAACCCTTCGAGGATTTCAACGACGCCGTTCTGGGCCTGCCCCACACGAACGGCGCGGCGCGCCACCCTGTTCTCACCATCGACCACCACAAGCTGGGCCGCACCTTCGCGGCGCAGTCGCAGCGCGGCTTCAGGAACGGAAACGAGGAAGCGGCGCTCGCCGAAATCGACCTTGCCGCGCGCAAAGGCGCCTGCCCTCAGATCGGCGGCCGGTGGAACGGCGATGCGCACGATGCCGAGGCGGCTCTGGGTATTGACCGCCGGTTCGACGACACGGACGGTCCCCTGAATGGCCCTGTTGACCCCATTGACGGTGATCGACACGGATTGGCCGGTTTGCAGCGACGGCAGCACCCGCTCCGGCGCTTCGGCCAGAAATTCCAGTTCGCCATCCTGCAACAGGCGAAACAGCGGCTCCGTACTATCCGGCATCGCACCGATGCGGGCATGGCGTTGCGTGATGACACCGGGTTTCGGCGAAAGTATCTCGGTCCGCTCCAGCTCGATACGGTGCTGGGTCAGTTGCGCCTGCGCGCCCGCCAGTTCGGCACGGGCGCCCTCGATCTTGGCCTGCGCCATGGCCGCTGCGGCCCGGCGCTGGCCAAGCTGTTCCTTGCTGACGCTGGAGCCGGAAAGCCCTTCGGCACGGCGCAGATTCTCGCTCGCCTCTATCTCCGCCGCCTCGGCCTCGGCAAGGGTGGCGCGGGCGCGGGCGACGGCCGCTTCCGTCTGCTCGATCTGGGCCGCGAGCGTCTTGCTTTCCAGCCGCGCCAGCAATTGCCCGGCCGCAACCGTATCGCCGACATCGACAAAAACCTCGACGATGCGCTGGCCAGTCACGGCCGTACCGATGGAAATATCGTTGCGGGCGGCGAGAAGGCCGGCAACGTCCTGCCCGGCGTTGAAACCATAAGGCGTTGAGGTGACGACGGATACATGCGGCCGCACCTTGACGGGCGTCATGGTCTGGCTCACGGCGGGCGTCTCCTCAATCGGCAGCATCAGCCAGGCCCCGCCGCCTGCAAGTCCAATGGCGAGCAGCGCCCACCAGAACAGGCGTCGCGAAGGCCGTCGTGCGGTCGTTTGTCCGGGTAGTGGCCGAGGGTTTGCAGGCTGAGGATTTGGGAAAGAGGAATTCAGGTCGTTCATGGCAGGACGGGTCCGGGTTTGAACATCGGGTGCGGCAAAAAACAGCGGCGCACGGGTGGTTTGATTGAATCTCGAAGGAACAGGTAGTCGCCCGCTCATGGCGGCGATTTCGCCAGCGCGCGTGCGGCCGGGCTGAGGAAAACCCAGAACACCAGCAGGCAGAGCGTGGCGCTGAGCCCCCACAAGAACCAGACGGCGCCGGCGGCCTGGAGGCCGAAACCGGCGATCAGCACGGCAAGCGGCGTCGCCATCATGGCAATCGCAGCCGTGGTTCCAAGCACGCTGCCGCGGATCGCAGCGGGCGCGCGTTTCAGAAACATCGCATTGGCGAGCGGACCGAGCGCCCCGGTGGAAAAACCGATCAGGGTGGCCGCGATGAGCAGTAAGGGACCGCTCTGAAGGAAAGCGATGAGGCCGATGGAGAGCGTCGCCCCGGATATGCCGGCAAGCAGCACGGCCCGGCCGTTCCAGGAGTGACCGCGAATGGCGAAAACCACCGCCGACAAAGCCGCCCCTGCCCCGGAAACCGAAAGAAACAGCCCGAGGTCGAGGACATCCGCCCCGCTTTCCTTGAACAGCACCGGCAGGACAACGGCGTTGAGCGCCCCGAAAACCGCCAGCATCACCATGGCGACGACAAGCAGAAGACGCAAAAGCGGCTCCGTCAGCAGAAAGCGCAGACCTGCAAATGTCGCATCGCCGCGATCCGCACCGGCGGATTTGCGCCTATGACGCGGCAAACAGATCGCGCCGATCACGGCAGCGAGCAGCGAACAGGCCGCCGTGATCAGCAGGGCATATTCCATCCCGAAAGCGGCAATGGCGATGCCCGCGACCGGCGGGCCGAAAATCATCGCCGCATTTTCAAGCAATTCATCTATCGAGGTGACCCGCTCGATTGGCATCCGGGCGATGCGGGCAAGTTCCGGCACCCTTGCATCATGGGCGATCATGCCCGGACCGTCGAGCAGCGCCCCGACCACGATCAGGCCGAGCAGAAGGCCGATATCCATCTGCCCCGCCATCATGAGAAAGGGTATGGCCGCGACACTCAGGGCGCTGGCAAGATCGGCGGTGACCGCAACGATGCGCGAACCGAAACGGTCGACGACAGGGCCGCCGCAGAAAGCGCCGATAACCAGCGGTATCATGCCAGCCGCCGCCGCTATTCCCGTCCAGGCGGCATTTCCGGTCAGGGACAGCACGATCCACGGCAACGCGACGGCCGCCACCGCGTTGCCGAAAAGCGACAGGCCTCCGGCAACGATGACGCCATAAAGCGGCGCACGGCGATGCGGAAGGCCGAGCCCGCGAAACCCGGCCCCCGAAACCGTTTCGAGTTGGCCGCAGGACGTCGCAAGAGGCATCGTCTCAACCGTGCTGCTGTCTGAAGGCATAACACTCTCCAAGTTTCATCGGCTCACGGCGCTGCCGGTAAGGATGAAGGTAGTAAAATATCTGGCCACTCGGGCTTCGGGACCGGACGGATGCGAACATCTCCACCTCGCCTTCCCCGACTGGCTCTTTTCCGGCTCGGCGTTTTATTAATTAAGTAGTCAGTCTATTTATTGTGGCGAATGTTTTTTTGTCAAGCGGGCACTGAGGAAAATGACATGACGACGAAAAATGCCGTGCGGGATCACATGTTCAGTGCCGCCGGGGTGCTGGGCCAGAAGCTGACTTTGGTGGAGTTGTTGTGCATCACATACGCGACAAATTGGCTCCCCGGGGCGGAGTCGTTCCTCCGCCCATTCCTGTGCCGGTCACAGGAACCCGGCCGACACGCGTGTACGCGGCGAAAAAAACCGTTCCCGGACAAGGATTAAAGGCAATGAAAATACATTATAAAAACATAATTATATCAATAGATAAAACTGACAATCTAATGTAGTTTCAAAACTCACCTGACGCCTCCCGGCGTCTCAAATCCAGTTCTTCGCTATAGCGCCTCAGCGTATGGCTTTCGGTAAGCAATCCGACAGGACGATTTTCGATCTTGTCATTAACGACAACCAGCGCTTCGCTCTCCGCCGCATCGAAGGCTGCCGCCGCCTGGCGGGCATTCATGGTCGGCAGCAACACATCGTTCTTGTATTGCAGATAGGTTTCTAGGCTGATCTTGCTGGGGTCGCGATCCATCGGGTCTGCGTAAATTTCCGGCACGAGGACGATGCCGGCATAACGTCCGTCATCATGGGTCATGATTACCCGTTGCGTCGAACCGAGCGGAAACTTCTCCTTGAAGGCCGGGAGGCCCATGCTGACATTGGCCTTGCGGATATCGGCGCGCATCATCCTGCCGACCGTCAGGTCGCGGATCCAGCCGATATCATGGGCGCTGCGAATGCTCTCGCCACGCAGGTGAAAACGCCAGGTGGCGAAGGAGTAACCGAAGGTGGTGCGCACCACGAGCGAGGTAGTGATGACGGCGGCAAGCACCAGCGCCGTGATCTGGAAGTCGCCAGTCAGTTCCAGCGCCAGAAACGTCATGGTCAGCGGACCGCCGATGATGGCGGCGGCGAAGGCGCTCATGCCGATCACGGCATAGACGATGGGCGCCGTCGACCCATAACCGATATAGGGTGCGCAGAGCGCGAAAATCTTGCCCAGCAGCGAGCCCATGAACAGCGAGGCGAAAAACAGGCCGCCACGGAAATTCGAGCCGATGGAAATGGCGCTGGCCGCCGCCTTCAACAGGAACAGCCCGGCCACCCCGTATATCGTCAGTTCCGCATCGATATTGAGATGCAGCGCACCATGGCCGCTCGACAGGACCTGCGGTGAAATCAGCGCGAGCCCGCCCACCGCCACGCCGCCGATGGCAGGACGCAGCCAGCCCGGAATGGCGCTTTTGCGTGCGGTTTCTTCGATGAAGGACACCGCCTGCATCAGCACGATGCCGATGGCCGCACACACGACGCCGAGAAAGATGGCGGGCACATAATCCGCCGGTGTTACACGGCTGGCATCGACAATATCGATCGAGATGCCATGGCCGCCGATAATCCCAATGACCGTCGTCGCTACCAGTGCCGAGACGATGAGCGGCGCAAGCGTCACCACGGTATAGGTGCCGATGATCAGTTCGATGGCGTAGAACGCCCCGGTCAGAGGTGCGTTGAAGGCCGCAGCAATCGCCCCCGCAGCGCCGCAGCCGACGAGGATACGCATATCCCCTCGCCGCAGTTTCAGCTTGATGCCGATCTTCGAGGCGACGCCGCTGGCGATCTGGGTGTAGCCGGCCTCAAGCCCGACGGAGGCGCCAAAACCGTTGGAGACGATATTCTGCACGCAAACGATGATGCTGTCCGTCAGCGACAGCCGGCCGCCATGCAGCGCATTTGCCTCGATGGGGTCGACCATGGGTTTCTTGCGGGTTTTCGAAAGAATGAAGATGATCAGCCCGAGCACGATGCCGCCGATGATCGGTCCGACAAGCACGATCCGTCCGGAAAGATCGCTGCTGCTCAACCGCTCGACGCCGAAAACCAGCACATGCAACGCCGTGCTCAAGGCGCCGATCAACGCCACGAGAAGGCCCGCCGCAATGCCGATGAAGACGGCAAGGATCACCAGTCCCAGTTCGCCGCGCCGGAACATCGCCCGCAGACGACTGGCGCGCAGATTGTCGAAGAAGCTCGCCATACTGGGTGCACGGAAAGGCTTGGTCGACATGCTGCTCCTTTTCAGGCGGCGTCAGGCTGCTTCGATCTCGATCTCGAAACGCATCTGATCATAAGCCGGTTCGACATGATCAGGCGTTTCCCGCATCACCGTCTCATAATCGAGCGGAATATGCATGTGGGTCAAGATCGCCCTTTTGGGTGCGAATCTTTCGATCCAGCCAAGCGCCTGTTCCAGCGAAAGATGGCTGGGGTGGTAACGGTGCTGCAGCGCGTCGATGACGAGGACATCGAGACCGGCAAGCTTCGGCAGGCTTTCTGCCGGAAAATCGCTGACATCGGTGCAATAGGCGACGTCACCAATGCGAAAGCCCAGCGAATGCACATCGCCATGCTGCTGCATGTGCACGTTGAACGGGATCGGCCCGCCTGCCCCATCGATGATCAAGGCCGCGTCGATATCGGCGATGATCCGCGGTTCGACGATGGGCGGATAGCTGCTGCCCGGCGGGGTCTCCAGGCAATAGGCGAAACCGTCCTTTATGCGCGCCATCGTAACGGGATCGGCATAGATCGGAATGCGGCTTTGCTGAAGGGCGAAATAGATGCGCAGATCGTCGATACCGTGCAGATGGTCGGCATGGGCGTGAGTGTAAAGCACCGCATCGACCGCCTCCACCTTCGCCGCGATCATCTGTTCGCGAAAATCCGGGCCGGTGTCGATGACGACGGTCGTCCGTCCGCCATTCGGGCCGATCTGTTCCACCATGAAGGCCGTTCGCGTGCGCCGGTTCTTCGGGTTTTCGGGGTCGCATGCGCCCCAATCGCCGTTGATGCGCGGCACGCCGGGCGACGATGCGCAACCGAGAACCGTGAAGCGACGACGGTAGATTGCCACACCTACACCCTTGTCATCTTGGAAAAGCAGCGGAAGGCGTTTTCGGTGGTGATTTCGGCCATGCGCTCATAGGAAACGCCGTGCACCTCGGCCAGAACCTCAGCGGTATTGACCACATAGGACGGTTCGTTGCGCTTTCCCCGCCAGCGCTTCGGCGCAAGATAAGGCGCATCCGTTTCCACCAGCAACCGGTCCAGCGGCACGGTGGCGGCGATATCGCGGATATCCTGCGATTTCGGGAAGGTCAGAATGCCGGAAAAGGAGACATAACCGCCAAGCTCGACACCGGTTTTCGCCAGCTCGGGACCGGCGGAAAAGCAGTGCAGAATGAAGGGGAACGCACCCTTCCCGCTTTCGGCGCGCAAAATAGCGGCCATGTCGTCATCGGCGCTGCGGCTGTGAATGACAAGCGGCAGCTTCGTTCGTCTTGCGGCCTCGATGTGGCGGATAAGGCCGGTCTTCTGGTCTTCCGGCTTCTGCGTATCGTAGAAATAATCCAGACCCGCCTCACCGATCGCCACGATCTTGTCATGGCTCTCCGCCAGCCGCACAAGCTCGTCGGCGGAAATATCCAGTTCCTCGTCGGCATTGTTCGGATGCGTGCCGACCGAACAGAAGACCGACGGATATTTTTCCGTGATCTTCAAAAGTTCGGGCAGACGACGCACCCGGGTCGAGATCGTCACCATCTGGCTCACACCCGAAGCATGGGCGCGGGCGATGATATCGTCGCGCTCAGCTTCGAAATCGGGAAAATCCAGATGGCAATGCGTATCGATCAGCATGGGTCTCGCCTTCACGCTTCCGGTGCGACGTAACGCGGGAAGACCGGCTTCGGCGCCTCAAGCGGCGTGCCCGGAACCAGACGGCCCGCTTCGCCGAGTGCGGCAAAATCACGTTTGTCGGCAGGGGCAGCAACGAGATCCAGCAGCTTGTCGCAGGATTCCGGCATGAAGGGCTGCAGGAGAATGCCGATCTGGCGCACCACTTCCGCCGTGACGTAAAGCACGGTGCCCATGCGCTCGGGATCTGTCTTTTTCAGCGCCCACGGCTCCTGCGAGGCGAAATAGCGGTCGGTTTCCGAGACGACGGCGATGATGGCCGCAAGCGCGCGGTGGATGAGCTGCTTGCCCATCTCCTCGCGGCAAAGCGCCAGCAGCCCGTCTGCGGAAGCCAGCATCGCCTTGTCTTCTTCGGTAAACTCACCGGGCGTCGGGATCTGGCCTTCGCAATTCTTGACGATCATCGACAGCGAACGGCTGGCGAGATTGCCGATACCGTTGGCAAGATCGGCATTGATGCGGGTGGCGATGCCCTCTTCGCTATAGCTGCCGTCCTGGCCGAAGGAGACTTCGCGCAGGAAGAAATAACGGACCTGATCGAGACCGAAATGGTTCACCAGATTGGCCGGATCGACGACATTGCCGAGCGACTTCGACATCTTCTCGCCCTTGTTGAGCAGGAAGCCATGCGCATAAACCCGCTTGGGCAACGGCAGCTTCGCGCTCATCAGGAAAGCCGGCCAATAGACCGCGTGGAATCGGATGATATCCTTGCCGATGATATGCACGTCGGCGGGCCAATATTTCGCACGCGGGCCGTTTTTATCCTCGATGTAACCAGTCGCGGTGATGTAGTTGGTCAGCGCATCGACCCAGACGTACATGACGTGTTTCGGATCGTTCGGAACCTTGATGCCCCAGTCGAAGGTGGTGCGCGAAATCGACAGGTCCTTGAGGCCGGATTTGACGAAGGAGATGATTTCGTTGCGGCGCTCCGCCGGACCGATGAACTCCGGATTTTCCTCATAGAGCTTCAGCAGCTTGTCCTGATATTCGGAAAGCTTGAAGAAGTAGCTCTCCTCTTCCACCCACTCGACCGGCGTGCCCTGCGGCCCGTAGCGAACGCCGTCAGCGCGCAGTTCCGTTTCGTCCTCGGCGTAATAGGCCTCGTCGCGCACCGAATACCAGCCGGCATAGCTGTCCTTGTAGATGTCGCCGCTATCGGCCATCAGGTTCCATATATTGCGCGAGGTCTCGTGGTGACGTTCTTCCGTGGTGCGGATGAAATCGTCGTTCGAGGCGTTGAGCAGCTTGCCCATCGCGCGGAACTGGTCCGAATTGCGCTCAGCCAGTTCTTCCGGCGAAATGCCTTCCGCCCGCGCCGTCTGCTGCATCTTCTGGCCGTGTTCGTCGGTGCCGGTCAGGAAGAACACATCCATTCCATCCAGGCGCTGAAAGCGTGCCATGGCATCCGTCGCAATCAATTCATAGGCATGGCCGATATGCGGCTTGCCGTTAGGATAGGAGATCGCGGTGGTGATGTAGAATGGTGTCTTGTCTGTCATGACGGTCTATCGACTTTACAGGCTGTTTTTTGGATAGACCGCTCTTAAACCATTGTTCGCAGCAGCGAAAGAAAAAGCGTACGTTTTGTACGATGGCCTGCGGACAAAGTGGCCGTCACCCCGGACTGGATTCGGGGTCCAGCGCGATCAAGTCCTTGATCGCAAAAGACTCTCTTCACGGCGCGGACGCGCCGTGGCTGGATGCCGAACCCAGTCCGGCATGACGGAGGAGAATTTATCCACCGTCGAATCGTACATTCCGCACGATCCCTCGCCTTCAAACGCCGCGAATATCTTCCAGAATGGAAAGCACCATCTGCTTCTTGTCGAGATTATAGGCCTGCGCCACAGTAATGCGTTCGGAGAGCGTCGAGGAAAGCCGTGCATGTTTCTCCGCCGCCGCGATATCGCCCGCCATCGCCGCCGCCCGTGCGCGCTCGATGAGCTCTTCCGTCACATGCTCCATGAAGAAGCCGAGAACGATGTCGCCATCCTTCTGTGCCAGAACCTCGGCAAGCTTATGCATCTGCTTGCGCACGCCGGGCCCTTCGGAAGCCATGACCTCCGCAAAGGCCTCGACAATATCGGAGCCGCCGTAATTCATCAGCTTCAGCGCCTGCGCGACGCTGCCCTTGGAGGCGGCAAGCAGGGCGTCGCGTTTTTCGCCTTCCGGGCTGATGCCGAGATGATCGAGGGACTGCACCATGGCCGCATCCGAAAGCGGCAGGAGCCTGAGCGGCATGCAGCGTGAGCGGATGGTCGGCAGCAATTTTCCCGGCGCGTGCGAGAGAACGAGGAACATCGCCCGTTTCGGCGGCTCCTCCAGTATTTTGAGGATCGCATTCGCGGCGTTGCGATTGAGATCGTCGGCAGGATCGATGATGACGATACGCCAGTTGCCGGTGCCGGAGGTCTGCGAAAAGAAGTGCCCTGCCCGCCGCACCTCGTCCACCGTAATGGCGGATTTCACACGACCGGTCTTTTCATCCACAGGACGGGTCAGATGCAGCAGATTATGCGAGGCGCCCGCGGTGATCTGCCGGCTGACCAGCGATTGCGGATCAGGATCGGCGAGAAAATCCGGCGCCAGCGACGGATCGGGATAGCTCAGCACATGATTGGCAAAGCGGAAGGCAAGCGTCGCCTTGCCGATCCCCTCCGGCCCTTCGATCAGAATGGCATGATGGCCCTTGCCGGAACGATAGGACTGCGCGAGGAAGGCTTCCGCTTCCTCATGCCCGAAAAGCTTCGTGTTCTGCTGCGGCGCAATCGCACCGTCGAGAACGCCCTGAACTTCACTCATGCGCCGCGCCCGCCGCTGTTTTCAGCTGTTCGAGCAAGGGCTCGACGAAGGACATGACATCCTCCGCCACTTTTTCTTCCGGCTGGTCGGCGTTGACGATCCGGCAACGACGCGGCTCGGCAAGCGCAATATCCAGATAGGCTTCCCGCCGCTTCTCGTGGGTCTCGATTTCCTCTTTTTCGAAGCGGTCCGGCGCAGCGCCTTCATCCGCGCGCTTTCTGGCGCGGGCGAGCCCCTTTTCGGCGGCAATGTCGAAAATCAGCGTCAGCTCCGGCACGACACCGTCAATCGCAATGCGTTGCAATGTCTCGATGAAATCCGGCTCCAGATTGCCGGTCGTGCCCTGATAGACACGGGACGAATCGAGAAACCGGTCGCAGAGCACGATCTCGCCGCGCGCAAGCGCCGGGCGAATGACCTCTTCGACATGGTCGTTGCGCGCCGCCGCAAACAGGATCGCTTCCATGCGCACCCCGAAGGATTCCGCAGCGCCGGATAGAAGAACATGCCGAACGGCCTCCGCACCCGGCGAGCCGCCCGGCTCGCGCGTCACGACCACCTCGAAACCACGGCTGCGGAGCGCCTCGGCAAGCGTGCGAATCTGCGTCGACTTGCCGGCGCCTTCGCCGCCTTCGAAGCTGATGAACAATCCGGTCTTTTCGGCCAATGTCACGTCCTGCACGGGTTTCCTCGAATTCGAAATGCCTGTTTACAGCATCGAACCGAAATCTGTGAAGCGCTTTTCAGAAAAACCGATGCCTGAACAAAAGCATAGGAACAAGGCCGCGCATGGAACAGGCTTTCAGAGCCAGAACAGCAGCAGTTCCTTCAGCGCGCCTGTGGCATTCTGGGTGAGCGACCCCTTGCCGACCGCCGCCTTTGTATAAAGCGGCACTTCCCGCAACAGGCGCTCGCCCGAAAAAATCTTGAGCGTTCCGGCATTCGCCCCGACGTCCAGCGGCGCATTCAGGGGCCAGCGATAGACGATACGGCCGGAAATACGATCCGGATTATTGACCGGCACCAGCACGCTGACATCTTCCTTCGGCGAAAGATCGATATGCGAAACATCGCCGCCATAAACGCTGACAGACCCGACGGCTTCGTCCTTGCTGAAGAGATGGCGTTTTTCAAAGGCGGTCAGGCCCCAGTCCACCACCCGGCGGGCCTCTTCCTGCCGCGTCTTGTCGTCCACGATGCCGGCAAGCGCCAGATAGACCCGGCGGCCGTCCCGCTCGGCCGAAACGACAGCGGCAAAACCGCTGCCTTCCGCAAAACCGAGGCCGAGACCGTCTATGCCGCTGCCGGGCATCAGGAGCGTATTCTTGTTGCGCTGGAAGATCCGGTTCCATTCGAAATCCGGTTTGGTGAAAAGCCCGTAACGCTCGGGATAGGTATCACGCAGATGTTGCGCAAGACGCACCATGTCCCTCGCGGTCGTCCGGTTGCCGGGGTCGGGAAGCCCGGTCGAATTGGTGAAGGTGCTGCTGCTCATGTCCAGTTCGCCCGCCCGCGCCGTCATGCGCTTGGCGAAAGCGGCATCCGAACCCGCCATGCCTTCGGCAACGACGATGCAGCCGTCATTGGCGTTCTGCACGATGATGCCGGTCAAAAGATCGTTGATGCTGACGGAGGATTTCAGCGCCGCGAACATGGTCGAGGTGCGCGAGGGCGCGCCGCCCGTGCGCCAGGCATATTCCGAGACGGGGTAAGCCGTCTCTGCCGTCACCTGCCCCTTTGACAACGCATCCAGCACCACTTCCACCGTCATCAGCTTGGCAAGCGAAGCGGGCGGAAAAGGCTGATTCTCGTTTTGCGAAAGAAGCACCGTGCCTGTTTCGGCATCGATCATATAGGCCTGTTCAGCCTTTGCGATGAAGGGGCCGGTCTGCGATTGCACCGGGCCCGCACTGAAAAACGCAAACGCTGCCGCTGCGACGACCGAACAATAGGAGCGATGAATGGCCTTGCGCATGAAACCGCCCAGTCCTGCCTGCCGTAACCGGCTGCCCGCGACAAAGGCGAGAGGCCGGCCGTATCCTTCAATTCGTCAGCGCGACTTCGCCTGCTGACGCTTCACATGGGCGAGTATCGATTGCTCGTTGAGCGCGCCACGGTCGACGAGCACGCTGTCGAAGGCGCTCGCGGTCCTGGAGACCGTAGCCGATTCTTCGGAATAGGCCGCCGCAAATTTGGAGGAAGGCGTCGGCACGCGCAGATAATTGCCGCCGGGCGCCGCCGGCTCACGCATGAAATTGCCTTCCGGACGCTCCGCCAGGATGGGGCCGATTTCCGGCAGGATCGCAAACTGCTCGAAAGCCGGCGCCGGGCCGTTGACCAGCGGCATGGCCTGAAGCGCCGCATTCTTCTTGGAACCGACGAGCGCCGTCTGTGCGGAGCCGCCATAATTCGGGTTGGACGCAGGAGCCGGAACGAAATTCGGCGAGGCCGAAGCCACCATCACGCCCGTCGCGATCTGCCCTTCGGGCGCTACACCCGGCGAACGCGAACCCTTCGGAATATAGGACGCCATCAGATAAGGCATGTCGTGACCATCGAGCGGTGCGCGGCCGGCATATTGTACCCGCACATTGGCCGTGCCGGTTGCCTTCATGTCGAGAAGATCGGCCGTCTTGCTGGAAACGTCGATCAGGCGACCTTCATGGAACGGTCCGCGATCGTTGACTCGCACCAGAACCGAAGCGCCATTTTCCATGTTGGTGATGCGCGCGTAGCTCGGCAGGGGAAATGTCGGATGTGCGGCAGAAAGATGTTCTTTGTCGTAGACTTCGCCATTGGCGGTCAGGCGGCCATGGAAGGCGGAACCGTACCAGGAAGCAAGGCCGGTCTTGTTGTAGCCCGGCTCTTCCTTCGGGAAATAACGGCGGCCCTTGACGGTATAGGCATTCCCGATCAGCTCGCGCCCGCCGCCCTTGGGAATGGCTTTGCCATCGGCCACGCGCGGGCTGGCTTTGACGCCATATTCGGATTCGGAAAAATATTCCTTGCTGCGCTTGGGCTTAGGCTTGGTCTCGGACGTCGTGGAACACGATGCGGTTGCGGCGCAAAGCACGGAAATTGCAAGCCACTTCACGCCCGACCTGGCGTTGATGCCGAGTTTCTTGACCGTAGAATTCAAATCGTCTGCCCCACGCTGCTATTGGCTCGGAGAACCGCACCCTCACTTGCCTCGATTATTTGCCCCTGCCATCGAAGCACCTAACAGTCGCTTAATCTTGTGCATAACGTGGCGAAAATGCGAACGACTTCTGCAAATTCGATAAAATTGTAACGAACGTGGTTAATGATTTCTATCTTTTAAGCCCGCCCATCGGGCCGGCTTTACCCGCCCCAGCATCTCCCGTTCACCGCACCCGCAAGGAACAAACGGACAGCAACCGCGTTCTCTCCCCGCAAACAAACGAGCTTTCCGCCGGTTTCGGCTGAGGGAGGAAACATGATCAAGCTTATGAAAACCACAGCTCTGGCGATGGGCGTCGCCCTGGTATCCTTCGCCGCGCCGATCCCCGCAGGCGCGCAGGACATGGAACTCAGAATCGGCCCCGACGGCGTTCGCCCCGTCATCCGCGATCGTGACCGGGACGTAGACCGCCGCGGCCCGCCCCGCATGCGTGGATGCAGCGAACGCGAAGCCCGCGCCGCCGCCCGTGAGGCAGGCCTGCGCGATCCCGAGGTCGTGCGCGTCACCCCGGGCCGTGTCGTCGTCGAAGGCTTCACGCGCCGGGGACCGGATCGCATCACATTTGCGAACGAACGGGGCTGCCCGGAAATCTGATTGGATCACCAATATGGAACCCGCCGCAAGGCGGGTTTCTCATTCGCGCTGAATTCGCACCGCTCCAAAACCAAGCAACACGATCAAAGCATCCCTCGTCGCAGCATTGTTCGAACGATTTTTACGCTTGCAGATGGGGTGCATGTCACGTTTAGCCCCCTGCTGCGTTGAAATTATCTCTAGAATTTTTTTGTCATTTTAAATTGTAACGGGTTTTATACCCGGGAATCATTTTCAGTTTTTACGATGCTTTTTTCAGTCTGCCGAGTGTCCTGCCACTCCTTGATGTCAGCTACCATCCAACGAACCCAACGTTCGCCAGACTGGCGCGGCCTAGAGACGATGCCGTTATCCATCCATCGACAAAGTGTCGAGGAACCGATCTTGACCATAGTCAAGACTTCTTTGAGGTAAGCCATTGCAAGATTTGCTGTCCGCTGCTTCTCCCTCGGCTCGCAGTCAAACCGGCCAGCCGCCATAAAGCTGCATCGCAAACCCAATTGTCGCGATCATGATCGCCACGCATGCAACGATTTGCCTTTTTCTAATACTGGCGTCCGACTTCCTACGGCGCTCCTGCTGTCGCCGCTCGAATTCATCCTGTTCCTGCCCGAACTTTTCATTGCCAGGGCCGAAAATTGCGTACCGAGAATTGAAAGCCCGCCGCTCTATCCTGAAAATGTCGTCACGCGCCGTCCGTTCTCCATTAATTGAGCTAACAAGATCCCACGACAACATCGCAAATGCCATAAGGTCAAGAAAAAGGCCGATTTCCGACCACCATTCCTGATTCATCTCAACCCCCAAACCGGGCTAGCCCCTCGATCCCGTCCGTCGCAAGGCACCTCTAAAGATTTGATTAATCTTTTGATAGAATATCTTTTCAAACTCAACCGCAAATGTTAAATTTAGTTGTATTTTTTTTGGGGGGGGGAACAAATGAAAGTCGCATTCATTGTATTCACAAGCAGCGTTTTTCTAACCGCTTGCAATAATACCTATTCAAGAACAGAAACGGGAGTGACGGTCAATAAATCTACCATCGGCGGCTCCGTAAGTAACTCCAGCGGAGGACAAACAGTAACTCCGCGCGCCACGCCTGATATAAACGTGACGGCTACTCGATAAATAATGCGTCACATCCAATTTTCTGGAGAAAGCCATGGAAAAATGGTTTCTTTTATAAAATCAACATTCTTTTTCTGGCCAATATTAGTGGCATCTGGCTGCTCTCAGCAGCCGGATGCGGCCACCACCCGACAGGAGATGGCGCGGAATATTTGCAAATCAAATGTTCCAAACGTCGACATCAAGACCTACACAAACATTCAAGGGTCAACGATCCACGGCGACGTTACCAATTCAACGATCTACCGGACATATCCGTGGGCAACTGCGATATATATTACGCGAAAGCCATCCTACACCCGGACCAATGTCGGCATGACAGTGCAAACCGTTTGCCAGCCCTTCTATGGATGTCAGATGGTACCTATGCAGACCATGTACCAATCACAGGAAAGCCTCGCGGAGGTCTACGGTATGGCACGCGTGCCTGTAGCCGATCAGGGCAGTGCCGAAGCCATCGCAGAAGCCGAAACCCAGGCGGAAGAAAACTGTGATCAGGCTGCTGAGCAATTTGCTCAGGCACGCGGAAAATCGCGACATTCTCTGCCCTACACGCTTGCATGCGTCCGTCTCGCCGCGAGTGTCTGTTCGTTCTGAATTTGACCTGTCTATTCCGTATAAAAGCTACTGTATGATTGTGCAGTGGCTTTTATGGCGTGACAAAACTCCTCGAAGCGCTTGTGCCGATACGTATTGACTCGCGCTAATATAAGAAC
The DNA here is from genome assembly GCF_004005385.1 of Agrobacterium sp. CNPSo 2736. NCBI lineage: Bacteria > Pseudomonadati > Pseudomonadota > Alphaproteobacteria > Hyphomicrobiales > Rhizobiaceae > Agrobacterium > Agrobacterium sp. CNPSo 2736. The sequence continues at coordinate 143,717 of NZ_RZTX01000002.1, read as the reverse complement.
ATCACTTGGCACGGCAGTGCGCGCTTTTACAAGATGAGGGACGATTTTGAACTCTTTAGCCAGAGATGAGAATGTGCGCCCAAAACCACGATAGCTGGAAGCCGATCCGGTCGTGACATAACCGTGAAGAACGTTCGTGTCGGCGAGTTTGTAGGGCCTGTCATGCAACCTTCGCTTTTAGAATCGCCGTGTCAGTAAGTACGCCCGCTCCATCTTTACCCAGTTTTTGATTCTAATACCCGGCTGGGTACCCGGAAATGACCGGGATAGTACGAAACGGCATGGAACCAGTTTGAACCGGAACCGTATAGGGCGCGTAAGGGCAAACGGGAGCATATGATAAAAAAGGGTGGCAGATGGGGTGGGATTCGAACCCACGGTACGCTCTCACGCACGCCGGTTTTCAAGACCGGTTCCTTAAACCACTCGGACACCCATCCATCGGTGGTGAGGCTTTATAGCGGTTTGAAAAAGGCCGTCAATCCCGCCCGGGCGAGCTGTGTCGCCCTTCTCTTGCGGTTGGCAGATCATTGCCCCGGGGTCGTTGCCGGCGGCAGCAGGGATCCGTCGCCTGAAGGTATCGAGGGCACCTGCTGAGCCGTCTCGAATAGCGTCAGGCTTAAAACGATTGCGACAAGCACCAGCAAAAGCGCCACGAAGAGGATTCCCGATTTATCCATGCGTCTGCTCATGTCACGTTATGTTAAAGGCGAATATGTGCAATTCGAGGCAATGCGAAGAATAAAGCGAAAGTCTGTCAAGTTGTCTTACAGATTGTCCAAACTCATCGTTCAAAAATCTGCGGATTGAGCGAAATTTATGCATAGGCGTACTGTTTGGGACGGAAATGGCCTATCGCGTCAGCACTATTGTCACTTATATCAAGCCATCGCTCCCGGGCATTGCCCAACTTTCCCCGAGCGATCAACCTGCCCCGCCTCTTTGCGGGGCTTTTTTCTTTCATGGCCCAGAAGATGAAGCGCGGCCAAAAGGCTCGCGGCTCTCTCACCGCCCTCGCCTCAGACGCCGATGCTCGGCCCGCCGTTGCCATGCCGGCCGTCACCCCGGAGAATATCCTCAAACAGGTTCAGCAGCGCCGGCGGCAAGGTATCGGACAATTCCGCGATGATTTCGTTGGCGCGATTATAGGAATAGATGGCTGAAAGCGTCAGCACCAGAAGCACGATCCACGGCCAGATCGGCTTGCGCCTTTGCGGCGCTCCGTTCGGTTGTTGCGGTAAAGTCATGCCGGCACCTTCCCTTCAGGCCTTCACGCGCGGTTCGCCTCCGGGCGCATAGGCGGTTTTCTGCAGGAAACGGAATATATTGCCGCACTGGGCGCAGCGGATCATGAAATCCGTCGGATCGCCCGAGGCGCGCTCCGCGCGAAATCCGCGCGGCATTTCATCGATGCGAAAATCGACGTCCCGGCGGCTCTTGTCATCCGATTCCGACGCTTCGGCAAAACCCTGATGACCACATCTGGAACATTCGAGCTTCCGGGAATATCTGTCGCGCGCTGCCATATGCCGTCCTTTGCTTGGTCGGTATCAGGTAGCAGCGGCAAAACATCATTTCAATGCCGATCGCCTCGGGTTAAAGCTTTGCACGGCTATTTCCCGGCCGGAAACCCATCCGGCGGCCGGAACGAATATGGAAGCCCATGAACGACCAGAAACCCCTGCTTTCATCGTCACTCATGCTCCGGGCCGTTCTCATCGCCGGAATTCTTCTCGTCTTTCTCGGCGTCCTCAATGTCGGCATCAAATGGTATGGCGAGCGGATTCTCCAGGCGGGCCATACGACGGCCACCGAGGAGGTGGAGATCGTCATCGGCAACGACCGCCTGAAGCTTGCCCAAAACACCCTGCGGGCGCCTTCCGAACGCCTCGGCGGAGAACGCGAGCGCGTCGACCTTTATCTAAGCTGGCCTGACCTCGAGGGTTATGAGGAAGCGAATCGCGCCGTCTTCGACGATCCGGCGCAGGCGGCAGGGCTGATCTTCATCCAGCTTTCGCAAAGCACCATGTCCGAGGACATGTCCGGTCGTTTCGGGCCGATCTATTCGCGGCTGACGGAGGGAGAGCCGGTGCCGCTGAAGCACGGCCTGATGCTGCACCGCCTGCGCGCCGATTCCGGCTACGGCAAGGAAGTCATATTGACCGGCGAGCGCGAGGGCGAAAGCGCCTATGTGGTGCGCTGCCTCATGCCGCAGGCGGCCACCGGCAGCGATTGTCAGAGGGATATTCACGCCGGACAGGACCTCAGCCTGTTCTACCGTTTCTCCTGCGCCCTGCTGCCGCAATGGCAAAAGCTGGACGCGGATGTGAAAAACTATATCGAGCGCCGCCTCGTAAAAGACGGAAATCGGTGAAACAGCACGGCACAGATTGCGTGCGAAAAGTCGCATTTTATGGAAGGCAGATACCTTTCATAAACCACTTGGTAACGCCATCCCGATAAAGTTTCTTCCCGGAGCATCGGGCGGGGCGTGTCCGAGCGGAACAGAAATATGCGATTGAAGAGTTCAGCAGTGTTGAAAAGTCTATCTGGGGCACATTCGCGCAAAGCGGGTGCGACGTCTTTCGTAAGGTTTATTGCGTTAACCCTTGCTGCGGCGTTCATAACCGCAACATCCGTTCAAGCCGCAAAGGCCGATCCGAAATATGCGGGCATCGTCATCGATGCCAAGACCGGCAAGGTCCTCTATGGCGAGGATCCGGACGGGCTGCGTTATCCGGCTTCGCTGACGAAGATGATGACGCTTTATCTGACATTCGAAGCGCTCAATACCGGACGTATCTCGCTCGATTCCAAGGTGCCGGTGTCAGCCAACGCCGCCAAGGAGCCGCCATCCAAGCTTGGCGTGCGCGCCGGCGGCAGCATCACAGTGGAACAGGCTATCCTTGCACTCGTCACCCGGTCCGCAAATGACATGGCCACCGCGCTCGGCGAATATCTCGGCGGCTCGGAAGACCGTTTCGCCAGAATGATGACCGCCAAGGCCCGTGCACTCGGCATGACCCGCACGACCTATCGCAACGCCAACGGCCTGCCCAACACGGCGCAGATGACGACGGCGCGCGACCAGGCCCGCCTCGGCGTCGCGCTTCGTCAGCATTTCCCGCAATATTACGGCTATTTCTCCACCCGTACCTTCAACTTCGGCAAGCAGGTTATCGGCAACCATAACCGCCTCGTCGGAACCGTGAAGGGTGTGGATGGCATCAAGACCGGTTATACCCGCGCAGCCGGCAGCAACCTTGCCACATCGGCGCAGCTCGACGGTCGCTCCATCGTCGCCGTCGTTCTTGGCGGCCGCTCCAGCGCTGCCCGTGACGCCACCATGCGCAAGCTTGTCGCAACCTATCTGCCGCAGGCATCGCGTGGCGGCAACAGCAACCTGATCGCGCAGACCCGCTCAGCGCCTGTCGAAGAGCCCGTCGCCGTGGCCGCTGCTGTTCCGTCCGTTGCAGTTGCAGCAACCGCAGCCGGCCTGCCCAATTCCGGTCCGGTGCCGCAGACCCGTTACGAAGAAGCGCCGGTTACCGCCTTCGCAGGCTCCTCTTCCAATGCAGCCGTCAAGGCCATGGAAGCCGCCACCTGGCAGAAGGGCAAGGACCCAATCAATCAGGCGCCCGCTGCACCGGACCGCAAGTTGATCACCAACTCGACCAAGGTGGACAATATCGTCACCGCCTCCACCACGGCGCCTGTTGTCTCCGCCCCTTCGGTTTCGGCCAGGTCCGAGGCTCCGCAGGGCGGCTGGGTGATCCAGATCGGTGCATCTCCCGATGAGAACTCCGCGCGCGGCCTGTTGCAGAACGCGCAGGAAAAGGGCGGCGCGGCACTGCGCTCCGCAAAACCCTTCACGGTCGCCTTCAGCAAGGACGGCTCCCAGATCTACCGCGCCCGTTTCGGCGGTTTCGATGGCCAGAACGCCGCGGTGAATGCATGCAATGCATTGAAAAAGAAAGGCGTCAGCTGCTGGGCGTCACTCCAGTAACAGACGTTTCCGCAGGCGGTGCTTCATGGTCGAAACATCGCCTGTCTCCTCGAAATTTGTAATGTGTAGCGAGGCTTTCCAAGATGGCAGTCAACGAGAATTATTCGGACATTGCGTCTGGCAACGGGCATGGCAGCCTGTCGGTTCTGCATCCCATTCACGAAGCGGCGATGCGTATCGCCGATCTCGGTCTCAATCGTTCCAAGGCGAAGACACGCGATCTCGTGGCGCTGCTTCTGTCGCACGGCGCCCGCGCCTGGCGCTCCAATCAGCCGGAAGCGAACATCCACCTTCATGTCGCGAGCCGCTCGGGTCGCGCTCCGGTCCATATTCGCATTCGCTGAAAATCAAACGCAGTCGACAAGACACAAACAAAAACCCCGCGGAGCCTGAGCGCCGCGGGGTTTTTCTTGACTGGTAACCGGAGATAACAAGGCGGCTTACGCCTCGTTTTCCGGTGCCTCCGGCGTATCCGGCAAATCGTCGGCGGCATCTTCGCCATTGCCGTTCTCCGCTTCGTCGTCGCCTTCAGGCTCGTTGATGCGCTCCACGGAAACCACCTTCTCATCCTTGGCGGTCGAGAAGATCGTCACACCCTTGGTGGCGCGGCTGGCGATGCGGATGCCGTTGACCGGCACGCGGATGAGCTGACCGCCATCGGAAACCAGCATGATCTGGTCGCCTTCTTCCACGGGGAAGGCCGCGACCAGTTCACCGATCTCGTTGGTCTTAGAGGTGTCGGTGGCGCGGATGCCCTTGCCGCCGCGACCCGAGGTGCGGAAATCGTAAGAAGAGGAACGCTTGCCGAAGCCCTTCACGGAAACCGTCAGCACGAATTCTTCGCGTGCCTTCAGTTCCTGATAGCGCTCTTCGCTGAGTTCACCCTCTTCCGTCACTTCCTCGCCGACGAGCGCGATATCGTCCTCATCCACGCCTGCGGCACGCCGTTCGGTAGCCGAGCGCTTCAGATAGGCCGCACGCTCCCACGGTTCAGCTTCCACATGGCCCACGATGGTCATGGAGATGATGCGGTCGCCCTCGGCCATGTTGATGCCGCGCACGCCGACGGAGTTGCGGCCGGCAAAGACGCGCACATCGTCCACGGGGAAACGGATGCACTGGCCGAGCGCGGTCGTCAGCAGCACGTCGTCGCGGTCCGTACAGGTTTCGACGGAGAGGATTTCATCGCCCTCCTCGTCCAGCTTCATGGCGATCTTGCCATTGCGGTTGACCTGCACGAAATCACCGAGCTTGTTGCGGCGAACCGTGCCGCGCGTCGTCGAGAACATCACATCCAGCGTTTCCCAGGTCGTTTCGTCCTCGGGCAACGGCATGATGGTGGTGATGCGCTCGCCGGGCTCCAGCGGCAGCATGTTGATGAGGGCCTTGCCCTTGGACTGCGGCGTGCCGATCGGCAGGCGCCAGACCTTTTCCTTGTAGACGATGCCACGCGAGGAGAAGAACAGCACCGGCGTATGGGTGTTGGCAACGAAGAGACGGTTGACGAAATCCTCGTCGCGCGTCGCCATGCCGGAACGGCCCTTGCCGCCGCGACGCTGCGCCCGGTAGGTGGTCAGCGGCACGCGCTTGATGTAGCCAAGATGCGAAACGGTGACGACCATGTCCTCGCGGGCGATGAGATCTTCATCGTCCATATCGGGACCGCCCTCGACGATCTCGGAACGGCGCGGCGTGCCGAACTCGTCGCGGATGGCGACAAGCTCGTCCTTGACGATCTGCTGGATGCGCAGGCGCGATGACAGGATTTCGAGGTACTCGGAAATTTCAGCACCGATCTTGTTCAGCTCGTCGCCGATTTCATCGCGGCCAAGCGCGGTGAGGCGGGCAAGGCGCAGTTCGAGAATGGCGCGCGCCTGCTCTTCCGAGAGATTATAGGTGCCGTCTTCATTGATGCGGTGGCGCGGATCGTCGATCAGACGGATCAGGCTTTCCACATCCTGCGCCGGCCAGCGCCGCGTCATCAGCTCTTCGCGGGCCGAAGCGGGATCGGGCGCATGACGGATAACCCGGATGACCTCGTCGATATTGGCAACCGCAATCGCCAGACCAACCAACACATGCGCACGCTCGCGCGCCTTGCGCAGCAGATATTTCGTACGACGGCTGACGACATCCTCACGGAAGGCCACGAAGGCGCGCAGCATGTCGATGAGCGTCATCTGCTCCGGCTTGCCGCCGTTCAGCGCCACCATGTTGCAGCCGAAGGAGGTCTGCAGCGGCGTGTAGCGGTAAAGCTGGTTCAGGATGACTTCGGCATTGGCGTCGCGTTTCAATTCGATGACGACGCGATAGCCCTGACGGTCGGATTCGTCGCGCAGGTCGGAAATGCCCTCGATGCGCTTTTCCTTGACCAGTTCGGCCATCTTTTCGATCATGTTCGCCTTGTTCACCTGATAGGGAACTTCGGTGATGATGATCTGTTCGCGGTCACCGCGCATCGGTTCGATGGTGGCGCGGCCGCGCATGATGACCGAGCCGCGGCCGGTCTCATAGGCCGAACGGATGCCGGAACGGCCCATGATCAGCGCGCCGGTCGGGAAGTCCGGGCCGGGAATGATCTGCATCAGCTCCGGCAGCTCGATCGCCGGATTGTCGATCATGGCGATACAGCCGTCGATGACTTCCGAGAGATTGTGCGGCGGAATATTGGTGGCCATGCCGACCGCGATGCCGCCTGCCCCGTTGACCAGAAGGTTCGGGAACTTGGCCGGAATGACGACCGGCTCCTGCAAGGTGCCGTCATAGTTGTCGCGGAAATCGACCGTTTCCTTGTCGAGATCGTCGAGCAGCGAATGGGCGGCCTTTTCCAGACGGCATTCGGTGTAACGTTCTGCCGCCGGCGGATCGCCGTCGATGGAGCCGAAATTGCCCTGCCCGTCGATCAGCGGCAGGCGGAGCGACCAGTCCTGCGCCATACGCGCCAAGGCGTCATAAATCGCCGCATTGCCGTGCGGATGGAATTTACCCATCACGTCCCCGGTAACGCGGGCGCATTTGACGTATTTCTTGTTCCAGTCGATGCCGAGTTCGGACATGCCGTAAAGAATACGGCGATGAACCGGCTTCAGGCCGTCTCGCACATCGGGAAGCGCGCGGGACACGATGACGCTCATGGCGTAATCGAGATACGACCGCTGCATTTCCTCCATGATGGAAATCGGTTCAATGCCTGGCGGAAGTTTTCCGCCGCCGGGGGGGCTCTGGTCAGTCAAAACGGATCACATTCTCTGTTAAGAATCGGATGGATTTTTATAGCGGAAACAGCCACGTTAAGCCAATTTCCCGGCGAGTTTTGAACAGGCTTTTGCGTCATTTGCAAGACGAACGCCGCTTTTCACGATTTAGCCCGGCAAAAGCGCCACCGCTCCCTTTCAAAGTGCTAGCGACTTGCGTAGGCTCCGCCCTAAAAACAGATGAGACGGGGAAAGAATGGCCAGCAGCGAAACGCTCATCAACGCGCTTACCACACTTCTGGTCACGCTCGATCCGCCGGGCCTCGCCCCCGTCTTTCTGGCGCTGACCGCCGGCATGACGCGCGACCAGCGCAGCCAGGTGGCGCTGCGCGGCTCCATCATCGCCTTCGGCATTCTCGCCGTCTTCGCGCTCTTCGGCCTTGCCATCCTCAATCTTCTCGGCATCTCGCTCGGCGCGTTCCGCATCGCCGGCGGCCTGTTGCTGTTCTGGATTTCCTTCGAGATGATTTTCGAAAAACGCCAGGAGCGCAAGGAAAAGACCTCCGAGATCGCCATCACCAAGGACCACCTTCACAATCTGGCGGTCTTTCCGCTGGCGCTGCCCCTGATCGCCGGGCCAGGCGCCATTTCCGCGACCGTGCTACTTGCCGGCTCGATGAAAACCACCGTCGAGATGCTGGTGCTCATCCTGATCCTCGCTTTCGCCATGGCCCTCGTTTATGCGGCCCTGATCGTCTCGGAGCGGATGGACCGTTTTCTCGGCAATACCGGCCGCGCGATCCTCACCCGTCTGCTCGGCGTGCTGCTTGCCGCCCTTTCCGTGCAGTTCGTGGTCGACGGCATAAAATCGGCCTTCGCTTTTTGAAAAGCCGCCCCTTGGTGGTGCCAGCGCAATAAATTCCCGCCAACCGCTGAAATGCCGGAAAATCCTCCCTTTAAATCCGACCGCCGCTTCGGCTAAAAGACGCATGTTTTTTCGGATTCGAAAGTTATCTCCATGCGTTCCACGCTGCGTCGCCTCATCCCGGATGCCGCACCCGTCAGCAACAGGGAAAGGCTGCGCTCCGCAACCGGCGCCTTTGTCGGCATTCTGCTGACCGGCCTTCTGGGAAGTCTCGCTCTCAGTTTCGACCCCACGCTGCCCGCCATGATCGCCCCGATGGGCGCTTCGGCCGTGCTTTTGTTCGCCGTGCCCTCCAGCCCGCTGGCGCAGCCCTGGTCGATCCTCTGCGGTAACCTCGTTTCGGCCTTCGTGGGCGTGACAATCGCGCTGCTGGTTCCGGATCTATTTCTTGCCAGCGCGCTCGCCATCAGCCTCGCCATTGCCGCGATGATGGCCTTGCGCTGCCTGCACCCGCCAAGCGGTGCGGTGGCGCTGACCGCCGTTCTTGGCGGCCCTGCCGTGTACAGCCTCGGTTATGGCTTCCTGCTCTGGCCGGTCGCCGGAAATTCGCTGATCCTTCTTGCCCTGGCCCTCGCCTATAACAACGCCACCGGTCGCGCCTACCCCCACGGCCTGAAGCTTGGCAAGGCCGCCCACGGCACCACGGATCCGACCCCCATCCAGAAAATCGGATTTTCCTCCAACGACCTCGACGAGGTGCTGAAGGAATATGACCAGGTCCTCGATATCGACCGTGACGAGCTCGAAACCATTTTACGCAAGACCGAACTGCGCTCCTGGCGTCGCCGTGCGCTGCATCTCGATTGCGCCAGCGTCATGTCGCGCGATGTCGTCGGTGTTGCGCCCGATGACAGTCTGCGACACGCCCATGCCCTGATGCACAGCCACCATTTCAAGGCATTGCCGGTCACCAACGATAAAGCGGAGATCGTCGGCATCGTCACCCAGACGGATTTTCTGGAAAAGGCAAGCTGGAGAAACGGCCGCCCCTCCATCGGTTTCCTGCAGCGGCTGCGCCTCATCCTCTCCGGCGCAAGCGCCCCCAACGATACCGTCAAGGACATCATGACATCGCCAGTCAGAACCGTACGGCCGGAAACGGCAATCGAGGAGGCCATCATCCGCTTTGCCGAAGAAGGACTGCACTACCTGCCGGTCATCGACTCCAGAGGCAAGATGGTGGGCATCGTGTCGCAATCCGATGTCATGGTCGCGATGCTGGCGGACAAGGTCGCGGCATAGGTCCTCGCAGCCTCAAAGCGGGCAGTCCGTGGTTTGCCCGGTGCCCGCCTCCTGTCAGTCGCTGTCCCGCTCAGAACGGAATATCGTCATCCATATCGTTGGAGAAGCCGCCGGAAGGCTGGCCGCCGCCGCTACGGGAAGAGCCGCCGCGCGACGAGGACTGCTGGTCGTAACCACCGCCATAGCTGGAGCCGCCGCCGCTGCCATAATCATTGCCGCCGCCGAAATCGCCGCCGCTGCGGCCACCGCCCTCACCGCGACCATCGAGCATCGTCAGCGTGGAGTTGAAGCCCTGCAAAACGATTTCGGTGGAGTAACGGTCGTTGCCGGTCTGGTCCTGCCATTTGCGCGTCTGCAGCTGGCCTTCAATATAGAGCTTGGCGCCCTTTTTTACATATTGCTCCACGACCTTGCACAGGCCTTCGTTGAAGACGACGACGGTGTGCCATTCGGTCTTTTCGCGGCGCTCGCCGCTGTTACGGTCCCGCCAGGTCTCCGAGGTGGCGATGCGCAGATTGGCGATGGGGCGGCCATCCTGCGTCCGGCGGATTTCGGGATCGGCGCCCACGTTCCCGATCAGAATTACCTTGTTTACGCTACCAGCCATCTCGTCATCCTGTCCGCCGGCCATCATGACCGGCAATTGCATTTCAAAAAATTCGCCACACAATAGCCGCCGCCGCCCGCAAAGGGCACCGCAAGCATGGAACTATCCACAAAGAATAATCTTAAGCTGCGGGAGCAGACATTCGCGCTTGCAATTCGTTCCTTTTTTGTTCTATTAAATCGCAGATTTCGAGTCAAGCATTCCGAAAAGCTGCGACCGATTGGGAATAGACCTCGACACATCCGGCTGCGTCACTACATAAGGACGCGCTGCCATCAAGCCCGTTATTTTTGTCCGAGCCTTGTCATGAGTGAACTGAAGACGATTTCCATCCGTGGCGCCCGCGAGCACAACCTCAAGGGCATCGATCTGGACCTGCCGCGCAACAAGCTGATCGTCATGACCGGCCTTTCCGGCTCGGGCAAGTCCTCGCTTGCCTTCGACACGATCTATGCCGAGGGCCAGCGCCGTTATGTCGAAAGCCTCTCGGCCTATGCGCGCCAGTTTCTGGAAATGATGCAAAAGCCGGATGTCGACCAGATCGACGGCCTGTCGCCGGCAATCTCCATCGAGCAGAAGACCACCTCGCGCAATCCCCGCTCCACGGTCGGCACGGTCACCGAAATCTACGACTATATGCGCCTGCTGTTCGCGCGTGTCGGCGTGCCCTATTCGCCGGCCACGGGCCTGCCGATCGAAAGCCAGACGGTCAGCCAGATGGTCGACCGCATTCTCGCTTTCGAGGAAGGCACACGTCTTTATATTCTCGCGCCGATGGTGCGCGGCCGCAAAGGCGAATATAAAAAGGAACTCGCCGATCTGATGAAGAAGGGCTTCCAGCGCGTCAAGGTGGATGGCCAGTTCTACGAAATCGCCGACGTACCCGCCCTCGACAAGAAATACAAACACGACATCGACGTGGTGGTCGACCGTGCGGTGGTGCGCCCGGATATGGCGGCGCGCCTTGCCGACAGTCTCGAGACCTGCCTCAAGCTCGCCGACGGGTTGGCGGTTGCCGAATTCGCCGACAAGCCCCTGCCGCCGGAAGAAACCGCCGCCGGCGGTTCCGCCAACAAGTCGCTCAACGAGACCCATGAGCGTGTGCTGTTTTCGGAGAAATTCGCCTGCCCCGTTTCAGGCTTTACCATTCCGGAAATCGAGCCAAGGCTGTTCTCCTTCAACAATCCCTTCGGCGCCTGCCCCAGCTGCGATGGCCTCGGTTCGCAGCAGAAGGTGGATGAAAACCTGATCGTGCCGGAGCCCGCCCGTACCCTGCGCGACGGCGCCATCGCTCCCTGGGCGAAATCCTCGTCGCCCTATTACAATCAGACGCTGGAAGCGCTCGGAAAGGCTTTCGGTTTCAAGCTGTCGAGCAAGTGGTCGGATCTTTCGAAAGAGGCGCAGCACGCCATCCTGCAGGGCACCGATGACAAGATCGAATTCAACTATCAGGACGGCGCCCGCTCCTACAAGACGGTGAAGAACTTCGAAGGCATCGTGCCCAATCTGGAGCGTCGCTGGAAAGAGACCGACAGCGCCTGGGCGCGCGAGGAAATCGAACGCTACATGTCGGCGGCCCCCTGCCCGGCCTGCGCCGGTTATCGCCTGAAGCCGGAAGCGCTCGCCGTCAAGATCAACAGGCTGCATATCGGCGAAGTCACCGAAATGTCGATCCGCACCGCGCGCGACTGGTTCGAGGTGCTGCCGGAAAGCCTCAACGCCAAGCAGAACGAGATCGCAGTCCGCATCCTCAAGGAAATCCGCGAGCGCCTGCGTTTCCTCAACGATGTCGGGCTGGATTATCTCAGCCTGTCGCGCAATTCCGGTACGCTTTCCGGCGGTGAAAGCCAGCGCATCCGGCTGGCCTCGCAGATCGGTTCGGGCCTCACCGGCGTTCTCTATGTTCTCGACGAACCCTCGATCGGCCTGCACCAGCGCGATAATGCCCGCCTGCTGGATACGCTGAAACATCTGCGCGATATCGGCAATACCGTCATCGTGGTCGAACATGACGAGGACGCCATTCTGACGGCGGATTATGTGGTCGATATCGGCCCCGCCGCCGGCATTCATGGCGGTCAGGTGATTGCGGAGGGCTCACCGCAGGAGGTGATGGCCAATCCGAAATCGCTGACCGGCAAATATCTCTCCGGCGAACTCGGCGTCGCCGTACCGGCAGAGCGCCGCAAGCCCAAGAAGGGCCGCGAGATCAAGGTTTTTGGTGCACGCGGCAATAACCTGAAGAATGTTACGGCCGCCGTGCCGCTCGGTGTTTTCACGGCCGTAACCGGCGTATCGGGCGGCGGCAAATCGACCTTCCTGATCGAGACGCTCTACAAGTCGGCGGCGCGCCGGGTGATGGGCGCGCGCGAAATCCCGGCCGAACACGACCGCATCGACGGTTTCGAATTCATCGACAAGGTCATCGATATCGACCAGTCGCCGATTGGCCGCACACCGCGTTCCAACCCGGCCACCTATACCGGCGCCTTCACGCCGATCCGCGACTGGTTCGCCGGCCTGCCGGAAGCCAAGGCGCGCGGTTATGCGCCGGGCCGTTTCTCCTTCAACGTCAAGGGCGGCCGCTGCGAGGCCTGCCAGGGCGATGGCGTCATCAAGATCGAGATGCACTTCCTGCCTGACGTTTACGTCACCTGCGATGTCTGCCACGGCAAGCGTTACAATCGCGAGACGCTCGATGTCACCTTCAAGGGCAAATCCATTGCCGACGTGCTGGATATGACGGTGGAGGAAGGCGTGGAGTTCTTCGCCGCCGTCCCGGCCGTGCGCGACAAGCTGCAATCGCTCTTCGATGTCGGCCTCGGTTACATCAAGGTCGGCCAGCAGGCCAATACGCTCTCCGGCGGCGAGGCGCAGCGCGTCAAGCTCGCCAAGGAACTGTCGAAGCGCTCGACCGGCCGCACGCTCTATATTCTCGACGAACCGACGACCGGCCTGCATTTCCACGATGTCAACAAGCTCCTGGAAATGCTGCATGCTCTGGTCGAACAGGGCAATTCCGTCGTGGTGATCGAGCATAATCTCGAAGTCATCAAGACGGCTGACTGGATCATCGATATCGGCCCCGAAGGCGGCACGGGCGGCGGCGAAGTGGTCGCGACCGGCACACCGGAGGACATTGTGAAGGTCGAGCGTTCCTATACCGGTCACTTCCTGAAGGAGCTTCTGGAGCGCCGGCCGGCCGGAAAACGGGAGGCTGCGGAGTAATCCGCAGCTTTCGTCGCAAGGGTTCGATAGGCCGAAGGCCGGAGGAGGAACAGCATATGTCGACATCAGGCACGATCCGCACCGGTATCGGCGGCTGGACCTTCGAGCCATGGGAAGGCACGTTTTATCCGGAAAAACTGCCGAAGAAGCGCCAGCTGGAGCATGCCAGCCGGCAGCTCACGGCCATAGAGGTGAACGGCACCTATTACAGCAGCCAGAAGCCGGAAACTTTTGCCAAATGGGCTTCCGAAGTGCCCGAGGATTTCGTCTTCTCGCTAAAGGCGAGCCGCTTCGTCACCAACCGCAGGGTTCTGGCCGAGGCCGGTGAATCGATGACGAAGTTTCTGACGCAGGGGCTGACGGAACTCGGGTCCCACCTCGGCCCGATCCTCTGGCAATTCGCGCCGACGAAAAAATTCGACGCGGAGGATTTTGGCGCATTTCTGTCCCTGTTGCCCGAGAAGCAGGACGGCATCCGTCTTCGCCATGTCGTCGAAGTGCGCAACGAGACATTTCAGGTTCCGGAATTCATCGATCTTCTCTCCAAACATAAGGTCGCCGTCGTCTGCGCCGACCATCATGACTATCCGATGCTGCCGGATGTGACGGCCGATTTCGTCTATTGCCGCCTGCAAAAGGGCGAGGACGATATCAAGACCTGTTACCCGAAAAAAGACATCGACCACTGGGCCGAGCGGGTAAACACCTATGCGAAGGGCGGCGTGCCGGACGATCTGCCGCTGATAGCGCCGGATCGGAAAGTCGAAAAGACACCGCGCGATGTCTTCGCCTTCTTCATCACCGGCGGCAAGGTGAATGCGCCTGTTGGTGCACAGGAATTGCAAAAGGCGGTCTGAGCGCTTTCAGCCCGCCATGTCTTTCGTCGGACTGAAATCGATGGCCGAAAAAGCGGCTTCGATCACCTCCGGGCCAGCGCCCGGCCGGGTGGCGTCGCTGGAGAGGATTTGCCGGAAACGGCGCGCGCCGGGCATGCCCTGAAACAGCCCGACCATGTGGCGGGTGACGTGGTTGAGACGTCCGCCTGCGGCGATATAGTCGGCGGCATAGGCCATCATCGCGTCACGCAGCGCCATCCAGTCCGGCTGGCGAGCCTCTTCGCCATAGATACGATGGTCGACATCGGCAAGAATGGACGTGTTGTGATAAGCGGCACGGCCAAGCATCACGCCATCCATATGCTGGAGATGCCCGCTCGCCTGATCGAGATCGGCGATACCGCCATTGATGCCGATAAAGACATCAGGGTTTTCCCGCTTCATGCGATAGACGAGATCATAATCGAGCGGCGGCACTTCGCGGTTTTCCTTTGGCGAAAGCCCCTGCAGCCAGGCTTTTCGCGCATGAACCCAGACCGCGTCCGCGCCCGCCGCAACAATCCGCTTCAGAAAATCCGGCAGAACCGCTTCCGGCTGCTGATCGTCCACCCCGATCCGGCATTTCACCGTAACCGGCACGCTGGCGACAGCTTTCATTGCCGCGACACATCGCGCCACTACGTCCGGCTCGCGCATCAGGCAGGCGCCGAATGTGCCGGACTGCACCCGATCCGAGGGACAGCCGACATTGAGGTTGATCTCGTCATATCCGTAATCGCCGGCGATCCGCACCGCCTCGGCAAGCTTGGCCGGATCAGACCCGCCAAGCTGCAGCGCAACGGGATGTTCCTCAGGGTGATAACCGAGCAGCCTTTCGCGCTGGCCGTGGATGATGGCGTCGGCGACGATCATTTCGGTATAAAGCAGCGCGCGCTTCGACAATTGCCGGTGCAGAAACCTGCAGCGGGTATCGGTCCAGTCGATCATGGGGGCCACGGCGAAGATTTTTTCGCCGCTTGCAAGCGCTTGTCTGTACATGGATTAACCTCTTTGCGCCGGCTTCTACAGCAAAGGACCGTAAAAAGCCAGTTTTGCAGGCAGGGTCATTTTGAACTGGAAATCGCCCCGGAATCGCGGGACAAGAAGTGCACCGAAAAAGACGACAGGAAATCGACATGGCCGCCACCGTCATCCCCGCTCCGAAACCCGTTCTCCTGCCCGTGGAAGGCACGGGCGATCTGTTCCCCGTCCGGCGGGTCTATTGCGTCGGCCGCAATTATGCCGATCACGCCATTGAGATGGGCCACGATCCCTCGCGCGAGCCGCCCTTTTATTTCCAGAAAAACCCGGACAATCTGCTGCCCGCCGGTCAGGACTTCCCCTACCCGCCGCTGTCATCGAATGTGCACTACGAAGTCGAATGTGTCGTGGTTCTGAAAAGCGGCGGTGCCGATATCCCGGCATCCGAGGCGCTGGACCATGTCTGGGGTTACGCCGTCGGTATCGACATGACCCGCCGCGACTTGCAGGACGGCCTGAAGAAGATGGGCCGCTCCTGGGAAGGCGCGAAGGCCTTCGAATATTCCGCACCGGTCTCCCCCATCGTCCCCGCTGACAGGATCGGCCATCCCGCTACCGGCGCGATCTGGCTCGACGTCAATGGCGAACGCAAGCAGACGGGCGATCTTGCCCAGATGATCTGGAAGGTGCCGGAAGTGATTGCCGAGCTTTCCAAGCTGTTCACGCTTGCCGCCGGTGACGTCATCATGACCGGCACGCCGGCCGGCGTCGGCCCCATCGTGCGTGGCGACCGCATCGAATGCGGCGTCGAGGGTGTCGGCACACTGGGCGTGACGGTTGCCTGAGGCCGTCGAAAAAAGGGAGGATACCGCCATGCCGCTTTACCGCCTCGCCGACCGTGTGCCGCAGACCCCTGCGCCTGATCGCTACTGGGTGGCGCCCGACGCCAATGTCATCGGCTCGGTGACGCTCGGCGAGGATGTCGGCATCTGGTTCGGCGCAACGCTGCGCGGCGATAACGAGCCGATCAGCATCGGGCGCGGCACCAATATTCAGGAGGGCGTGATGGTGCATAGCGATCCCGGTTTTCCCGCCGTCATCGGGGAAATGTGCACCATCGGCCACCATGCCATCGTGCATGGCTGCACCATTGGCGACAATTCGCTCATCGGCATGGGCGCGACGATCCTGAATGGCGCGAAGATCGGTCGCAATTGCCTCGTCGGCGCCAATGCGCTGGTGACGGAGGGCAAGGAATTTCCGGACAATTCCCTGATTGTCGGCTCGCCGGCGCGCGCCATCCGCACGCTGGATGATGAGGCAGCCGCGGGGCTTCGCCGCTCGGCGGAAAAATACATCGAAAACTGGAAGCGCTTTTCGAAAGATCTGGCGATCATCGAAGGATAGGAAACGGCGGGCATCCACGCCCGCCCTGCCGTGAGACTAAGCCGAGCACGCGGCGCAGAGGCCGCGAATTTCAATCGTGGTCTTTTCCGCCTTGAACTTGCTGTCCTTCACCCAGCGCTCGAGACGATGGTCGATTTCGTGGTCGTGGAATTCCGTCACCTGCCCGCAAGATTCGCAGATGGCGAAAGCCACCGTGCCATGGTGGTGCGAGCAGCACTCCGCCTGCGTATGGGTGCAGGCAACGAAGGCGTTGAGGCTCTCAAGCCGGTGCACGAGACCAAACTCCACCAGCTTTTCCAGCGCCCGGTAAACCTGCAGCGGCGCACGAAAACCCTCATCCCGCAACTTGTCGAGGATCATATAGGCGCTGAGCGGCTGATGCGCGTTTGAGAGGGCATTCATGACCAGCGACTGGTTCTTGGTGAGGTTTTGCTGGGTCTGCGCATTCATGATTTGCCTCCTTCATCCGCGGCGCGGGAAAAACCCGGCGCCGGCAACAGGCTTATAACGAAGAGGATCACCGCGGCAACCACGATGGATGGGCCGGATGGCGTATCGTAACTGAGCGAGCCGAACAGGCCGCCGACAACGGCGACCGCGCCGATCAGCGAAGCCACCACCGCCATCACCTCAGGCGTAGCGGAAAAACGTCTGGCGGTCGCCGCCGGTATGATGAGCAGCGACGTGATGAGCATGATGCCGACCACCTTCATGGCAATGGCGATCACCAGCGCCATCAACAGCGTGAAGATCAGCTTTGCGCGCTCCGGGTTCAACCCCTCGGCCTCGGCCAGCTCCGTATTGACGGTGGAGGCAAGCAGCGACCGCCACAGGAACACCATGGAGACGATGACCACCAGCCCGCCCCCCCAGATCAGCGCGATATCGCTGCGAGTGACGGCGAGAATATCGCCGAACAGGAACGAGACGAGATCGATGCGCACCCAGCTCATGAAAGCGACGATGACGAGACCGATCGCCAGCGCCGAATGGGACAAAATGCCAAGCAGCGCATCGGCGGAGAGCGCCTGACGCCGTTGCAAAAAGAGCAGCAGCACCGACACGGCCGACGCCACCAGAAAGACGCTGACGATGAGGTTGAGCTGCAACAGCAGCGACAGCGCGACGCCGAGCAGCGCCGAATGCGCCATCGTATCGCCGAAATAGGCCATGCGACGCCAGACGACGAAACAGCCGAGAGGACCGGCAGTGAGCGCAACGCCAATACCGGCGACCATGGCGCGAACGAAGAAATCGTCAAACATGGCGCTCTCCCTGTCCGTGCCTGGATGGCGTATGTCCCTCATGCTCATGCTCATGGCCGCAGCCGCATTCGTCATGGCTGTCGTGACGGTGGCCGTGGTCATGCATATGATGGTGCCCATCCTCGGGGTGGCAATGATCGGTCACCGAACCATCCGCATGCTGCACCCGGCCATCGGGCAGATGGGTATGATCGTGATGGTGGCTATAGACCGCGAGCGCCTTGGCTGCGGCGCCGCCGAACAGCCGCATATATTCCGGGCTCTGGCTCACCGCCTGCGGCGTGCCCCGGCAGCAGACATGGCCGTTCAGGCATATGACGGTATCTGTTTCGGCCATCACCACATGCAGGTCATGCGAGATTAACAGAATTCCGCAATTATTTGAATTTCTGATATTTTTTATCAGATCATAGAGCGCGATCTCGCCGGAGAAATCGACACCCTGCACTGGCTCGTCAAGAACCAGCAGATCGGGTTTGCGGGCGATGGCGCGGGCCAGAAGCGCGCGCTGGAACTCGCCGCCGGAAAGGTGCTGCACTTCCGCATTGGCGAGATGCGCAATGCCCGTCGCATTCAGCGCCGCGTCGATTTCGCGGGCTGGCAGCGGCCCGGTCAGCGTCATCAGCCGGCGCACCGAAAGCGGCATGGTCCAGTCCACGGAAAGCTTCTGCGGCACATAACCGACCTTCAGACCGGCAATGCGCGAAACCTCGCCCTCGGTCGGCTTCACCACGCCGATCGCCATTTTCGCGCTGGTGGATTTGCCGGAACCGTTCGGCCCGATCAGCGTGACGATCTCGCCCTTGCTGACGGAAAATTCCACGCCGCGCACCAGCCAGCGGCCGTTGCGCTGCACGCCGGCATTGGCAAGGGAAACCAGTATCTCTTTGCCCCGATGGGCGGAATGAAGCATGGGATTGTCCGTTCGGCGATGTTGCTTACCGCTATTGCATACGTTATAGAGTTACGCAATAAATGTAATAACATAACTATACTTCTTCAAGTGGAGTGCATTTCATGAAATCGTTTCTGATCCCGCTCATGGCATCGGTGGCAATAGCGGCCGCCGCTTCCGGCGCCACCGCCGCGCCCGATGTCGTGGTCTCGATCAAGCCCGTCCATTCCCTCGTCGCCGCCATCATGCGGGGCGTCGGCGAACCGCAGCTCATCGTCGACGGCGCGGCTTCGCCGCATACCTATAATCTCAGACCGTCCAATGCGCGCAAGCTGGAAAAGGCGGATGTGGTCTTCTGGGTTGGGCCGGGACTGGAAGCCTTCCTGGAAAAGCCGCTCGAAGCGCTTGCCAGCAAGGCAACCGTGGTGGAACTGGAAGACGCAAAGGGTCTGGAAAAGCTGCCCTTCCGCGAAGGCGGCCCCTTTGAAGCACATGACCATGGCGATGAAGGCCACGAGGCGCATGACGGCCATGCCGAAGAGGAAGGCGCGCACGATCATGGACACGATCATACGGAGGGTCACGAGGACCATGACCACGGCGCATACGATACCCATTTCTGGCTCGATCCCGCCAATGCCAAGGCGATGGCGCAGACGATAGAAACCGCACTGATCGCCGCCGATGCCGGCAATGCCGCGACCTATCAGGCCAACACAAAAAAACTGATCGACGACCTCGATGCGCTCGATGCCGAACTCAAGGAAACGATCAAGCCGGTGAAGGACAAGCCGTTCATCGTCTTCCACGATGCCTATCAATATTTCGAGCATCGTTATGGCGTGAAGACGGCGGGATCGATCACCGTCAGCCCCGAAACCCTGCCCGGTGCGGACCGCGTCAAGCAGATGCAGGAAAAGGTTCGCCAGCTCGGCGCAACCTGCGTTTTCGCTGAACCGCAATTCGAGCCGAAGCTGATTTCGGTTATCACCGAAGGCACCGCCGCAAAGTCGGCCACGCTCGATCCGGAGGCAGCGACACTGGAACCCGGCCCGGACCTCTATTTCAAGCTGATGCGTGGCATTGCAGGCTCGCTGAAGGATTGCCTGTCCTGATGCGCATTGCCGCCCCTAACGCCCCGGCTCCGTCATTCCGGCTTTGAACCGGAATGCGGACGAAGCGTGAATGACCAGAATAATACATATTTTAAACCAGTTACTTGCGCTTGAAATATAAAGCACTGCATAAAGGAACGAGCCGCGACAATCGCTCGGCAGAGACGTCGCGCCATCAATCGCAAAGCGGCTCGTTACGGCTTCGGCGCCATCGAAGACCAGACAGGGCTGCTGATGCTCTGCAGGGTTTCCGGCGACGCGCCGTTGATGCGCGCCAGAAGGGCCTTCGCAAGCTCCCTGCCCGCCAGCTTGATATCCTCATTGACGGTGTGGATCTGCGGCTTGATCCAGTTCAGGAACTCGGCGGACTGTTTCGAAACGATATCGATATCTTCGCCGATTTTCACACCTGCCGCTTCGAAACCGGCCACCAGCGCAATGGTGCTGCTGCCGCTGATCGAAACGATGCCGTCGGGACGGTCATCGGATTGCATCAGCCGCTGGCCGAAATCGCGGATTTTTTCGAGCGGCGTTTCGATGGTGATGGCATCCAGCGGAAATTCGCTAAGGCCGAAATCCCTGATCGCCCGGTTGAAACCCTTGCGGGCGTGATCGTGGAACGAAAACCGCGATGGCGGCACGACGACGGCGATCCTTTTGCGTCCGCATTGCGCCAGCCGCTCGACCGCCTCATAGGTATAGGCCTCATTGTCGAAATCATGAAAGGCATGGTCGATGCCCATATCGGACCGCCCATGGGTGACGAAGGGCATGTTGCGCTCGGTCATGAACCGAACGCGCGGATCGTTGGGCTCGATCTTCGAGATGATGACCCCATCCGCCGAACCGGTATCGAGAATATAGCGGATCGGCACCATGGAATCCTTGGCATGGATGTGGGGCGTCACGACCAGATGATACTGTGTGGTGGAAAGAACCTCGGTGATGCCAAACACCATCTGGCTGGTGAAACCCATCAGTTCTTCATCGACGCTCAGCACAAGGGCGATCACATTGGTCTTGCCGGTGCGAAGGCGCACCCCGGCGCGGTTTGGCTGGTAGCCGATCTGCCGGGCGATCAGCCGCACGCGCTCCTTGGTTTCAGCACCGATATCGGGCGCATCCTTCAGCGCGCGCGAGACGGTGGTGATGCCGAGACCCGTCATATAGGCGATTGTCTTCAAGGTCGGACGCTCGCCCGTGGTCGCGGGTATGTCGTCCCTGCCGGATTTGCCAGTATCGTTCATGTCATTTCGCCACGCTTTACCGAACGATAATCATAGATAGCTTTTGCTCTGTTGCAAAGGCAAAGGTCGGCAGTCAAAGGCCAGTTCGTCCGACTATCCGCCAATTCAGCTAAAACGATATAGGTCCGGAAAATATTTCCCGACTGCGACCCTATTCTTCCGGGGCCAAAAGTTCGGATATCATTGGATGAAAATCCTAATTATTCAGATTAGAAAACTGATATAAAATACTAATATAAAATGATAAAAATAACGAATTACTGAGCGAGACAACGTCATGGTCAAGACCCGGCGTTCCCCGGCATTTTTCATGTTGCCGATTGTCACCCAAAGGAATGACGGAACGATTGTTTTACGGTAACGTTGCCGAAGGGAGGAAATCACAAAGCCGGATAAATGTGAGGCAGCCGCTTTGCGAGCATCCATTCTCCCCAGATTCTGACACAAGCCTGCACCATGATGCAGGCTAGTCTTCTTCGAATTCATATTATGCAGGGTCCGATTATGATTTCTTCTTCCTCGCCCGAAACCGTCATCGATCTGGCCGGGTCCTGGCGCCTGACCTCGGTGGAAGGAGACCACGCCACCCAGCTTTCCGTACCGGGCGATATTCACACCGCGCTCAAAAATGCGGGCATCATTCCAGATCCCTATCACGGCGCCAATGAGAAGGCGGTGCAATGGGTCGCGCAGCAGGACTGGATTCTCGAGCGCACATTCATTCTCGATGAGGCGGATGCCAGCTGGTATCTCGATATCGATTACCTCGACACCGTCGCCATCGTCTTCGTCAACGACATCCCGGTCCTGAGCGCCGACAATTGCTTCCGCCGTTACCGCCCCGATGTTTCGCGCGCAGTGCGGCCGGGTGAAAACACCATCCGCATCCATTTCCATTCCAACATCGTGGCCGGTGCGGAGCGTCAGGCGCGGCAGCCCTTCTATATTCCCTATCACCCCGGCAATTCACCGATCGCCAATGGCAACATGTTGCGCAAGCCACAATGCCATTTCGGCTGGGACTGGAACATCGCCATTGCGCCGCTTGGGCTTTACGGCAAAATCCTGCTGAAGCGCCTCGATACGGCCCGCATCGAGCATGTCATCACCTCGCAGCATCATGTCGAAGGCGGCGTTGAGTTACATGTGGCCGTGACGCTGTTTGCCGAAGGCCCGGCAAGCCTGCCGGTCTACCTCTCCCTCAACGATGAAAGACTGCGGCTCGATTGCGGCGTCGGCGCGGGCGAGACGGTGGTGCGCCACGTCTTTTTCGTGGAAAATCCGCAACTCTGGTGGCCGGCCGGCAGTGGTGAGCAGACACTCTACAGTCTAACGGTGGAATTGCCCGACGAGACCGTCACCCGGCAGATCGGCTTCAGGACCATCGAACTACTGACGGACAAGGATGAAGCGGGCAGCCGCTTCGCCTTCCGCATCAACGGCCGGGAGATATTCTGCCGCGGCGCCAACTGGATTCCGGCAGATGCGCTCCATTCGCTGACCAGCCGGGAAAAGACCGAAGATCTCCTCTGCTCCGCGGTCGAGGCCAACATGAACATGATCCGCGTCTGGGGCGGCGGATTCTATGAGGAAGACTGGTTCTACGATCTCTGCGATCGTCTCGGCCTTCTGGTCTGGCAGGACTTCATGTTCGCCTGCAATCTTTATCCCTGCAGCGAGGACTTTCTCGACAATGTCGAACACGAGGTCGATTACCAGGTGAAACGCCTGTCCTCGCATGCCTCCATCGCGCTGTGGTGCGGCGATAACGAGCTGGTGGGCGCGCTGACCTGGTTCGATGAATCCCGCAACAATCGCGACCGCTATCTCGTCGCCTATGATCGTCTGAACCGCACCATCGAACGGGCCCTGAAAAAAGCCGCCCCCGAAGCGCTCTGGTGGCCATCGAGCCCCGCGTCGGGTTATCTCGATTACGGCGATGCATGGCACGCGGATGGTTCCGGCGACATGCATTACTGGTCCGTCTGGCACGAGAATAAGTCGTTCGACAATTACCGGTCGGTCAAACCGCGTTTCTGCTCCGAATTCGGTTTCCAGTCCTATACATCCATGCCCGTCATCCGCACCTATGCGGAAGACAGGGACATGAACATCGCCTCCCCGGTCATCGAGCTGCACCAGAAGAATGTCGGCGGCAATGAGCGGATCGCCGGCACCATGTTCCGTTATTTCCGCTTCCCCAGGGATTTCGAGAACTTCGTCTATCTGAGCCAGGTCCAGCAGGCGCTGGCCATCCGCACGGCGGTCGACTACTGGCGCTCGCTGAAACCCCATTGCATGGGCACACTTTATTGGCAGTTGAACGACACATGGCCGGTCGCCTCATGGTCGAGCCTCGATTATGGCGGCGGCTGGAAGGCGCTGCATTATGCCGCCCGACGGTTCTTCCAGCCGGTCACGGTCTCGGCCATTCCCTCCAGGGATGGACGACAGGTGAGCTTTTCAATGGTCAACGACACGGCGGAAGATGTCGAGATCGACATGAACATCGTTGCGCTGACCATGGACGGCAACCGCGTGCCGCTGAAATCCGCCAACGGCACATGCGCGACGGATAAGGCCGCGACGCTGACAGAAATCGACATGGACAGCCTGCCGGATGGCGCCATCCTTGCGTGGAGCTTCATTGCCTCCAACGGCATGACCGGCGAAGGCCACCATGTGCGCGACACCTACAAGGCGCTGGAGCTTCAACCCGCCGGGTTGGAGCTTTCCGTCGGCCCGCTGAAGAACGGCCAGTTTGAAATCGATGTCACCGCCGCCGGTCTCGCCCTCTTCGTCATGCTGGAGGCGGACCAGCCGGGGCGATATTCGGACAATCTCTTCGATCTTGCCGCCGACGAAACGCGCCGCATCATCTTCACCCCGAAAGCGGACGGTCCCCAGCCGCATTTCCGCATCTTCGATCTTCATACCTGCCAATCCCCGCCCAATCCCGGCCTAATCTCGGCCCAACCCCGGCATTGAAACCATGCGGAGAAAGGCATAACCATCCCTCTGAGGAATGACAGGTGCGCCGGCACCTGTTTTCATCGGTTCAAAGGGTTGCCGGGTTCTCCGGCAGCCAGTCATCAGCAAGTGGAGGAAGACCCATGGTTTGGCAACCGGCCGAAAACCGATACGCATCCATGAAATATAATCATTGCGGCAAGACCGGCCTGAAACTGCCGGCAATCTCGCTGGGGCTCTGGCACAATTTCGGCAACGATACGCCGCACCAGACGAAACAGGCCATTTGCCGCCGCGCATTTGATCTCGGCATCACCCATTTCGATCTCGCCAACAATTACGGCCCGCCGCCCGGCAGCGCCGAAACCGCCTTCGGTGAAATCCTGAAGACGGATTTCGCCGGCTATCGCGACGAGATGATCATCTCCTCCAAGGCCGGCTACAACATGTGGCCCGGCCCCTATGGCGAATGGGGCAGCCGTAAATATCTGATCTCTTCCTGCGACCAGAGCCTGAAGCGCATGGGGCTGGACTATGTCGACATATTCTACTCCCACCGTTTCGATCCCAACACGCCGCTTGAGGAAACCTGCGGCGCGCTGGACCAGATCGTGCGCTCGGGCAAGGCGCTTTATGTCGGCATCTCGTCCTACAACTCGAAGCGCACCCGCGAGGCCGCCGCCATCCTCAAGGACCTCGGCACGCCCTGCATCATCCATCAGCCAAGCTATTCGATGATCAATCGCTGGATCGAGGAAGACGGTCTCGTCGATACGCTGGAAGAGTTGGGCATCGGCTCCATCGTCTTCTCGCCGCTGGCGCAGGGCATGCTGACGACGAAATATCTCGGCGGCGTGCCGGATGGCAGCCGTGCATCGCAGAGCAAGTCGCTGAACCCGGCCTTCCTCAACGAGCGCAATGTTGAAAACATCCGCTCCCTCAACAGCATTGCCGAACGCCGCGGCCAGACGCTGGCGCAGATGGCGATTGCCTGGGTTCTGCGCGGCGGCCGCATCACCTCGGCACTGATAGGCGCAAGCCGTGTCGAACAGGTCGAGGATTGCGTCAAGGCGCTCGACAATGCCGAGTTCTCCACCGAGGAGCTGGCGGAAATCGATCGTTACGCCAGGGATGCGGATATCAACCTCTGGGCAAAATCCGCCGAACGGGTCTGATACAGAAAGGGTCGCCCGGTTACGCCGGGCGGCCTGCACGCTCCGAAACTTGCGCCAAGAAACTCAAAACAAAAGATTAACTCCCACCCCTAAGCATTAACAACCATTACATAAATGTAATTTTAAATTCAGTTTCCGTTCATTCGTTTATTCGTAAGTTCTTCTCATCGAAACCCGAGAGGAAACTTCCATGAAAAAGTTTGTCACCATTCTTCTGGCAGCCACCGTTCTTGCAGCTCCGATGGCGCAGGCCCAGAGCCGCCACGACGATCGCCATCGCGGCGTCACCGTCGAGCGTCAGGTCACCACCAAGAAAGTCATCGTCAAGAAGCACCGCTGGGATCGCGGCCAGCGCCTCTCGGCCCGTGAGCGTCGCAACATGGTGGACCGCCGTGACTACCGCCGTTACCACCTCGCAGAACCGCGCCGCGACCAGCGCTGGGTACGCGTCGACAACCAGTTCCTGCTGATCAACGCCGTCAGCGGCCTCATCGTCGGCCTCGCCGCCGCCCGCTGAGTTGAAGCAGCAACCGAAATGAAAAAGGCCCGCTTGCGCGGGCCTTTTGTTTTTATCGTTTCAGCCGATCAGAAAATGTCGGCGCCGCTGCCCCATGGGCCGTGCGGCTTGTCCACACCGTCGGTGCGTTCGAAACCATGCGCGCCGAAGAAGTCGCGCTGCGCCTGAATGAGGTTGGCGCTGCCGCGACCGCGGCGATAGGCATCGAAATAGCCGAGTGCCGACGCCAGCGCCGAAACCGGCAGGCCGGAGAGCACGGCGTAGGAAACCACGCGGCGCAGCGGCGCATCGGTATCCTTGACGATGGCGGCGAAGGCAGGCGTCACGATGAGGTTGGCCACATGCGGATCCTTGGTGAAGGCCGAGGTGATCTCATCGAGGAATTCCGAGCGGATGATGCAGCCAGCGCGCCAGATGCGGGCGATCGTCGGCATCGGCAGGTTCCAGTTGAACTCCTTCGAAGCGGCCGACATGATGGCGAAGCCCTGCGCATAAGCGCCGACCTTGGCGGCCAGAAGCGCGCTTTCCAGATCGGCGATGAAGGCCTTTTTGTCAGCCGGCGCCGCTGCGAGGGTCGGCAGGCCGAAGATCTTCTCGGCAGCTTCACGCTCGTCCTTCTGCGACGACAGGATACGGGCAGCCACGGCCGCCTCGATGGCAGTTGCGGCGACGCCCATGTTCTGCGCCTCGATGACCGACCACTTGCCGGTGCCCTTCTGGCCGGCCTTGTCGAGGATCAGATCGACCATCGGCTTGCCGGTGATCGGATCGGCGGCGCGCAGAACCTTCTCGGTGATTTCGATCAGGTAGGAATTCAGACGGCCCTTGTTCCATTCGGCGAAGACATCGGCGATTTCGACGGCGCTCATGCCAAGGCCATCACGCAGGATGCCGTAGATTTCGGCGATCATCTGCATGTCGGCATATTCGATGCCGTTATGGATGGTCTTGACGAAGTGGCCGGCGCCGTCATTGCCGAGCCATGCCACGCACGGATCGTCATTATATTTGGCGGAAATGGAGGTCAGCACCTTCTCGACACGCTTCCAGCTGTCTTCGGTGCCGCCGACCATGATCGACGGTCCGTGACGCGCGCCTTCTTCACCGCCGGAAACGCCCATGCCGATAAAGGTCAGGCCGCTATCCTTCAGATTGTCGAAACGGCGGATCGTATCGCGGAAATTGGCATTGCCGGCGTCGATCATGATGTCGCCATTGGCGAGATGGGGCTTCAGGATTTCCATCTGCTGGTCAACCGGATCGCCAGCCTTGATCATGATGATGATCGGGCGCGGAGGACGAATTGCAGCGACAAATTCCTCGATGGTTTCGCAGGGAATGATCTGGCCCTGCAGTTCGCCCGCATCGGCGTAGAATTTTCGTGTAACTTCCGGGGTTCGGTTGAATACGGCAATCTTGTTGCCCTTTTCCGCGATATTCAACGCCAGGTTCGAGCCCATGACGCCGAGACCGATCAAACCGATTTCTGCCTGTTCCACGGATGTGCCTCCATCTTGCTTTTAGGTGGTCGTGTTGTGGCACTGTAATGGACAAACGGCAAGGCTAGCCGGGACTGAAACGATTAAATTTTGATGACGCAAGTCAGCTTTGCATATTTGCGACAGGTCAAGACCAGGTCAAAACTGACCTTTTGCGTCCCCTTCAAGAGGGCCGTGGCCGGTCGTCACCATCATCGATTACCCGCCAGGCGGCCCCGTCCATATCGTCATACTGCCCTGATCGAACCGACCAGAGAAAGGCGAAAAGCCCGAGCGCACCCAGAAACAGCGCGACGGGAATGAGATAGATCAGCATGTTCATGCCAGTTGCGCCCCCTCGCCCGCAAATCCTGTTTTTACCTCGTTCCGGGGACGAATGGTTTCCGCCGCACCGGCGAGGCGCAACGCATTGGCAACGACGATCAGTGAAGATGTCGACATCGCAATGGCCGCGATCATCGGCGTCGCATAACCGGCAATCGCAATCGGCACGGCGATGATATTGTAGCCGATGGCAAGCGCGAAATTCTGCCGGATAAGCCTTCCGGCCCGCTGCGATGTCTCGATCGCAAAAGGCACGGCATCGAGATCCTCCTGCATGAACACGAAATCCGCGGCCTGACGGCCAATATCGGCGGCGGTGGCGGGCGCCATGGAAACATGGGCGGCGGCGAGCGCCGGCGCATCGTTGATACCGTCTCCCACCATCAGCACCCTGCGACCCTCGCCGGCAAGTTCGGCACAGCGCGCCGCCTTGTCCTTCGGCGACAGGTCCGCACGCCAGTTGCCGATCCCCAGCCGCTGCGCCATGGCGCTGACGGCGGCGGCCCGGTCACCCGAAACGATTTCCTGCATCAGGCCCCGCACTGAGAGATTACGCAGAGCCGCAACCGCACCCGCGCGCGGATTATCCTCGAAGCCGAAGCTCGCCAGTTGATGGCCGTCGAGCGACAGCACCACTTCCGACCGCGCATCGCCATTGTCGGTCGGTGTCTCGTCCGGGCAGGCGAAACGGCGATTGCCGAGCCGGTAAATGCCGGCTTCCGTCTCGGCCTCGACGCCCGAACCCGGAATTTCCCGCACCAACTCATAGGCCGGCAAGGCACCGTTATAAGCGGCATGCAGGGCTTTCGAGAGAGGATGACGCGAATGGGCGGCAAGTCCCGCCGCAATTGCCATGGTGGCCGGCTTCACATCACCTGTCTCGACCAGTCTCGGTTTACCAACGGTCAGCGTGCCGGTCTTGTCGAACAGCACGGTGTCGATTTCGGCCAGCCGCTCCATGGCCGAGCCTTCCTTGACCATGATGCCGTGCCGGAAGAGCCGTCCAGCGGCCACCACCTGCACCACGGGAACGGCAAGGCCGAGCGCACAGGGGCAGGTAATGATGAGTACCGCAATGGCAATCAGCATCGCCTGTTTCCAGTCCCCGCCAAAAATGCCCCAGCCAAGGAATGTAACCAGCGCAAGAAGATGCACCACGGGTGAATAATAGCTTGCGGCGCGATCGGCGATACGGCGGTAACGCGCCCGCCCGCCTTCGGCCGCCTCCATCAACCCGATCACTTCGGACAGGAAGGAATCCCTGGCCGAGGCGGTCACCCGGGCGGTGAGCGAACCGGTGAGGTTGAGCGTGCCGGCCTGCAGGCTATCGCCTGCCGCAACGCGGCGCGGCGCGCTTTCACCATTGACGATGGACATGTCGAGATCGCTGCTGCCGGAGACGACCACGGCATCCACCGCCACACGATCACCGGCCGCAATCGCAATCGACATTCCGGGTTGGACATCAGCAAGCTGGCGGTATTCCCGCGTTCCATCCTCACCGATGACGGTCGCGCCGCGCGGCGAAAGCCGGGCCAATCCGGCAATGGCCGAGCGCGCCTTGTCGCGCATGATATGGTCGAGCGTGCGGCCGATCAGCAGGAAAAACAGCAGTGATACGGTCGCATCGAACCAGGCATGCTCACCATGATGGATCGTCTCCCACAGCGAAACGGCATAAGAGAGCGTGATGGCAAGCGCGATCGGCACATCCATATTGGTGCGGCCGTGTTTCAGCGCGTTCCAGGCAGATTGATAGAAGAAACGCCCGCCATAGATCAGCGCCGGCGCGGCAATCATCGCCGAAATCCAATGGAACATGTCGCGCGTCGCCGCATCCGCCCCCGACCAGACGGAGACGGACAGAAGCATGATATTGGCGGAAGCAAAACCGCACAGCGCCACCGCCCTTATCAGCTGCGAGCGCAACGCGTCGGAAGCATCCTGTCCGCTGGCGAAAAGATGTGTGCGGTATCCCGTCGACAGGATTGCACGGGCAATCTCGGCGGGATCAGTCCTGACGCCATTGACCTCTTCCTTCCAGACAACCGCCACACGTTTGGACGACAGGTTCACCCGCGCCCGTTCCACCTGCGGCAAACGGTTAAGCGCGGTCTCGATGGTTGTGATGCAGGCACCGCAATAAACATCCGGCACGCTGAGATCGGTCTGACGCAGCCCCTGCCCCAGATCGCGGCTCGCCAGCAGCAATTCCTCCGACGATGGTGGATTGACCGGCTCGCCGAGTTGAAGCGAGCCTTCCGTTCCCGGTGCGCAGCAGCTCATTGACGTCCCCTGATAACGGCGATCCGCGTGCCCTCATGCACGATGATCCGGCCGTCCTTGACGGCGGTGATCTCAACGATCCATTGCCCCGGCAGCATGTCATGCGCGCCGGTAAAGACGCCGGTGGCGGCCGGGGTCAGTTCCATGTCGAAATTCTGGCTTTCACCCACAGGCCGGCGAAAATGCGCCGTCACCGTGTCCGTATCGATCGGGCCTTTTTCCGGATGGAAAACCTCGTAACGCACGGTCTTCTCATCCACCACGAGCCTGCCCTTGATGCCGGTCGCGGCCCTCGCCTTGGCGGCCTCGGCCTTGGCGTTGAACTGCTGGCTGGCGACATAGGTGTTGGGCACGACAAGCCCGCTCCAGCTGTGGACCGCATTCCAGGCCATGATCATGTTGACGGTGATGATGGTGCCGAAGAACAGCACCATGACGCCGAGCATGTGCCAGCCGGTGAAAACGAAGCCGGATGTCTGGCGATTGTTGACTGTCATTTTTTCACTCCCGGAGCATTGAAGACCGCATCGTAGCGGGCCGTTTCGTGGCCGGCGGTATCGCTGACGATGAATTCGAAGTTTTCCGCCGCCCGCGCGATATCCTTGCCCGGCAGGGTGACGAAGACCTTCAGCGTCGTCGCCTCATCCGGTTCCACCGTCACCTCGAAGGCGCGCGCAGCCGTATCCGGCATGCCGTTTATCTTCATCACCGCATTGGGAAGGCCTTCTATCGTCAGGCTCATTATGCGCGGCTGCGGCACCATGTTGAGAATGCGCACGGTATAGCCGTTGCGGATCGACCCGTTCGATTCCAGCACATATTGCGGATTGCGGTCATGCAGGACATTGAGCGCCAGCCGCTCGCGCGTCACCAGCGCAAACAGCATGCCGATGCCGACAGCAGCCCAGATGGCGGTATAAAGCAGCGTGCGCGGCCGGAAGATGATGCGCCAGTTAAAGTGGCGGACACGCTTGCTGAAACTGCCGTCCTCCTCACGCACATTGGTGGGGCGGATGGCGTATTCGCCATTGCCGGTCGCCAGCGCCATGTTGGACTGATATTCGGACAGCGTCGCATAGGCGATCAGCCCGCGCGGCTTGCCGATCTTGTCCATCACCCCGTCACAGGCATCGATGCAGAGCGCGCAGGTGATGCATTCCAGCTGCTGCCCGTCCCTAATGTCGATGCCCATGGGACAGACCGCGACACAGGCATTGCAATCGACACAGTCGCCGATGCTCTCCCCAGCTGCCGCAGCCTTCTTGGCGTGCCGCGAGCGCGGTTCACCGCGCCAGTCATTATAGGTAACGACAAGCGAATTCTCATCCAGCATCGCCGCCTGGATGCGCGGCCAGGGACACATGTAGGTACAAACCTGTTCCCGCATCAGCCCGCCGAAGACATAGGTGGTGGCGGTCAGCGTGGCGACGGTCGAGTAGGCGATCATCGGCGCCTGCCCAGTCATGAACTGCATCGCCAGCGTCGGCGCATCGGCAAAATAGAAAATCCAGGCGCCGCCGGTCAGAACGCCGATCACCAGCCAGATCGCATGTTTCAGCACCCGCTTGCGCAATTTGCCAAATGTGAAGGGCGCCGCGTCCAGTTTCATGCGGGCGTTCCTGTCGCCCTCGATCGCCCGTTCGACCACCAGAAACAGGTCGACCCAGACGGTCTGCGGACAGGTGTAACCGCACCATGCACGCCCGACGGCTGATGTGACGAGAAACAGCCCCAGCCCCGCCATGACCAGCAGGCCGGCAACAAAAAAGAACTCCTGCGGCCAGATTTCGATGAAGAAGAAATAAAAGCGTCGGTTGGCGATATCGATCAATACCGCCTGATCGGGCGCATAGGGACCGCGGTCCCAGCGCAGGAAAGGCGTCAGATAATAGATGCCGAGCGTCACCAGCATCACCAGCCATTTGAACCGCCGGAACCTGCCTTCGGCGCGCTTCGGAAAAATCTTCTTGCGCGCTTCGTAAAGCGGTTTGCGCGTTTTTGCGGAATTGACGGCTTCCGCCTCCAGCCTTTCGACGGGCTGTTGCGGGCGATCCTGTCCGGCGCGATAGATGTTCATGATAGGAGTCCATTTTTATCTCCTTGCTTTCTCCCATCTCCCCGGCGAAACATCCTTGACTTACATCAAGTGACGACAAAGTGGCGCAGTATGGAAACGCGCCGCCAAGGGAGGATGAAATGCCTGTCATGCAGTCGAGAATCATTCATCTGTCGGTCGAAAAACCATGGAGCCACGTCTATGACTTCGCCTCCAACCCGCAGAACATGCCCCGCTGGGCCGCAGGCCTTGCGGGCGGCCTCACACCGGACGGCGAGGACTGGATCGCCGAGGGCGGGCCGCTTGGCGAAGTGCGCGTCAATTTCGCGCCCGCAAACGAGTTCGGCGTCATCGACCATGTCGTGACATTGCCGGATGGCGTGAAGGTTTATAACGCGCTACGGGTAACGCCGAACGGCAGCGGCACGGAGGTGAGTTTCACCCTGCTTCGCCTTCAGGGCATGACGGACGAGGATTTCGAGCAGGACGCAAAATCGATCACGGCCGATCTCGAAACGCTGAAGGCGCTGCTCGAAAAGGATTGATGGAGGAACCATGACCACGAATACGAACGACCGGCGGATCGACTATGTCGAATTCAACGTCGCCGATATCGAGCGCAGCAAGGAATTTTACGGCGGCGCCTTCGGCTGGTCCTTCAAGGATTACGGTCCGCAATATTGCGAGTTTTCCGATGGCCGGCTGACCGGCGGTTTCACCACCACGGCGCCGGTCTCGGCCAAGGGCGGACCGCTCGTCATTCTCTACGCCGACGATATCGAGGATGCGCAGCGGCGCGTCGAAGCCTCCGGCGGACAGATCAGCGTCGCGATCTTCGAGTTTCCGGGCGGCCGGCGTTTTCACTTCACCGATCCGGACGGATACGAACTCGCCATCTGGTCGGACAAATAAAAAAGGGCCGCATCATGCGGCCCTTTCTTGTTCTACCGAAGAGTTTATTCGCCGCCGCCAAGCGAATGCACGAAGATCGCCAGCTGCTTGACCGTCGTATCGCCGAGACGCTCACCCCAGGCGGGCATGACCCCGTGCTTGGGCGAACGTATCTGCGAGACAATCCCCTCTTCGCCCTGGGACTTCAGCCAGATCGCATCGGCAAGATCGGGCGCGCCGAATTCGCGATTGCCCTTGGCGTCTTCCCCGTGGCAGGAGGCGCAATTGTCGGCAAAGAGCTGCTTGCCTGGCTCCACCAGCGCCGGGTTGGAGGGGGTGCCGGTGAGACTGACGACATAGGCGGCAACCTCGCGGATTTCGTTCGACTGGAGGATGTCGCCGAAGGCCGGCATTTCCGAAGCGCGCGTATCCGCATCGTCGGCAAAACGAATGCCGTGCTTCACCGTCGTATAGATGTCGTCGACGCCGCCGCCCCACATCCAGTCGTCATCGTTGAGGTTGGGATAGCCCTGCCCGCCTTCCGCGCCCGAACCGTGACACTGAATACAATTGACCTTGAAAGCCGCAGCGCCGCCGGAAAGGGCAAACTGCATCAGGGTCGGGTCCGCCTGAATTTCGGCAAGCGACGAATTGGCGATCTTATCGACAAAGACGCTCTGCGACTGTTTTGCATCGGCAATTTCGGCGGCAATATCGCCGCGGCTGTTCCAGCCGAGCAACCCTTGCGTCGCCCCATTGATCAGCGGCCATGCCGGATAGGCGATGGTATAACCGATGGCCCAGAGGATCGTGAAATAAAAGGTCCAGACCCACCAGCGCGGCATGGGATTGTTCAGCTCACGGATACCGTCCCATTCATGGCCGGTGGTTTCGACGCCGCTGATGTCATCAATGTGTTTTTCGGACATATCCTAGTCCTCCTTGAGCGGAATGCTGGCGGCATCGTCCGCGGCCTTCTTAGAGCCGGGGCGAAGGGTGAAAACGACGACGCCGGCGAAGAACAGGGTCATGGCAAGCAGGCCCCAGCTGTCGGCGAAGTGGCGCATGGCCGTATAGGTTTCCATCGTTTCGCCTCCTCACCGGTATCCGGCGGCATCGTCGTAGGTCGAGAAATCGACCAGCGTGCCGAGCATCTGCAGATAGGCGACCAGAGCATCCATTTCGGTAAGCTTGGCCGGATCGCCGTCGAAATCGCCGACCTTCGCCTTCGGGTAACGCGCCAGAAGTTCCGACGAATCCGCATTCGGATCGGCCTGGGCGGCCAGATCGGCTGCGGACTTCTCGATCATCTCATCGCTATAGGGCACACCGACGGCGCGGTTGGCCTTCAGCTCCATCGAGATGTCGGTGATCTTCAGCGGTGTCGTCTTGAGGAACGCGTAAGACGGCATGATCGATTCCGGCACCACGGAGCGCGGATCGGCCAGATGCTGCACGTGCCATTCGTTCGAATAGCGATCGCCGACGCGCGCAAGGTCAGGCCCCGTGCGCTTGGAACCCCACTGGAACGGATGGTCATACATGGATTCCGCCGCCAGGCTGTAATGCCCGTAACGCTCCACCTCGTCGCGGAACGGCCGGATCATCTGGCTGTGGCAGACGTAACATCCCTCGCGGATGTAGATGTTGCGCCCGGCCAGTTCCAGCGGCGTGTAGGGTCGCATGCCCTCCACCTTCTCGATGGTGTTTTCGAGATAAAAGAGCGGTACGATTTCCACGATGCCGCCGATGGAGACGACCAGCAGGGAGCCGACCAAAAGCAGCGTGGCGTTGCGTTCGATGACGCCGTGTTTGTCAAGTATGGACATCGGCCTCTCCTTATTCAGCAGGCTGCAGCGAAGGAGCCGCGTCCTTGCGGGCGCCCTCCTCGCGTTGATGACCGAGGATGGTCATCGTGACGTTGTAGGCCATGATCAGCGCGCCGCTGAGGAACATCAGACCGCCCAGTGCACGCATCACGTAATAGGGGAACAAGGCCGCGACCGATTCCGCGAAGGAATAGACGAGGAAGCCTTGGGCATCATATTCGCGCCACATCAGAGCCTGCTGGATGCCGGCCACCCACATGACGGCGGCGTAAACGACGATACCGAGCGTGGCGAGCCAGAAGTGCCAGTTGACCAGTTGCAGGCTGTAGAGACGGTCCCTGCCCCAGAGTTTCGGCGTCAGGTAATAGATCGCGCCGAAGGTGATCATGCCGTTCCAGCCAAGCGCGCCGGAATGAACGTGGCCGATGGTCCAGTCGGTATAGTGGCTGAGCGAGTTGACGGCCTTGATCGACATCATCGGACCTTCGAAGGTCGCCATGCCGTAGAAGGCCACCGCCATCACCATCATGCGCACGACGGGATCGGTGCGGATCTTGTCCCATGCGCCCGAAAGCGTCATCAGGCCGTTGATCATGCCGCCCCACGAAGGCATCCACAGCATGACCGAGAACACCATGCCCAGCGTCTGCGCCCAGTCGGGCAGCGCGGTATAGTGCAGGTGATGCGGACCAGCCCAGATATACATGAAGATCAGCGCCCAGAAGTGGATGATCGACAGGCGGTAGGAATAGACCGGGCGGTTCACCTGCTTCGGAATGAAATAATACATCATGCCGAGGAAGCCGGCCGTCAGGAAGAAGCCGACGGCGTTATGGCCGTACCACCACTGCGTCAGCGCATCCTGCACGCCAGAGAACGCCGAATAGCTCTTGACGCCCAGGAACGACACGGGCACCGCCAGATTATTGACGATGTGCAACATGGCGATGGTGACGATGAAGCCGAGATAGAACCAGTTCGCCACATAGATATGTGGCTCCTTGCGCATGAAGATCGTGCCGAGGAAGGTCACGAGATAGGCAACCCAGACGATGGTCAGCCAGATATCGACATACCATTCCGGCTCCGCATATTCGCGGCCCTGGGTGATGCCGAGCAGATAACCGGTGGCGGCCATGATGATGAAGAGGTTATAACCCCAGAATACGAACCAGCCGAGATTGCCGCCGAACAGGCGCGCGCGACAGGTTCTCTGCACCACGTAAAAGGACGTGGCGATCAGCGCATTTCCGCCGAAAGCGAAGATCACCGCCGAGGTGTGCAGCGGCCGCATGCGGCCGAAATTGAAATAGGGTGCGATGTTGAGATCGGGAAAGGCAAGCTGAAGCGCCACCACGACGCCGACCAGAAAACCGACGACACCCCAGAACACGGTAGCGATGACGCCGTATTTCACCACCTCGTCGAAATATTCCGACTTGCGGCGGGCGAGCGCGGCTGAATCGACAGGCGCGAAGGAGACACGGCGCAACAGAAGCACCGTGCTGACCAGCAGTGTAAAGAACAGCACCCACATATGGGCGGCGAAAAGACTGTCATGGGCAAAAGCTGCCCCAAGCAACGCGAGAAAGGCCCCAAGGGCCACGATCGCGGTTTCTAACGTGTAATTCATTGTTGGTTTCCCCCAACGTGCAAGCCGACCGACGAAAGGCACGGCACGCGCCTGGGAGAGCGGAAACGCGCCTTTGCGTCGGTTGGAGCATTGCCACCGGCAGGGGAACGCCACCTTGATCCAGATCAAGAAAGCAAAGCTGTCGCAGCCCCGGTAAAACAGGGCGCGGCTTTATGGGGGGATTTGCGTAAGAGCAAAAGTGCGCGCCTATGTCGGCCCTGCTTTTGCAGGTGCCGTTTCAGCCCTTCATCTTCAGGGGCAGACCGGCGGCGACAAAATAGACCTCACCGGCAATGGCGGCGATTCGCTGATGCAGCCGGCCGGCATGATCGCGAAATTCACGCGCCATGCGGTTTTCCGGCACGATGCCGAGACCGACTTCGTTGGAGACGAAAATCAGCCTCGCCCGAGCCGATACAATCGCCGCCTCAAGCGCCGCAAAGGCAGCCTCGATATCGGCATTCTCCATCATCAGATTGGTGAGCCACAGGGTGAGGCAATCGATGAGAATGACATTTTCCGGCGCGTCTAGCTGCTCCAGCACGGCGGCAATATCGACGGGCGCTTCATGCGTGGCCCATTCGCCGCCGCGCCGCGCCTGATGATGGACGATGCGGTCGCGCATCTCGTCATCCCATGCCCGGCCGGTGGCCAGATAATGCAGGCTTCCACCGGACTTGCCCGCAAGCTCTTCCGCAAAACGGGACTTGCCGGAGCGCGCGCCGCCAAGAATGAAAACGGAGCGGTTTTTATCTGTCATCTAAAACCTGAAGGAAGAGAATGAAGCGGACCGGCATCTTCGCCGTGTCGCAAGCCAGGGACAGGCAGACATGAAGGGAACGATTCGTAGAAAAAGGCGTCCCCCGGTTGCTCATGCCGGACTGCCGCTGATACCGGACCGGAGAAAACAGGACCTGCCCGCAGGATGCGGGGCATATCAGCCTTGGCGACTCCGGATACCGAAAACACCGGTCCTGATGAAAGGCTAGGTGCGAACGGCCATCCTGTCAATCGGTCCCTGCCGTTGGCCAAAAATCAGGCGGAACCGGGACGCAAAACCTTAACCCGGAACCGGCAGACCTGTCGTCCGCGACTGGATTGATAAAGCGACTTGGTTACCGGAAAGTTAGCGAAAAACCGAATGATGAAACCGCAACGCCAAAGGAGAATATGGACTGACGGCAGCCGCCGCCATTGCCTTGCCATGGCCTTCAAATCAATATGCTTTCAAAGATTCGCAAACAGCAAGGTGCCCTGCCCGTGATGACCGTCATGGACTATATCTCGATCGTCGTTTTCATCCTGTTATGGGCCGTCTATACCCATGTCACGACGGGGACGAGGCTGTTTTCGAGAGCCAGCCTCAATCAGGCCATGGCCGAGCGCCGGCGTGACTGGATCATGAATTCGCTGAAGCGCGACCTGAAGATGATCGACACGCAGATCATGGCCGGCCTGCAGAACGGCACGGCCTTCTTCGCCTCCACCTCCATCTTCGCCATCGGCGGATGTTTCGCCCTGCTGGGCGCGACCGAACAGGTCGAATCGGTGTTTCGCGACATGCCTTTCGTGCATTATGCCGGGCGCACGGCTTTCGAACTGAAGGTCATCGGGCTCACCTGTCTTTTCGGTTATTCCTTCTTCAAGTTCGGCTGGTCCTACCGCCTGTTCAACTATTGCACGATCCTGTTCGGCGCCATTCCCATGGTCCACGATGTCGGCGCCGATCGTCAGGCGGCGGAGCGGGCGGCCGAAAACGTCATAAAGATGAACATCATCGCTGCTAAGAACTTCAATGACGGGCTGCGGACCATCTTTCTGTCCATCGGTTATCTCGGCTGGTTCATCAGCCCTTATGTCTTCATTGCCAGCACGGTCATCATCATCGTGGCGCTGTTACGCCGCCAGTTCTTTTCCGAAGCGCGACGCGCCATCATGGAAGAAAACAGGCCTTGAAATAGCCGCACTTCAAGGGCCAAGCCCAGCGTGATACCGGCCTCCCCGAAAGCTTGAAAAACGGAAACCATGGACACGAACACAGCCGCAAACGAAAACCGCCGCAAAGGCCGCATAGGCGGTCTCGACACCCTGCGCGGGCTGGCCCTCATCGCCATGGCGTCCTACCACTTCACATGGAATCTGGAATATTTCGGCTATCTCGAACCCGGCACGGCGACGACCGGCCTGTGGAAGCTCTATGCGCGCGGCATCGCCAGCTCGTTCCTGTTTCTGGCCGGTTTCAGCCTCTTTCTCGCCCATGGCAAGGGCGTGAACTGGCCGTCTTTCGGCAAGCGTTTTGCCATGGTGGCCGGCGCGGCGCTGCTCATTACCGTCGCCACCTATTTTGCCTTTCCGGACAGCTTCATATTCTTCGGCATATTGCACAATATCGCCGCCGCAAGCCTTGTCGGGCTGCTGTTCCTGCGAGCCCCCGCGGCCGTGACGCTGCTTTTTGCAGTGGTCGCTTTCATCCTGCCGCACTATCTGCAATCCGAACTGTTCAACGCAAAATGGCTGGCCTGGATCGGTTTTTCCACCATGCCGCCCCGCTCGAACGATTATGTGCCGCTGCTGCCCTGGCTTGCGCCCTTCCTTGCCGGACTTGCGGTCTCGCAATTCGTCACGCCGCGCGACTGGCTGGATCGTTTTCGAAGCCCGAGTTCGCCTCGCAACCTGATCGCAGGCGCCGGCCGTCACAGCCTTGCCTTCTACCTCATCCACCAGCCGGTGTTGATCGGTCTCGTTTACACCCTGTCGCTCATCGCCCCGCCCCCGCCTGTCGATCAGGTCGAGCTTTACAAATCGAGCTGTGAAAAGAGCTGCGTCGAGCAGGCGAACGGGCTGGAACTGTGCCAGCGTTTCTGCGGCTGCACGCTGGAGAAGCTACAGGCGGAAAACCTGTTCGACACGATGATGGAAGGCAAGCTCAGCGCCGATCAGCAGACGAAGGTCAGCGAGGTGGCGCAGCAGTGCACGGTTGAGGCGCAGTAGGTACGAGTGGGCCAAATCGAGCCAACGTTTTCGAGCGTTCCCATCTGCACTCGGCGTCATCCTCGGGCTTGTCCCGAGGATCTATCCCTGTTTCCAAAATTGAACCGTAGCAGATCCTCGGGACAAGCCCGAGGATGACGGAGGAGACATATTAATTCTTAAACGATGACCCAGCGCGAATATCGCCCGAAATTTCGTTCACGTCCCAACGCCGATTTCGGCAAGCCGCGTCAGACAGGCTTCTTCGACATTGTCGAGTTCCGCCAGTGTCTCTTCGATGTCCTTGCGTTTTTGCCGAAGCTCGGCGCGCTTTTCATCGACCTTCTTCATCAGAAGCACCAATTGGCCCGATTCGCCCGGCGGTTCCTTGTAGACGTGGATGATTTCGCGAATTTCGGAGATCGTGAAACCGATACGGCGGCCACGCAGGATTTCCTGAATGAGGCGTCGGTCCGCAGCCCTGAAAAGCCGTGTGCGCCCGCGACGCTCAGGGTGAATCAGCCCCTCGTCCTCGTAAAATCTCAAGGTACGGGTGGAAACACCGAATTCGCGTGTCAGTTCGGTTATGCTATAATACTTGTCCAAGGGCCTATCCGATTCATAACCGGATGATATTATTTGACCTTCACGTAAAAGTCAATTTTCGCCCGCCTGACCCTACCCGGAAATACCGTACCACCAGGTCGCAATCCCCAGAAAGGCGAAAAAGCCGACAATATCGGTGACCGCCGTGACGAAGACCGCCGAAGAGACCGCCGGGTCCGCCCCGAACTTGTCGAGAACCAGCGGAATGAGAATGCCCGCCAGCGCCGCCGCCAGCATGTTGAGACACATGGCCGTGGCGATGATGCCG
This sequence comes from Agrobacterium sp. CNPSo 2736, assembly GCF_004005385.1. NCBI lineage: Bacteria > Pseudomonadati > Pseudomonadota > Alphaproteobacteria > Hyphomicrobiales > Rhizobiaceae > Agrobacterium > Agrobacterium sp. CNPSo 2736. The sequence goes on along the minus strand of NZ_RZTX01000002.1, from coordinate 103,706 downwards.
CCGATATGGATATCCTGAAACCAGACACCGGCAACAACGCCGATAGCGCAGCCGAACAGCATGCCGTTCAGGATACCCACGCCCGCCTCGCGCCGGATGATGCGCGCGGCGTTGTGAATATCGAGGCTTTTGGTGGCGAGTGCGCGCACCGACACCGTCATGGTCTGCGATCCGGCGTTGCCGCCCATACCGGCCACAGCCGGCATCAGGATCGCCAGCGCGACGATCTGCTGGATCGTCGCATCGAACAGGCTGATGACGGAAGCGGAGAGAAAGGCGGTGAAGAGATTGACCGCAAGCCAGGGCACGCGTGAACGCGACGTGCTGGCAATCGAGTCAGACAGTTCTTCATCACCGACACCGCCAAGGCGCAGCAGATCCTCTTCGGCCTCTTCCTGAATGACGTCCACCACGTCATCGATGGTCAGCACGCCCACCAGTCGGCCGTTGTCGTCGACCACGGCGGCGGAGAGAAGGTCATATTGCTCGAAAAGCTGCGCAGCCTCTTCCTGGTCCATCTCGGCCGGAATGGAGTGGTTGGTCTCGTGCATGATCGTTTCGATCTTCACCTGACGCTTGGCGCGCAGCACCTTGTCGAGATCGAGCGCGCCGACAAGCTTGAAGGTGGGATCGATGACGAATATCTGCGAGAAAGATTCCGGAAGTTCCTCCTCCTCGCGCAGATAATCGATGGTCTGTCCCACGGTCCAGAACGGCGGCACGGCCACGAATTCCGTCTGCATGCGGCGGCCGGCCGAGCTTTCCGGATAATCCAGAGCCCGCATCAGCCGCACACGTTCGGTGAACGGCAGTTGCGAGAGAATATCCTCGCGGTCCTCGTCGTCGAGGTCCTCGAGAATATAGACGGCGTCGTCCGAATCCAGCTCGCCGATACCGGCGGCGATCTGCTCGTTCGACATCTGGTCAACGATATCGAGACGGATGCCCTCATCCACCTCGGTCAGCGCCGTCATGTCGAAGTCGGAACCGAGAAGGCGCACCAGCGCATGGCGCTGTTCAGGCAGGATGGATTCCAGCAGGTCGCCGAGTTCGGATTCGTGCAGCCGCGCCACATTCTTGCGCAGGAAAAGCAGATCGCGGTCAGCGATCGCCGCACCCACCATCGTCAGAAAATCCGAGCGGACGGACCCGTCTTCTGCATAAATATCGGAGGGCGCTTCCGTTGGCTTCATGTCCTCGGGCGCGACAGGATCGTCGTCACGGTCTGTCATCTGGCGTCCCCTTGTATTCAAATGCCGCAGTGCACGGATGCGCAGGCAGAATGGCGTTAAAAGGTTTATTGTCAACAACCGGATAGCGGCAAATAAACAAGCTCTCCGGCTGCGGCGAAAAATCCATTCAACATTCCTCTTCCTGTTCGCAGGCTCTGCCACGGCCAGCGGCTTTAGGCATGTTTAGCCAAGCTTTGCAGCTTGTTTTGCGACAACGCCCACCCCCTTTACGCCGTTCCCGTTTCAAATGTCGAACGGGCGAACAAAGGTTTCGCCGCAATGCACAATTAAGACATTGACAGGCAGCGTGGAACGGCGCTTCTGGATAGGCATTTGACAAACGGCAAACGCCGACAGGCGGGCACGAGAAGACAGATTCCGGGAATCAGGACCATGAGCAAGACGGACTTCATTGGCAAGGCATCGACCGCCGCAGGCGGCTGGGGCGCACTCAAAAGCGTCGGCAAACGCCTTCTCGAATCCGGCGCCCCGATTTCCGGCGCCCGCACGCTTTTGAAGACCAACCAGCCGGATGGATTCGACTGCCCGGGCTGCGCCTGGGGCGACCCGGAACATGGCTCCTCTTTCGAGTTCTGCGAAAACGGCGTCAAGGCGGTGTCATGGGAGGCGACGGAAGCCCGGGTGCCGCCGGATTTCTTCGCCAGCCGCACCCTCTCGGAACTGCGCGGCTGGTCCGACTACGATCTGGAGAAACAGGGCCGCCTCACCCACCCCATGCGTTATGACCGGGCGAGCGACAGATATCTGCCCGTCTCCTGGGACGATGCCTTCGCCGAAATCGGCCGTATCCTCAACAGTCTCGACAGTCCGGACCGGGCGGAGTTCTATACCTCCGGTCGCGCCTCCAACGAGGCGGCCTTCCTCTATCAGCTGATGGTCCGGCTTTACGGCACCAACAATTTCCCCGACTGTTCCAACATGTGCCACGAAGCGAGCGGCGTCGGCCTGAAGGCTTCGATCGGCGTCGGTAAGGGCACCGTGCTGCTTGAGGATTTCGAGCAGACGGACGCCATTTTCGTCATCGGGCAAAATCCCGGCACCAACCATCCCCGCATGCTGGGCGATCTGCGCCGCGCCGCCCTTCGCGGCGCCCGCATCGCCGTCTTCAACCCCATCCGCGAAAAGGCTCTGGAGCGCTTTGCCGACCCGCAGGACAAGGTGGAGATGATTACCGGCAGCAGCACCCGCATCGCCACCAATTATTACCAGCCGCGCCAGGGCGGCGACATGGCGGCCGTGCGCGGCATGAGCAAGGCGGTCTTCGCCGCCGACGATGCCGCAAGGGCGGCGGGCGAACCCGCCATCATCGATTACGACTTCATCGCCGAACATGCGGCGGAGTTCGAGGCCTATCGCGCCGCCGTCGATGCGACGAGCTGGGAAAGCATTCTCGACCAGTCCGGCCTCACCCGCGCGGAGATCGAGGAAGCCGCCCGCATCTACATGAATGCCGGTTCCGTTATCGCCACCTGGGCCATGGGCGTCACCCAGCACAAGCATTCCGTCATCATCGTTCGCGAGATCACCAACTTCATGCTGCTGCGCGGCAATGTCGGCCGGCCCGGCGCCGGCCTTTGCCCGGTGCGCGGCCATTCCAACGTGCAGGGCGACCGCACCGTCGGTATCGACGAAAAAGCCCCGCCCGCACTTCTCGACGCGCTGGAAAAGGAACTCGGCGTCCCCATGCCGCGCAAGCCCGGCCACAATACCGTCGAAGCAGTCGCCGCCATGCTGGATGGCAAGGCGGAGACTTTCATCGCGCTCGGCGGTAATTTCATGCGGGCGACGCCCGACAGCCCGCTGATCGTCAAGGCCTTCGAAAAGCAGAAGCTGACCGTCAACATCGCCACCAAGCTCAACCATTCGCATCTGGTGCCGGGCGAAACCTCCTTCGTGCTGCCCTGTCTCGGCCGAACGGAAATCGACCGCAATTCGGCCGGCCGCTCGCAGATCGTCACGGTGGAGGATTCCATGAGCATGGTGCACGGTTCCGGCGGCATCAACCCGCCGGCCTCGGATGAGCTGCGTTCGGAAGTCGCCATCGTCGCCGGCATCGCCGAGGCGACGCTTGGCAATGCCCATGTCGACTGGAAGGCGCTTGCCGATGATTACGATCTCATCCGCGACATGATCGAGCGGGTCATTCCCGGTTTCGATAATTTCAACGAGCGCGTCCGCGTGCCGCGCGGTTTTCATCTGCGCAACGCGGCAGCCGAACGGGAATGGAACACACCGGCGAAAAAGGCCACCTTCTATAGCGGCCCCTTGCCCGAACAGACCGAACACCAGCAGGCGCTCACGCGCGATGACCTGTTCGTATTGCAGACCTTCCGTAGCCACGATCAATACAACACCACGATCTACGGCATGGATGACCGTTATCGCGGCGTCTATGGCGAGCGCCACGTCATCTTCATGAACCCGAAGGACATGGAAGCGCTCGGCGCCCATTCCCGCCAGCGCGTCGACGTCATCGGCGAATATGGCGACGGCGTGGAACGTATTGCGCGGAATTTCCGGCTGGTGCCCTACAATATCCCGCAGGGCAGCGTCGGCGGTTATTATCCGGAGCTGAACGTGCTGGTGCCGCTGTCGAGCTATGGCGAAGAAAGTTTCACGCCGACATCGAAATCGGTGCTCGTCTCCGTTCGCCTGCGCCGGGATGCCTCCTGATGGAAGAGGAGCAATCCACTGCGGCTTTCATGGCGGCGGTGGAGCGGGTTCAGGAAAGCGCCTCACAGGCGCTGACCGCCACGGGCGCAGCGATCCTTCTTTCGGTTTATCTGAACATCGCCGCTGACAGCCGCAGCATCGCCAACCGGCTGGGGCTTGCGCACGCCCTCATTCTGCGCGAAATCACAGCCCTGTCACCACGTTTCGTGCGGGTGACAAAACGCGATGCCCGCACCCAGCGCAGCTTTCTGGAGGCAACCGAAGAAGGACGGACCCTTGCGGCGGCGTCCCTGCGGATTTGAAACGAACGGAGCATTCCTTGGCAATCAGGCCGATCCTGCCCTACCCCCATCCCGGCTTGTCCGAAATCTGTCCGCCGGTCACGGCTTTCGACGGGCAATTGCAGGAGCTGGTGACGGACCTGATCGACACGATGCGCGCCGCACCCGGCGTCGGCATCACCGCCGCCCATATCGGCATAAAACAGCGAGTTTTCGTGCTGGAACTGACACCGGGAACCGTGCTCACCTACGTCAATCCTGAAGTCGTCAGCCAATCCACGCAGACCATGCGCCATATGGAGGGCAGCGTCTCCATGCCGGGCTTTACCGACGAGGTGGAGCGGCCCTGCGAAATCGAGGTGAGATTTCAGGACATAGCCGGCGGCGAACACCGGCAGACCGCCGAAGGATTTCACGCCATCTGCATCCAGCACGAGATCGACCAGCTGGACGGCATTTTCTGGCTGAAGCGCCTCTCGAAGCTCAAGCGCGACCGGCTGGTAAAAAAATGGGAAAAATCCCGGAAATCCTGATGGTCAGCCGGTAATCGACAGCGCAAATTCCGCATCGCCCTTCAGCGTGTTGCTGACGGTGCAGATATCCTCGGCCATATGGGCGATGGCGCTGCGCGTGGCCTCATCGAAATCCCCCTTTATCTCTATCCGGACATCGAAACGCACGATCCGCGACGGCTCCTCCTCAGCCTTTTCGCCTGCTACTTGCACCACGACCTTTTCGAACCGGTCGAGCACGCCCATGCGGCTCGCCGCAATCCGGGCGCTGAGCGCCAGACAGGCCGAAAGCGACGAATAAAGAAGATCGAGTGGATTGAAACCCGGCTCCGAGGCCGCCGTCACCACCGTCAGGGCGCCTCCGGTGGCAGTGACGACATCGGGATGCCCAAGACGGCCAAGAGTGACGACAGCCCCCGTCGGCCGCTTTTTAACCCTGAACTGATTCATGCCCGACCTCGCGCCGCGATTTCACCCGATGGAACCAAAATTAGCCTCGCGCTTTTACTCACGCAACGGTGAACGACCGTTGAGTATTGATTGAAAAGGGAGCTGGGACATATGGTTACATCTACGCTCGTCAGCATTCTGATCACCTTCCTGGTGATTGTGCTCGTCTTGTGGCTTATCGCGCGACTGCCGGTCGGCGGCGGTGCGAAACAGATCGCACAGGTGATCGTCATCATCATCGGCATTATTTCGCTGCTGAAATATCTCGCCGTCTTCTGATGTCCCCGCCCGGTGCAGACGAAAAAAGGCGGCGAAAGCCGCCTCTTTTTATGCGCGGTTTTCACCCGGCCTCTCTCTATTGCCGAGGCTCGAACTGATAGGTTTTTTTCAGGGTAATATCACGAACGCTGCCAATGCCCAGAAACGGTGTATTGTCGGCATCAAAAATCGCCCTGCCCTTCGCCACGATCCACCGGTCCGACCCGTCCGGCAGATTGACCTTATAGCGCTGGTCGAAAAACACACCGGTAGTGATGCTCTCAAAAATCGCCTGCGCCACCTGATCGCGCATCTCGACATCGATTCTTTCGAGAATCTCCTCGATCGTCACCCCGCGCGACGCAACCGGCTCCGAAAACCCGTGGCATTCCGCAGTGACCGCATCCATGATCAGCCTGTTGTCGGAAATGCTCCACATGTAATAGCCAAGCGCATTGTCTGAATCCGTTTTGTCCCCCAGCACGAAAACCCCCAGACATATTTTCCTGACAAAAGCTAACATCGGACCTCTAATATTCCACCCCTCGTTTTTGTAGGGGGGAACCGCACGGCTACTCCAGCGTGCATCGATATCCACCGAAATTTGATGATGACCGAGTCCAGCTAGAGCATTTCCAGTAAAAGTGCGTAGCGGTTTTACGTCCGTAAATGCGAAAAAAACAAAGTGATAGCGCACCTCCGACGATTCCGTTTTGACCGGACATGCTCCAGGGTTCCGAAATGGACGATAAATTTCAAAGAGTCATCGCAAAACCACCTGGCTGCGCCTACATGGCTTGTGATGAGATGTCGAAGGAGTTCAATAATGGTGCGAGCCGCCCTCACTTTCGGATTGCTGACCGCAACCGTCTTTCTGGCCGGGTGCCAGACGTGGCATAGTCCATATCGTGGAAACGAGTGGCGGATGGATCAGGTCATGGATGGTGACCCCTACCGTGTCGGTGACGGCCAGCGCAACCGACGCTGATCCACCTCGTCCATTCAATTAGAACGGCGGCAGGTCGATAATTTGCCGCCCTTAATTCATGGCGCTCTGGCTGCGGGGAAAAGCAGATTGGCGTGGCTTGGGACACATCCAATACGGTCCAACGAACCGGGGACAGGAAACAGAAGGCAAGCTAAACGACTGGCTAAAAAAGAAAAAACCCGCCGAAGCGGGTTTCTTTGGTGCGGTCGAGAAGACTCGAACTTCCACGGGTTGCCCCACAGCGACCTCAACGCTGCGCGTCTACCAATTCCGCCACGACCGCATCGTGGTAGGCGTCGACTTGCGCCGACGGGGGTGCATGTAGCAAAAGGATTTTCGGTGCACAAGAGCGTCGTGACAGTTTTTTGAAATTAAAAATCGCACCGCACCATCCTATATGCAGGAAGCCCGGAAATGCTGGGGTTGCGGCCTTGTCGCCATTTTGCGAGAAGGCTGTGGAAAGGACTTTTTCATGCTCACACGCACCGATATCGAGACAAACATGCTGCCCGCCGCCGGATCGCCGCCCGTTCGCTGGCGAATCTCGGAAGGCCTCGTCCCCTATGAGCAGGCGATTGAGGAAATGGAGCGTGAAGTCGCGGCCATTGCAAATGGCGAGGCCGACGAACTCGTCTGGCTTCTGGAACATCCGCCGCTCTATACCGCCGGCACCAGCGCCGATGCCGCGGATCTTATAGAGCCGGAGCGTTTCCCCGTCTTCGCCACGGGTCGTGGCGGCGAATATACCTATCACGGGCCGGGACAGCGGGTCGTCTATGTCATGCTCGACCTGAAGCGGCGGCGGCAGGATGTCCGCGCCTATGTTGCGGCGCTGGAGGATGTCATCATCCGCACGCTCGACAAGATGAATGTGCGTGGCGAGCGGCGCGAGGACCGCGTCGGCGTCTGGGTCCGGCGGCCGGAGAAACCGCTGCTTCCCGATGGCGGCATGGCCGAGGACAAGATCGCGGCACTTGGCATCAGGCTGCGCAAATGGGTGAGCTTCCACGGGCTCTCGATCAACGTCGATCCAGACCTCTCGCATTTTTCCGGCATCGTTCCCTGCGGCATCAGCGCCTATGGCGTCACCAGCCTTGTCGATCTTGGATTGCCGGTTATGATCGGCGACGTCGACGTTCTGCTGCGCGAGGCCTTTGAGGAGGTGTTTGGCGAGGCAGTGCCCGAAACCGGCGCAAGCGGCTGATCCCACCGCAACCTTTGCCGCAGGCCGGTGTTTCCAGCATCGATCACCACAAGAGGAGGAACGACCATGTTTACAACGTCCGCCTATGCCTGCGATGACGGCTCTTCGCCGATGAAGCTCGCGACCATCAAGCGTCGCGATCCCGGCCCGCGCGATGTCGAAATCGAGATAGAATTCTGTGGCGTCTGCCACTCCGATATCCACACGGCCCGCAGCGAATGGCCGGGCTCCCTCTATCCCTGCGTTCCCGGCCACGAAATCATCGGCCGCGTCGGGCGGGTGGGCTCACAGGTCACCCGGTTCAAGGCGGGCGACCGCGTCGGCGTCGGCTGCATCGTCGATAGCTGCCGGGAATGCGCAAGCTGCGCCGAGGGGCTGGAGCAATATTGCGAAAACGGCATGACCGGCACCTATAATTCGCCCGACAAAGCGATGGGCGGCGGCGCGCATACGCTCGGCGGTTATTCCGCCCACGTCGTCGTCGATGACCGTTACGTCCTCAACATTCCCGAAGGCCTCGATCCGGCGGCGGCGGCACCCCTGCTCTGCGCGGGTATCACCACCTATTCGCCGCTGCGTCACTGGAACGCCGGCCCCGGCAAGCGTGTCGGCGTCGTCGGTCTCGGCGGTCTTGGCCATATGGCCGTCAAGCTCGCCAACGCCATGGGCGCGACGGTGGTTATGATCACGACGTCGCCGGGCAAGGCCGAGGATGCGAAAAAGCTTGGCGCACACGAGGTGATCGTTTCGCGCGATGCCGAGCAGATGAAGAACGCCGCTTCGAGCCTCGATCTCATCATCGACGCCGTGGCCGCCGATCATGACATCAACGCCTATCTGGCGCTGCTGAAACGTGACGGCGCGCTGGTGCAGGTGGGCGCGCCGGAAAAGCCGCTCTCGGTTATGGCCTTCAGCCTCATTCCCGGCCGCAAGACCTTTGCCGGCTCGATGATCGGCGGCATTCCCGAGACGCAGGAAATGCTGGATTTCTGCGCCGAAAAAGGCATCGCCGCCGAAATCGAGATGATCGATATCGATCAGATCAACGACGCTTATGAACGCATGATAAAAAGCGATGTGCGTTATCGCTTCGTCATTGATATGAAGAGCCTACCGCGCGAGAAGGCCGCCTGAACCCGGAAGGGGGCGATCTTGCGGGCGTCCCCTCTCCCGTTGGACCTTTCGGTCGAAAGCGCAGCCTGACCCATGACTCCCCAATCCATGACCAGCCAGACCGGTTTCAACGATATCGCCAAAGGCATGACCATCATGGCGGGTTGCATGCTGGTGCTGCCGGTCATGGATGCGATTGCCAAATACATGGCGGTGAGCGGCGGCATGTCGCCGGCGCAGGTAACCTTCTACCGCTTCTTTTTCCAGGTGCTCTGCACCCTGCCGCTGCTGCTGGTGGTGTCGCCCAGGGCGCTGTTCAGCGCCAAACGACCGTGGATGAACTGCCTGCGCGGCGTCCTGCACGCCTCGGCCAGCCTGATGTTCTTCGCCGCCGTCAAATACATGCCGCTCGCCGATGTCTTCGCGATCTATTTCGTCGAACCTTTCATGCTGACGATGATGTCGGCCCTCTTCCTTGGCGACAAGGTGGGCTGGAAGCGCTGGACGGCGATTGCGGTCGGCTTCGGCGGTGCCTTAATCGTCATTCAGCCAAGTTTCGAAATCTTCGGCTGGACATCGCTCCTGCCGGTCGCCTGCGCCTTTCTTTATACGCTTTACCTTTTTCTGAATCGCGCCATCGGCGATGCCGACAGCCCGCTGGTCATGCAGACAATGTCTGGGATCGCGGGGACCGTGTTCATGGGGGCCGCACTCTTCGCCGGCGATGCGCTGGGCGACAAGGATTTTACCGTTTCCCTTCCGCAATCCGGCTTCGCACTTGCCCTTCTCATATTGTTGGGATCGATATCCGGCTACATGCACCTGCTGATCGTCAGGGCCTTCCGGCTGGCGCCGCTCTCTCTGCTAGCGCCGTTCCAGTATTTCGAGATCATCTCGGCGACGATCCTCGGTTATGCGCTGTTTTCGGATTTCCCGACGCCGTCGAAATGGCTCGGCATCCTCATCATCGTCGCATCCGGCCTGTTCATCATCTGGCGCGAACGCCAGCAGGCCGGTGCGACCCCGCCGCTTGACGGACAGTGACAGCCAACACCAGACGCGTCTCAACCATTCGAGGGCAGCGGCCCTTCGTCGTGATGATCCTGCGCCTCCACAAGACTGCCGAGCAACCAGAGGGAAACCTCGGCCGCCTCTCCGGCTGATTTGAACCGGTATGAGCCGCTATATTTAGGCATGTCGAAAAAAGTGACGACGAAACCGTCGCCGCTCTCAAGACTTTCAACCCGGATGCGCTCGGGATCGATCATCACGCACACATAATGCGATCCCATATTGCGCATGAAGCCGGCCTTGTTGTCGTGCAGCCGCACAAAGGCCGCGCCGCCACCCGCCGTCATATGCAGACTTCTGATCGCCTCATTGGGAAAGGCGCGGGCGAAATCCATGATCGCCTGCCCCACATCATGACTGTTATCCTCATCCGTCGCCCGCGTCATGCGCCAGGCGTAAACAGCGAAGACCGAAAGCAGCACGAAAACGATAATCCAGATCGCAATACTCATCCGGGGCGCTCCCTCAGCATCGAAACATCACGATTCGCGAATCGAAACGATGCGAACCCGGTTCAGGTTCATATAGACCGAGGCTTGTGTGAAGTGTGGCTTTGCGGGATCGACGTCGTTTCGCCGCCTGCGCGGTCTGCACAATCAGAAACGCTTGAGGAAGGAAGCCTTCGCCAGCAGCCATTGCCGGCGAAGCTGCGACAGTTGCAGGTCGCCGTCGAATACGCCGCTCCCCGCCTTTCGGGCGGCAGCGATGACCGGGCCGGACAGGGCAACGGGAAGGTAAGCCGCAAAGACATTTTTCGAAATTTTCGCGCGTCTCGCCTTCTCGATATGATCCAGCGCATGAGCCGCAAAAATTTCGATGGCGATGCCGATGCGCTGCCTGTCCTGGCCTTCAAGAAAGGTCTCGCGGTCGAGCCCGGCCGCAGCCAGCATATCGGCGGGAATATAGACCTGCCCGCGACGCCGGTGCAGCGGCATGAGCAGCAGCATGCCAGCCATGGCCTGCGCCACGCCCGCGTGCCCTGCCGCCTCGGCGCTGGATGCGGCGTCTTCAGCGGAAAGCACGAGGCTTGCAAGCTGGATCAATGCGGATGCGGTCTCTCCGGCATAACCTTCCAGCGCATTGCGATCCTCGAACAGGTCGTCATAGAGATCGAAGATACGCGCCTCGATCATATTGGCCAGAACCGGGCGCGGCAGGCGATAGTGCTCGATCGTCGTCAAAAGCGCTGCGGCCACCGGGTGGGCCTGGCTGTCGCCATGCGGATTGCCGTCGAGAAGATCGCGCCACCATTGCATGCGCACTTCGCCGGGCAGCGCTTCGCGCACGGAATCGCGGATGCGGGCGATTTCGGCATTGAAGGCATATAGCGCGGCAAGCGCATTACGCTTTTCGGCAGGCGACAGAAGACAGGCGAGATAGCGGTCGCGATCGGTATCGCGCAGCGTCGCGAGGCAGACGTCGAGATTTTCTGTGGGTGCCATGGTTCCCCGCGCGAAACGTCCTGTCAGCCTTCGACGGCAATCAGCGCCGCAGCCACGGCGCGCGATTCCGACAGCATGATATTATAGGTGCGCACGGCGGCGCCCGTGCTCATCGGGTCAACCGAAATGCCCGCTTCCTTAAAGGCGGCGCGCAATTCCTTCGGCAGGACCCGCATGCCGTCGCCCGTTCCGATCAGCAACACTTCGATATCCTGCGCTTCCGCCAGAACCTTTTCGAAATGTCCGACCGTCAGTTCTTTCGCATCGACAGGCTCCCACCCATAGATGCCCGAAGGCAGGAGCAGAAGCGAACCGCGATGCGACATGTCGGCAAAACGGAACCCGCCATTGCCATAGGCATCGATGGGCGCCCGGCCGGGAAAATGGGCCGGGCGTATTTCAATCCCGCCGGCCATCAGACGGCAGGCTTGCCGCCAATGGCGCCGGTGTTGTTTTCTTTCTTGTCGTCCTTCTCATCTTCCGCATCCTTGCTGTCAGGACGCAGCTTGAAGGCGATCAGCACAGGAGCGGCGATGTAGACCGAGGAGAACACGCCGATACCGACACCGAACAGCATGGCGAAGGTGAAGGAACGGATGACCTCGCCACCGAAGAGATACAGTGCCAGCAGTGCCAGAAGTACGGTCAGACCGGTAAGGATCGTACGCGACAGAGTCTGGTTCAGCGACACGTCGATGATCATGGAAAGCGGCATCTTCTTGTATCGCCTGAGGTTTTCACGGACACGGTCGTAGATGACCACGGTATCGTTCAGCGAATATCCGATGATCGTAAGGATCGCCGCGATACTGGTCAGATTGAACTCTATCCCAAGGAAGACGAACAGGCCGATAGTGAAGACCACGTCGTGCACCATGGAGATGACCGCGCCGAGTGCAAACTGCCACTCGAAGCGAACCCAGATGTAGACCATGATCGCCGCCATGGCGAGCATAACGCCGATGGTGGAGGTAACGGTCAGGTCGCCGGAAACGGCAGGACCCACAACTTCCACGCGGCGGAAGTCGTATTTGTCCTCAAGCTCGCCGCGTACCATGGTGATGGCGGACTGCTCGGCATTTTCGCCGCCGTCCTGCGCCTGGATGCGGATGAGAACATCCTGCGGCGTACCGAAATTCTGCGCCTGGATTTCACCCAGATTGAGCTGGTTCAGACGATCGCGAATATCGGCGAGATCGGCTTCACCCTGCTTGGCGCGCACTTCGATGACCGAACCGCCCTGGAAATCGATGCCGAGGTTCAGACCCTTGGCCACGAAGCCGCCGACGCAGGCGAGCATGATGGCGCCGGTGATCATGAACACCACGCGGCGATAACGCATGAAGGGAATGTCGCGACCGTCGAACATGGCGGTGCGGACACCCTTCGGCAGGTGTTTCGGACGGCTGCGGCGAACCCAGTAGCCGAACATCCACGCCGTCAGCGTATAGGCCGTGAAGACGGTGGTGATGATGCCGACGGCCAGCGTAACCGCGAAGCCCTTCACCGGGCCTGTGCCCATGTAGAACAGCACGCTTGCCACGATCAGCGTCGTCAGGTTGGCGTCGATAATGGTCGCAAAGGCGCGGGTGAAGCCGTTATCCAGTGACTGGATCAGCGGTTTGCCGCTCTTCACCTCCTCGCGTATTCGCTCATAGATCAGAACGTTCGAATCCACGGCCATGCCGATGGTCAGGACGATACCGGCAATACCCGGCAAGGTCAGCGTCGATCCGATCACACTCAACACAGCGAGCAGCATGATAACGTTGACAATGAGGGCGATATTCGCCAGCAGGCCAAAGAAGCCGTAAAAGACGAACATGAAGATGAGGACGCCGACGGCGCCGATGGCGCTGGCCGTCAGGCCGGCGGTGATGGAGTCGTTACCGAGGCTCGGGCCGACGGTGCGTTCTTCAACCACGGTCAGCGTGGCCGGCAACGCGCCGGCGCGCAGCAGAACCGCGAGATCGTTCGCGCCCTGCACCGAGAAGTTACCCGAAATCTGTCCCGAACCGCCGATGATCGGCTCGCGGATGACAGGCGCGGAAATGACCTGGTTATCGAGCACGATGGCGAAAGGCTTGCCGACATTCTGCTGCGTCGCCTGCGCGAAGCGCTGCGCGCCGCGGCTGTCGAAGCGGAAGGTGACGACGGGTTCGTTGGTCTGCTGGTTGAAGCTTGCCTGCGCGTCGACGAGATTGTCGCCGGAAACGAGCGCGCGGCGTTCCACCAGATAAGGAACCGGCGGATCGTCCTGCGAATAGAGAACCTCGGAGGTCGCGGGCGGACGGCCGTTCATCGCTTCCTGTACCGGCATCGTCGTATCGACCATGCGGAAGGAGAGCTTTGCCGTCTGATTCAGAAGCGATTTCAGGCGCTGCGGATCCTGAAGGCCGGGCACCTGCACGATGATGCGGTCCGAACCCTGACGCTGGATGAGCGGCTCGGTGGTGCCGACTTCGTCAACGCGGCGGCGCACGACTTCGATGGACTGCGAAACGGCCGACGACAGGCGGTAATCGATGCCCTCATCCGTCAGGTTGAGCCTGAGCAGATTGTCGCCGCCGTCATTCATCGTCACTTCGGTGATCGAGCCGCCGACCAGCGTGCCGGCGGACACCGGCTGCGTCAGGTCGCGAAGCGCATTCTTGGCAGCTTCCACCTGAGCGGGATCGCTGATGCGGACCTGAATCTGCTGGCCGTTGCCGGTAAGCCCCGAATAGCGGATATTGGCGTCGCGAAGCTGTGTGCGCACATCGCCCACGATCGTTTCAAGCCGTTCCTTGACGATGTCGGAACGCTCGATCTTGAGCATGATATGCGAACCGCCCTGAAGGTCGAGACCGAGCGTTACCTTGTTGTCCTTGTACCAGGCAGGCATGCCCTCCAGCTGTTTGTCCGTAAACAGGTTGGGAGAGGCGATGAAGACGCTTGCCAGCACAAGCAGCCAGATGAAGACTGTTTTCCAACGGGAAAAATGAAGCATTTCGATCTCGGTCAGGGTTGGGGTCGCGCTGCGCGCAACCCGTCAAAATTCGCAATCGGGCATTCGATAATCCGGCAGGATCAGGAAGCGGCTTCCGTCTTGACCACTTCGCCCTTCACACGCACTTCGGCAATGTAGGCGCGGGCGGCGCGGATTTTCACGCCTTCGGCGATTTCGACTTCGAGTTCATTGTCATCGATGACCTTGGTCACCTTGCCGACGATGCCGCCGCCGAGAACGACCTGATCGCCACGGCGAATATTGGTCAGCGTTTCCTGGCGCTTCTTCATCTGCGCGCGCTGCGGGCGGATAAGGAAAAAGTACCAGACCACCATGAGCGGCGCAAACAGGAAAAGCATTTCAAGGCCGGAACCGAAGGCCGATGCGCCGCCCGCTGCGTCCTGGGCAAAAGCTTGACTAATGAACATATAAAACTCCTCAGAATTACGGCACGACCTTGGATGCCGCCCCAGCTTTCAAGCCGCCGGAATATAGTGGGGAACGCCGGGATTGCAACAGATGCAGGGCCCACGCCGTACCGATTCCGGACCTCTTAACCTTTATGGGCCTGAAACGCCATGCTAGGCCGGGCGCAAAACAGAGTTTTGAACACCAGACAAGCGGAAGAAACACCATGATTCGAGAAGAAACGGCCTCCCTGCTTCTTTCAGAACTGCGCCGGCTCACCATCGCCGTGGAACGTCTGGCCGGGCCGGCGCCCGCCGTAAACGACTGGAATGCGGCCGATTGTTTCGTCTGGGCGCCAGTCAACTCCTTTATCCAGCCGGTTCCCCGCCCCAACCGCATCGCCCTGAAGCTCATCCGTGGCGTCGACCACGTCCGCGACATTCTCCACGAAAACACGCTGCGTTTCGCGGAAGGTTTTGCCGCCAATAACGTGCTGTTGTGGGGTGCGCGCGGCATGGGCAAATCCTCGCTGGTCAAGGCCGTTCACGAAGATGTGCGCGCGGCAAGCAGCGTTTCGCTGAAACTGGTGGAAGTGCACCGCGAGGACATCCACACCCTGCCCGCTTTGCTCGACATTTTGAAAGCCTCCGGCCATCGCGTCATCGTCTTCTGCGACGACCTCTCCTTCGATCATGACGATACGGCCTATAAATCGCTGAAGGCGGCGCTCGACGGAGGCATCGAGGGCCGGCCGGACAATGTGCTGTTTTATGCGACCTCCAACCGCCGCCATCTTCTGCCGCGCCACATGATGGAAAACGAGCAGTCCACCGCCATCAACCCTTCGGAAGCGGTGGAGGAGAAGGTTTCGCTCTCGGACCGTTTCGGCCTGTGGCTCGGTTTCCACAAATGCGGCCAGGAAGATTATCTGACGATGATCGACAGCTATGCGGCGCATTTCGATCTGGGTCTGGATCGCGAAACGCTGCATCACGAGGCGCTGGAATGGGCGACCACGCGCGGCGGCCGCTCGGGCCGTGTCGCCTGGCAATATATTCAGGACGCCGCCGGCCGCCTCAGAAAACCGCTCGACAGATAACGCCACCGTGACATCGGGCGAAACGCGGTGTCGTTACGACCACACCGCGTGTCGTATTCCCGAACGCCACATCTCCCCTCACATGGTTTGCTGCACCCATGGAGTCACCTGTCTGCGGAGGAGCGGACAGGTACGGTGTTCAAACCATGGAGGAGATGGATATGAGCAGGAACAGAGGCGTCGTCTACATGCGGCCGGGTCAGGTCGAGGTTCGCGATATCGATGACCCGAAGCTTGAGGCGCCGGATGGCCGCCGCATCGAGCACGGCGTCATTCTCAAGGTGATTTCCACCAATATCTGCGGCTCCGACCAGCATATGGTGCGCGGCCGCACAACGGCTATGCCGGGCCTCGTCCTCGGCCATGAAATCACCGGTGAAGTCATCGAAAAAGGCGTCGATGTCGAGATGCTGGAAATCGGCGATATCGTCTCGGTGCCCTTCAACGTCGCCTGCGGCCGTTGCCGCTGCTGCAAGTCGCAGGATACCGGCGTCTGCCTGACGGTGAACCCGTCCCGCGCGGGCGGCGCTTATGGTTATGTCGATATGGGCGGCTGGATCGGCGGACAGGCACGTTATGTCACCATCCCCTATGCCGATTTCAACCTGCTGAAGTTCCCTGACCGCGACAAGGCGATGTCGAAGATCCGCGACCTCACCATGCTGTCCGACATTCTGCCGACCGGCTTCCACGGCGCCGTCAAGGCGGGCGTCGGCGTCGGCTCCACGGTCTATGTCGCGGGCGCCGGCCCGGTCGGCCTTGCCGCCGCCGCATCCGCCCGCATTCTGGGTGCTGCGGTCGTCATGATCGGCGATTTCAACAAGGATCGCCTTGCGCACGCAGCCCGGGTCGGTTTCGAACCCGTCGATCTGTCCAAGGGCGACCGGCTGGGCGACATGATCGCCGAAATCGTCGGCACCAACGAGGTGGATAGCGCCATCGACGCCGTTGGCTTCGAAGCGCGCGGCCATGCGGGCGGCGAACAGCCGGCCATCGTTCTCAACCAGATGATGGAAATCACCCGCGCCGCCGGCTCCATCGGCATTCCGGGCCTCTATGTCACCGAAGACCCCGGCGCGGTGGATGCGGCAGCGAAACAGGGCAGCCTGTCGCTGCGCTTCGGCCTCGGCTGGGCAAAGGCGCAATCCTTCCACACCGGCCAGACGCCGGTGCTGAAATATAACCGCCAGCTCATGCAGGCGATCCTGCACGACCGCCTGCCGATTGCCGATATCGTCAACGCCAAGATCATCGCGCTCGACGATGCGGTGCAGGGTTATGAAAGCTTCGATCAGGGCGCGGCCACCAAGTTCGTCCTCGATCCGCATGGCGATCTGCTGAAGGCTGCCTGATACTTCAACGGCATATGGCTGATAATCGTAAAAGCGCCCGCGACGGATATCGTCGCGGGCGCCCTTGTTTTCCGGCCCTGTCACCGTCAGGTGAAGCTTACGGCTCCCCTACCAGCAGCGCTTCCAGCTCGGCTTTCGCTTCCGGGGAGAGATAGGGTCTGAACAGGCTTGAGACCTGCTTCAATCCCCAGTCCAGCTGCGGCGGACCGAACTCTGTGATACCCTCCTGAAGGTTGAGATAGGACGCCCAATAGGTGGAGACGATCCAGAGGTTCGTCAGAACGGCAGGCCGCTCTTCCTCGGGTATCGCGGCGAGGCCCGCTTTCTCCATGCGCGCGACGATATCGCCGACGGCAAGGCGCATCGCGGCGCTTATGGTTCGCACGGGCTCCACCAGCGCCGGGGCGGAAGAGACAAGACCGACCAGATCGCGAAACAGGAAACGATAGTCCCACACCAGCGAAAACCAGAGCCGCAGAAAACCGGCATAGGTTGCCGCCGCTCCCTCATCGGCCCCGTCAATCTTTCCGACAATTGCCAGCGCATCGGCCTCGAACCGGGCAAACAGCGCCAGAACCAGCGCTTCCTTGGTGCGGAAGTGATAATAGAGATTGCCCTCATTGATCTCTACCGCCCTTGCGATTTCGGCGGTCGTCACGTGGTCGGGCCCGCGCTCGTTAAACAGAGTGAGAGCGGCGTCGAGAATTCTCTGGCGTGTGGGGCGTGCCGCCGTCCGCCCGGTACTGCTTTTCTTCATTGATTTCGAACCCGACCATTGAAATATAAGGTATGCACCTTAAATACTCACAATAAGGTATACACCTTAACAGGAAATGTAAGTGTTCAACGCGGACAAAGGACCTGTAAATGACCGGAACCGACCTTCGCACCGCCTCCCCGGATACGCCCGGAATCGCTCCCGTCTCCAAATTCGCAACAGCCCGCGTCGCGCTGTCGCTCATCCGCAATCCGCTGAAGGCTCTGCCGCCGGAAATTTTCAGCGAGCCGGCGGTCTTTACCCGTCTCGGCGGCGTCATGCGGGTTCATCTTGCCGATCCCGCGCTTATCCATGAGGCGCTGGTCAAGAACGCCCATCTGCTCGGCAAGGGCGAAGATGTGCGCCGCGCCCTCGGCCCCGCGCTCGGCCAGGGGCTTCTGACGGCCGATGGCGATCACTGGAAGTGGCAAAGGCAATCCGTCGCCGCAGCGTTCCGGCACGAGAAGTTGCTGGAATTGCTGCCGGTCATGATCGACGCCGCGCGCCGCACGCAAGAGCGCTGGCACGCATCGCCTGCCGGCGACATCGATATCGGCCATGAGATGATGCGGACGACCTTCGACATCATCGTCGAAACCATGATGTCCGGCGGCCATGGGATCGATATAGCGCGCGTCGAGCAAAGCATCACCGATTATCTGAAACCCACGGGCTGGACCTTCGCACTCGCCATGCTGGGCGCACCGGAATGGCTTCCGCATCCGGGCCGGCGCAAGGCGCGCGCGGCGGTGGATTATCTTCGCTCCAGCCTTGCAACCGTCATTTCCGAAAGGCGACAAAATCCGATTGAGAGGAACGATCTGGTTTCCATGCTGCTCGAAGCGAAAGATCCGGAAACCGGGCGCATGATGAGCGACACCGAAATCATCGACAATCTCCTGACCTTCATCACCGCCGGTCATGAAACCACGGCCCTCGGCCTTGCCTGGACCTTCCATCTACTCTCGCAAAACAGCGACGTGGAGCGCAAGGTCATCGATGAGATCGAGGCCGTTACCGCCGGTGAACCGGTCGCGGCCGAACATATCGCCCGCCTGACCTATACCAGACAGGTATTTTCGGAAGCGATGCGGCTTTACCCCCCCGCCCCTGTCGTGACACGCACGGCATTGCAGGACTTCAGGCTCGGCGAACACGATATCCCCGCCGGCACCGTTCTTTATGTACCGATCTACGCCGTCCACCGGCACACAACACTGTGGGAAGAACCCGACCGCTTCGACCCGTCGCGCTTCGAGCCCGAAAAGGTCAAGGCGCGCCACCGCTATGCCTACATGCCCTTCGGTGCCGGCCCGCGCGTCTGCATCGGCAATGCCTTTGCCATGATGGAGGCTGTCGCAATCCTTGCCGTGCTTTTGCAGAACGACCACCTCAGGAACAAAAGCCCGGCAAATACCGAGCCGCTGATGCGGGTCACTTTGCGTCCGGAAAACCGCCTGATGATGCGGGTCAGCAGCCGAAAAAACAAATCGCCCGCGGCCTAACCGCCACGGGCGACTGTTTCAGTGCGAAACTCCATCCGTCACCGGATGGTGACGATCACAGATCGACGTCGAGGATCGCCATGGAGAAGTTGTAGGAGCGGTCGCCGTCTTCGTCATCGATATAAACGACGCCGAGAAACTCTTCGCCAAGATACACTTCGGCGGAATCGTCCTTGCGCGGACGCGCCTTGACCACCATCGTCGGGTTGAAGGTGCGCTTGAAATAGGCGTCGAGTTTTTTGATTTCGTCGGCTTTCACCACTATTCTCCTGTGCGGTTCGCGTTGGCCCGCTTTTGGCATGGGACAAAGGCCAAAGTAAAGTGAAAGCGGCAAGTCATCCGTGTCTTCCACACGGACGACCGTGAAAATGCCGGCCCCATCGGAGCGCGGCAGGGCCGGTCAGATATCGGCCCCGATAAGCTGGTCCATCAGGCGCGAGGGTTCGGAACACCCTGCTTCTCCCACCACACGCGCCGGCACGCCGGCAACGGTCGTCTTGGGCGGAACCGGTTTCAGCACCACCGAACCGGCGGCGATGCGCGAGCAGCTGCCGATCTCGATATTGCCGAGGATTTTCGCGCCGGCCCCGATCATCACGCCATTGGCGATCTTCGGATGGCGGTCCGCCCCTTCCTTCCCGGTGCCGCCGAGCGTGACGCCGTGCAGGATGGAGACGTTGTCGCCGATCACGGCCGTCTCACCGACGACAAGCCCGGTGGCATGATCGAGGAAGATGCCCTTGCCGATGCGCGCGGCCGGATTGATATCGGTCTGGAAAATGCTCGAGGAGCGGCTTTGCAGATAAAACGCGAAGTCCCTGCGGCCCTTCTGCAGCAGCCAGTGGGCGAGCCTGTGGGTCTGGATGGCCTGGAACCCCTTGAAATAGAGGAGCGGCTCCATGAAGCGCGTGCAGGCCGGATCGCGGTCGTAAACGGCCTGAATGTCGACGCGCAGCACGCTTCCCCATTCCGGCCAGTCATCCAGCATGTCCTGGAAGGTCTGGCGCAGAAGCACGGCCTGCATGTCGGGATGATCGAGGAGTTCGCAGATGCGATAGATCACACATTCTTCGAGAGACCGGTGATTGAGGATCGTCGAATAAAGGAAGGCCGAAAGCAGCGGGTCCTGTGCCGCGGCACTTCGGGCTTCATTGAGCAGGCTGCCCCAGATGGGATCGACGATCGCCAGCTGTTCGGGCTGACGGGCCTCGGTACGTGCGACCATGAATGGTCTCCTCGTTTGCAGTGGTCGTTCTTTATACAGAAAAAGACGTGCATTAGAAATGGGATTCGAATGACGACTTTAAAGGCGGCAAGGCTTCAGTTTTTCTTCATGCAGCATGAAAAACCGTTTCTTGCCGTGCCCTCAGCGTTGCCACATTTCCGGACGGAAAACCGGGCCCCGCTTTTCCTGGAAATGTTCCGGATCAAAGCGAGCGGTAAAATTCCAGCACCGCCGCCTTGAACACCCGGTCGCCGACGGCCAGCATATGGTCGCGGCCGGGAATATCGATGGCCCGCGCGTGCGGCATGATCGCGGCAAGCTCCGCACCGGAACCGGCGATATCGTCCTTCGTTCCGACCGCGATCAGCGTCGGCGCATCGATTTTCTCAGCCTGTTCGCGCGTGACGAGAACCCGCGACGTCTCGATACAGGCGGCCAGCGCCAGCCGGTCGCTTTTCGTCTGGTCGGCAAAGGCGCGGAACATGCGGCCGCGCTCATGGGTGACGACATCGAGCGAAGGGGCGAGAAGCGCCTCGGCAATCGGATCCCAGTCGCCGACACCTTCGACCATGCCGATGCCGAGCCCGCCGAAGACCAGCGAACGCACGCGCTCCGGATGCGCCATGGCCAGAAAGGCGGAAATGCGCGCACCCATGGAATAGCCCATCACATGCGCTTCGGCGATGCCGAGATGGTTGAGCAGCGCCACCGCATCGCCCGCCATGACGGGCGGATAATAGGCTTCGGAATCGTGCGGCTTGTCGCTTGCGCCGTGGCCGCGATTGTCGATGGCGATCACCCGGTAGCCCGCTTCCCCCAGCGTCTTCAACCAGCCGGGATGCACCCAGTTGACATTGGCGCTGGAGGCGAAGCCGTGGATCAGCAGAACCGGTTCGCCCGCCGGATCGCCCTCGTCGAAATAGGCAAGGCGAAGGCCGTCATGGGAAAAATCGGAAAACTGCGGCGTGTTGAGATTCATCAAGGACATCCTTTTTGCCGGACCATATGGCAGGAATTAGCAATGTTGAACATGTTTTGCTGACGATTTTTATGGAGATGCAATGCGTTTGAGGCTACATATCCGCAACGACGAGCCGACACGCGAAGACGGATTGCGGCTCGATAACGATATTGCATTTGGAGACGAACATGGCCGGGCATTCCATTCCCCACTTCCAGAACGATGGCGGACACCGCATGATCGAGATCGGCGTCAAGGAATTCATGTGCACCGGCGCTTCCGTGCCTTTCGATCATCCGCATATCTTCATCGATATGGGCGACGACAACGAGAAGGTCTGTTCCTATTGCTCCACCCTTTACCGCTACAATCCGTCGCTGAAGGCAGAGCAGACCAATCCTCCGGGCTGCGTCTTCCATGTGAAGGCCGCCTGACCTTCCACTTTTCCTGATCGGGGCGCACCAATGCCCATCAAATCCGTAGCCATTGTCGGTGCCGGCATCGCCGGTCTCACCGCTGCCCTTTCCTTTGCCCGGCACGGTATCGATTGTGACATCATCGAGCAGGCCGGTGAGCTGACGGAAGTGGGTGCAGGCCTGCAACTCTCGCCCAATGCCGCCCGCATTCTCGCCGAACTCGGCGTGCTGCCGGAAATCCAAGCGCGCTGGACCGAACCGGTCAGCGTCGAACTCGCCTCCGGAAAATCGCTCGCCACGCTGCTCTCCCTGCCGATGGGCGCGGTGGCTCGCACACGCTGGGGCGCACCCTACGGCGTGCTGCACCGCTCGACGCTGCAGAATGCGCTTCTCCAGGCGGTGACACGCAACCCGCTCTGCCGCCTGCATCTTGGCAAGCGCATCGAAAACGCGACGGTGGACGCGATTGCCGCAACCACCTTCCGTGACCATGATCTGATCGTCGGCGCGGATGGCGTCTGGTCGGCGGCCCGCTTCGCGGTCCCTTCCGCCCCCGCAGCCACCTTCTCCGGCAATATTGCCTGGCGCTTCACGGTCGCCGCAAACGATGTGCCGTCAGCCATCAATAAAAGCGCCGTGACCGCCTATCTGGGTTCCGGGGGCCATATCGTCGCCTATCCGCTGAAGGAAGTCGGCGGTTTCAACATTGTCGCCATCGCGCTCGGTGCCGACCCCGGCGCAACCTGGCGGGCGGAATCGAGCGGGCGGCAGAAAGCCATGCTGCTGGAACAGTTTCGCGGCTTCAGCCCGGATATCGTCCGATTGCTCGATTCGTCTGAAAATCCGACCTTCTGGCCGCTCTATCAGGCCGGCCCGGGCCGCTGGCACAATGGCCGCGACACGGTGCTGATTGGCGATGCGGCGCATGCCATGATGCCCTTCGCCGCACAGGGCGCGGCCATGGCGATAGAGGATGCTTTCGAACTTGCGGGAGCGACGGCAGGCGGCAGTGCCGAAAAAACCCTGCCCTTGCCGCAGGCCCTTGCCGCTTTCGAGTCCCTGCGCCTGCCGCGCATAGAAAAGGCCCGCAAGCGGGCCTCTCTCAATCGTTTTGCCTATCACGCCACAGGCCCGGTGCGTATTGCGCGGGACTTCGTGTTTTCCACGCGTCCCACCGACGCCTTCCTGAAGGACTTCGACTGGCTCTACGGCTATCGCGCCAAAGGCTGAGGTCAAACCCCGGCCGCTGCCGCAAACCCGGCCTCGAGGTCCTTCTTGAGATCGGCGATATCCTCAAGACCGATCTGCAGGCGGATGACCGGTCCTTCCGAGGGGCCCTTGGCAATGGTCCTGTCGACAAGCGAGACCGAAACGGCAAGCGATTCGTATCCGCCCCAGGAATAGCCGAGCCCGAAGAAGGTCAGCGCATTGAGGAAGGCGGCCGCCGCCTGCTTGTATTTGCCCTCTTCCGCCTTCAGCACGAAGGAGAAGACACCGCTTGCGCCCTGGAAATCGCGCTTCCAGAGTTCGTGCCCGGCAAAGCTCGGCAGCGCCGGATGCAGCACGCGGACGACGTCGTCACGGCTCTCCAGCCATGTGGCGATATCGAGCGCGCTTTTCTGATGGTGCTCCAGCCTTATCCCCATCGTGCGCATGCCGCGCAGTATCTGATAGGCATCGTCAGAGGTGACGCAGATGCCGAGATTGGTATTGGCCTGATAAAGCGCCTTCCAGTGCTTTTCATTGGCCGAGACGAAACCCATCAGCACATCCGAATGACCCGAAGGATATTTGGTGGCGGCGTGAATGGAGACATCGACGCCGAAATCGAGCGGCTTGAAATAAAGCGGCGTCGCCCAGGTATTGTCCATCGTCACCACGCAATCATGCCGGTGAGCGATATCGGCGATCAGCCTGACATCCTGAATTTCGAAGGTGTTGGAGCCCGGCGCTTCCAGATGCACCAGCTTCGTGTTCGGCCGGATGAGAGCCTCAATGCCCTCCCCGATTGCCGGGTCGTAATATTCCACCTCGACACCGAGCTTCCGCAACATCGTATTGCAGAAACGACGCGTCGGAAAATAAACGGAATCGACGATCAGCGCATGGTCGCCGGCGCCGAGATAGGCAAGGAACGGCACGGTGATGGCCGCAAGGCCCGAGGGCACGAGAATGGTTCCGGCAGACCCTTCCAGCTGGTTGACGAGATTGCACAAAGCATCCGTCGTCGGCGTGCCGTGGGTGCCATAGGTATATTTCTGGTTTTCGGTCGAAAGCGTCTCCGCGTCGGGAAAAAGCACGGTCGAACCGCGCACGATGGGCGGATTGACGAAACCGAAACAGTCCGCGGGATCGTTGCCGCCATGGGTCAGGCGCGTATTCACACCTGCGGCGGAAAGCAGGTCATTTGTCTTGGTCATTTCAGATCAGCTTTCGAAGGAACATTGACGCGTGCGACAATGCTAAGAGCGCAACGCAAGGTCAAGTCCCGCAGGGACGCGTGAGGGGGTTGGATTGATCCATCGCCAACCAGAATACAAGAAGTATACAAATACTGTGCAAGTGCAAATTTCCGCAAAAATATGCTTATATTTTCACCCTTTGCACACTTCCCGACCAAAATTTGGAAAATTCCGTTTTATAGGCACAATTATTGCCCGCACGTCTTGACCCCGCTGCCAATTGCGATTGTGATAGAAAAAGCGGATCGAAAAAGATCTCGCTGAAGGGGGAGCTGGGGCAAAACAAACATGCCGGTCCTCTTCCAAGTGACGATAACAAACAAAGGTTGGGAAAAATGAAAAAGGCAATTCTGTCAGCCGCCATCGGCGCAGCAGTTTTGGGAGGAGCCTCGGTCGCTTCGGCTGCGACGCTTCAGGATGTGAAGGGAAAAGGTTTCGTCACCTGCGGCGTAAGCGCCGGCATTCCGGGATTTTCCAATCCCGATGACAAGGGCGAATGGTCCGGTATCGACGTGGACTATTGCCGTGGTATTGCCACTGCGGTTTTCGGTGATCCTTCGAAAGCCAAGTTCGTCGCCCTTTCGAGCAAGGACCGCTTCCCGGCTCTCCAGTCCGGTGAAGTCGACGTTCTGACCCGTAACACCACCTGGACGATCAGCCGCGACACGTCGCTTGGCTTCAACTTCCGCACCGTCAACTATTATGACGGCCAGGGCTTCATCGCCAAGAAGAGCCTCAACGTGAAGTCCGCTCTCGAGCTCTCCGGCGCCGCCGTCTGCGTTCAGACCGGCACGACCACCGAGCTCAACCTGGCCGACTACTTCAAGACCAACAATCTGCAGTACAACCCGGTCGTTTTCGAAAAGGAATCCGACGCAACCTCCGCCTATGATTCGGGCCGTTGCGACGTTTACACCACCGACCAGTCGGGCCTCTATGCAATCCGTCTGAAGCTGAAGAACCCGGACGAAAACGTCGTTCTGCCGGAAGTCATCTCCAAGGAGCCGCTTGGCCCGGCCGTTCGCCAGGGTGACGACCAGTGGTTCGACATCGTGACCTGGGTTCACTATGCGATGGTCAACGCCGAAGAGCTCGGCGTCACCTCCAAGAATGTCGATGAGCAGAAGAACAGCGCCAATCCGGACGTGAAGCGCCTGCTCGGCACGGAAGAAGGCACCAAGATCGGTACCGATCTCGGCGTGACCAACGACTGGGCCTACAACATCATCAAGCTGGTGGGTAACTACGGCGAAGTCTTCGACCGCAACGTCGGCGCTGGCTCCCCGCTGAAGATCGAGCGTGGCCAGAACGCGCTGTGGACCAAGGGCGGCCTGCAATACGCACCGCCGGTCCGTTGATCGGCCCCATTACCGGCTAGATCATAAGGAGGCTGGGCAACGCCCGGCCTCCGCTTCAAATTATATAAATAAGCTCGCAAAGAGCATATAAAAGGGAAAGGTGCCTATGGCAGGCAACGCGGTCAGTTCGCAACGATCGCGCGCGCAAAGCGCGTCGTCACTTATCTACGATCCACGCATACGCGGCATTTTCTATCAGGTCCTGACAGTCGTCGTCCTGGCCGCCTTCGTCTGGATCATCGTGACGAATACGATCACCAATCTTCAACGGTCAAACATTTCGTCCGGCTTCGGCTTCCTCAACGGAAGAGCCGGTTTCGATATCGGCCAGTCGCTGATCGCTTATACCAGCGACGCGACCTATGGCCGGGCATTGCTCGTTGGTATTCTCAACACGATCCAGGTTGCGTTTTTCGGCATCATCGCCGCCTCGATCATCGGTTTCATCGTCGGCATCGCCCGGCTGTCCAACAACTGGCTGATTTCGAAACTCGCGCAGGCCTATGTGGAAATCTTCCGCAACATCCCGCCGCTGCTCGTCATCTTCTTCTGGTACAAGGGCGTCATCTCGGTTCTGCCGCAGGCGCGCGAGTCGCTCGAGCTTCCGCTTGGAACCTACCTCAACAATCGCGGCTTCTTCTTTCCCAAGCCGCTGTGGGGAGAAGGCACCTGGCTCGTGCCACTGGCCTTCCTCGTCGCCATCGTTCTCAGCGTCTTCGTTTACCGCTGGGCGAAGGCCAGACAGGAAAGAACCGGACAGCAGTTCCGCACCGGCATAACGGTGACACTTCTCATCGTCGGCCTGCCGCTGGCGACATTCCTGGCGCTCGGGGCGCCGCTGACATTCGACTATCCGATTGCCGGGCGGTTCAATCTCTCGGGCGGCGCGGTCGTCGCACCTGAATTCATGTCGCTGTTCCTGGCGCTTTCCTTCTACACCGCCTCCTTTATCGCCGAAATCGTTCGCGGCGGCATCAAGGCCGTGGCGAAGGGGCAGACGGAAGCTGCGGATGCACTGGGGCTTCGCTCCAGCACCACGACGCGCCTGATCGTCGTTCCGCAGGCGATGCGCATCATCATCCCGCCGCTGACGAGCCAGTATCTCAACCTGACCAAGAACTCCTCGCTTGCGGTCGCTGTCGGCTTCGCCGACATCGTCTCGGTCGGCGGCACGATCCTGAACCAGACGGGACAGGCAGTCGAAGTCGTTGCAATCTGGCTGGTCATCTATCTCTCGCTGTCCCTGCTCACGGCCGTGGTCATGAACTGGTTCAATGCGAAAATGGCCCTGGTGGAGCGATAACGATGACGATCAGCAATCACGCTTTCGTGCGACAGACCATCGAGGACGCCAAACCCGCGCCCTCGAGCGCCGTCGGCTTCGGCCACTGGCTGCGCACCAAACTTTTCGCCACGCCGAAGGACACCGTCCTGACGGTTATCGCCCTTGCCCTGCTCGCCTATCTGGTGCCGCCGATCGTCAAGTGGCTGTTCATCGACGCGGTATGGACCGGCAGCGATCGTATCGCCTGCCTGACCGCTTCGCAGGGCGGTGCGCTGCCGGACGGCCAGTCCGGTGCGTGCTGGGCCTTCGTTTCGGCGAAGCTCGGACAATTCGTCTTCGGCCGCTATCCGATCGACGAACGCTGGCGTCCCATCCTGGTGATGGTGACGTTCGCCATCCTGCTGATACCGATGCTGATCCCGAAGGCGCCGTTCAAGCGACTGAATGCGCTGGCGCTTTTCATCATCCTGCCCTTCATTGCGTTTTTCCTGCTGATCGGTGGTGTCTTCGGCCTGCCGAAGGTGGAAACGCAGCTCTGGGGCGGCCTGATGGTGACCCTCATCCTGTCGTTCTTCGGGATCACCGTCTCCCTGCCCTTCGGCATTCTTCTGGCGCTCGGCCGGCGGTCGAACCTGCCGGTGATCAAGATGCTCTGCGTGCTCTTCATCGAAGTCATCAGAGGCATTCCGCTGATCACCGTCCTGTTCTTCGCCAGCATCATGCTGCCGCTGTTCCTGCCTGATGGCTGGACCTTCGACAAGTTCCTGCGCGCGCTCGTCGGCGTGTCGCTGTTCTCCTCGGCCTATATGGCGGAGGTGATCCGCGGCGGCCTGCAGGCCATTCCGAAGGGACAATATGAAGGTGCGGATTCGCTCGGCCTGAACTACTGGCAGAAGACGCGGCTGATCGTGCTGCCGCAGGCGCTGAAGCTCGTCATTCCGGGCATCGTCAACACCTTCATCGGGCTGTTCAAGGACACGTCGCTGGTCTCGATCATCGGCATGTTCGACCTGCTCGGTATTGTCACACTCAACCAATCGGATGCGAATTGGGCCACGCCCGTCACCGCCATGACTGGCTATATTTTCGCAGGCTTCGTATTCTGGATATTCTGCTTCGGCATGTCGCGTTATTCGCTGTTCATGGAACGGCACCTCGACACCGGGCATAAACGATAAGGGACGCTCAAATGGCAGAAACCCAAGCAAAAAAACTGACCGTCTCGACAACGGACGTGGCGATCGAACTCATCGGCATGAACAAGTGGTATGGCGACTTCCACGTGCTGCGCGACATCAATCTCAAGGTGATGAAGGGCGAGCGCATCGTCATCGCCGGTCCTTCCGGGTCGGGCAAATCGACCATGATCCGCTGCATCAACCGGCTTGAAGAACATCAGTCGGGCACGATCAATGTCGATGGCATCGAGCTCACCAACGACCTGAAGAAGATCGATGAGGTGCGCCGCGAGGTTGGCATGGTGTTCCAGCACTTCAACCTCTTCCCGCATCTGACGATCCTCGAAAACTGCACGCTGGCGCCGATCTGGGTTCGCAAGATGCCCAAGAAGGAAGCCGAAGAAGTGGCGATGCACTATCTGAAGCGTGTCAAGATCCCCGAGCAGGCGAACAAATATCCCGGCCAGCTCTCCGGCGGCCAGCAGCAGCGCGTGGCGATTGCCCGCTCGCTCTGCATGAAGCCGAAGATCATGCTGTTCGACGAGCCGACCTCGGCGCTCGACCCGGAAATGGTCAAGGAAGTGCTCGACACCATGGTCAGCCTTGCCGAAGATGGCATGACCATGCTGTGCGTAACCCACGAAATGGGCTTCGCCCGCCAGGTGGCAAACCGCGTCATCTTCATGGACCAGGGCCAGATCGTCGAACAGAACTCGCCCGCCGAATTCTTCGACAATCCGCAGCATGAGCGCACCCGGCTGTTCCTCAGCCAGATTCTGCACTGAGACTGCGATCGACATGTATATCGAGCGGGGCCGTTTCGGCCCCGTTTTCGTTTCTGGAGACCTGCTGAAATCGTTATCTCCGTGCACGACCGCAACGATTTCGATTTTGCGATTCCACCGCTCTCGAAGCGCAAAGAGCACAAAAATGGGCGCGGTGGCGTAGTTTAACCATTTGTTACGAAACAAGAATCCTTGTTTTTCAGGGCTTCTGGCGGCCCATGTCATTTTTTTGTCAAATCATGCATTTTTCCGCTTGCAGACCTTCGGGAGCCTGACTATAAGGGCGCCACACCACAAGCGCACGCGCCCTTCGTCTATCGGTTAGGACGTCAGATTTTCATTCTGAAAAGAGGGGTTCGACTCCCCTAGGGCGTGCCAAAATCCCTTAAAATACAAATACATACAAAATAGTGAGACAAAATCTCGCTGTTTGATTTCATTATGCGTTTTTTATCGTTTGTCTCACCGAAAAGGTTGCCAAAACACTTCGGTTAAACGTCTATGAGACGTCATCCTGTTCTTGCGGCTTCCCGATCAACACACAATCTAGCATTGAGACTCGACTCCACTGGAAGTTTCTGCTTCGATCACCAAGTGGGATTGGGGAATCCAATGAAATATCGAATTTTTGCGATCGGCATTTTGCCTTTGCTTGTGTCCGCATGCGGCTCTGTAACTTTGCCAGCGGCAGTGAAACTCGATAGTGGCGAGGCGCTAATCGGGACAACAACTGCTGCTGTGAGCGGTGGAACCTTCCAAGTTGCCAATCCAGCAGCGTCAACGAGCTGC
This sequence comes from Agrobacterium sp. CNPSo 2736, assembly GCF_004005385.1. Classification (NCBI taxonomy): domain Bacteria; kingdom Pseudomonadati; phylum Pseudomonadota; class Alphaproteobacteria; order Hyphomicrobiales; family Rhizobiaceae; genus Agrobacterium; species Agrobacterium sp. CNPSo 2736. Next base: position 73,892 of record NZ_RZTX01000002.1, on the reverse strand, counting down.
ACAGGAAACTATGACGCTCTCGACACGCGGCCAATCATTTCCGCCCCGTTCACTTGTACAGACGGCCGATATGGCACCGTTACAGTATATCGGTCTCCTAACGGGATGGACGGAACCGGCTTGGTAAACCTAGCCGACGGGAACACAGGACGGGTCGCTTTTGGAAGATCAGCCGCTCGCGTTTTAACCGAACCGTCGGTGGCGCCTGCTAACTCAGGCACGGCGGCGGCGATCTCCGTTCCGAGTGTAAACAGCAGTGGCAATTGCCCTACGCCTGGTAGCATCGCGGCAGACGGCAAACGCTGCGGCGCGCGCGCTTCAGGCGGCGAGTACATGTCGCCCACCAAGCACCGGCGCCCATCTATGTTCCGGCAATATCATACCGGCCCTCGTGGCGGGTGCTATTACCTGACTGCCAGCGGCAATAAGAGCTACGTTGACCGTAGCATGTGCAGATGATTTTGAGCCGTTGGAAGAGTCGAAGGTGGGGAGATTGCGTTCGAAACAAACGGGTTTTTCTTGCTTGGCCAGCCATCTCGATCACCGATGAGGATAAAAATTTGCGCGGTATTATTGTTACACCACAGATAAAGGTCTTGGAGCAACAAGGAGTCACCATTGGCGGCTCAACCGACCCTAGCCTTGTTCGGTTTTGGTGCCTGTTTTGGGACAAGCTGGCATATCCACAAACGTCTATCATCATGAATGAGCTGGGAATTGAGCTATCGTATCTAGAATCTCAGGAGGTCTTTACACGCCATCGCGTACAGTCCCCAAACGGCAATGCTGGGCAGATAATGATATACACGCGAGCAAAGACATTTGAAGAGCTGGAGAAAGCCTCCCCAGGCTGTTGGGCAGTTGCATCTGGGGTTGGAGCTTGGGAAGGGCCGGAGCCAGAAAAGGCCGGGCGCTGCGATTTGAACTCGTTAATGCGCTCCCTGTGCCGGACAAGGAAGTTCCGATCGAAGAGATTTTAGAGTTCCGAGAACGGCGTAAGGATGAGTGCGACGCCTTGTTGGCCTACATTGATGAATGCTATCTTTCGGTGACAACAGCTCCAGATAAGCCCCTCGCCCAGCATATCGCTTTTGAAAAGATCGCGCGTGGGGTTCGGGAGCAATTGGAAGTCACCATCGAGGCAGGTTTTGCTCACCGGCTTTACAGCCTCACGGCTGACTTCAACCTATTTGCGGCCGGCGTGGCCGCAACCGGCAGCTTCGCCTTCGGCGCTTCCATGTCCACAATAGTGGGCAACACCATTCTTGCCGGCGCCAGCGTCTCTGTGTCGAATATTTTAGGCGCGGTAAATCCAAAGAAAAGTTTCAGCCCTTTCCGCTATCTCACGTCATATGGAAATGAAGTTTTCCGATAGGCGCGTGAGAATGCATCCAGATATGCCACGCGGGCGGATCTTCCCCTCCAACCATTCCTTCGTACACCTTCTGTAAGGTTGGCACGAATTAAAGCCCTCCCCGCTAGGGCTTTTCTCCACTGCACGAGCCTTTCGGCCCGCCCCAGCCAGACGCACAAATATTCATTACAAGTTGCCGGGAGTTATTGACTCTCTTTTCGGGTTGTAGTGAAGCTTGACCTTGGCGATGCATTACGTCGTCAGGGGATTTGGGGACTAGATGAGATATATTTTACCTTTGCTGGCCTGCGGGCTGGCCGTTTCATCGTGCGCAAAAAGACCAGATGCAATCGTCCCGGTGGACGTGCCAATGGCAGCTTACAGCAATCTCGATTGTCTGGCGCTGGCTAGCGAGTATCTGAAAGAACAAGCATCACTCTCGGCTGTTTCGAAACAGCAGCACGACGCTGCGACCGGGGATGCCGTCGGCGTCTTCCTCGTCGGTGTGCCTATGTCGAGCACGTTCGGCGGTGACAAGGAGGGTCAGGTTGCCGTTGCCAAGGGCAAGGTCAATGCGATCGAGGCAAATATGAAGGCAAAAGGCTGCAACGTGCCCGCGATCAGCAAACCGGGACAAAAAGGAACATCCAAATGAGAATCAAAAAAATCGCCTTGCTCGTGCCCGTATTGATGCTGTCGGGATGCGTTTCCGAAACGGAATACAACAGATTGCAAGAGGTTATGAACGGTAGTTCTGCTGCGAGACAGTACGCCATCAACGAATGCTACGCGAAAACGATCAAGGCACCGGCGCACGAGACAGCCAACGTGCGAATAATCATGAACCTTAGCCCGAAAGCGAATGTGCAAAAGACGTTTTGCACGAGGGCCGTCAACGGTGTTGCCAGCAAGCGGATCACCTACCGCGACTACGTGAACAAAACTCCCAACTTCATTCGCGTGATTCAGGGCAGATAAAGCCGTCGCGCATCTCACATCGGGGTTATGATGAAGTACTTTTTTCTCGCTATTTCAGCCTTTGCGCTGACGGCCTGCCAGACACAAACAGCAGAGGAATGGAAAGCGCAGAGGTCATTTGAAATAGGTGCCAAGCGTGCCTGCCGCGACGTGAAGGGGAAGGAACTCTATGCGAAATGTTTCGACCGCGAAGTGCTGCATAGGAAGCAGTTCTACGATGACATCATGTTTCGCTACGCAGGTGTGCCAAAGCGATAGCCAGTAAGCGGGCGAACTTTTGTGACATGACGCCATGTTGTTTCAAAGTTTGAACCGCAGATGAGACGCGAGCTTTTACCACAATGCTACATCGACAGCACAACGATCCGAAGCTCGACGCATTCAGGTTTGCGTGGCCTATATTGATGGTTTGCTGCTTTGCTATCGTCGGGGCTCTAGTTATCGGCCTGCGAGCGTGGCGTTTCAGTAATTTCCCCCACTCCATCGCAACTATTCAGGAAGTGTGGGATGAAAAAGTCAAGCAGTCCCGCCGCGGGGGTGTCATCGCGGACTTGTTCTTTGAGCCGCGCTACGAGACCTTCACTTTTGGCACGATTGTGTTCGAGCACCAGCAAAAGGGCATTACGCATTCATGCAAGCAGACGGTGAGACTTGGTAAGCCTATGGATAAATACGCGGCTGGTGAAAAATTGGATGTCGTACCCGCGACTGGGACGTGCGACCGCGTGGATGTGATCGGTCGGCTTCCAATTGATTAAGCTCTCCAATCCGACGACAAAACAGAGGTGCCTCCATGGCACAGTCAGGTAAACACATCCGCCATTTGGCGGGTAGCAAAGGAAGAGAAATGCGGGAAGCTGGTTCAAAGCGTCGGATCGATGCGACCGAGATAGCGTCGGTAGTTCTTTACGCCCTCCTCAGCATCCTCGTTGCTTTTTTGATCGTCTATATCGTCTACTTACTAGTGCTAGCAATTCTCATTCCGAGTACAAGATTTACCCCAAACTCCATCCTTCCTCCGGTCGGAGCGACAGGAATATTGCTCGCGTTTTGCGTCGTCCGTTTGCACGCAAATTCGCAGACTTTTAGCGAGTTTATCGAACAAACCGGGAAATTGGTCGGAAAGATTTGGTATCCCCTTCTGACAACCTTACTTGTTTCATTCATCCTCAACCTTGTTGCTCTGGGTGTGCTTTAAAGTTGCCGAGGTCTGGGGGTGAAGCAATACACTTCGACATTGGTGTCTGAAGAGACTACGGGGCATAAGATGGACAGCATCGTCATTACTGGTTCTGCGGCGCTTGTGATTGGCGGGCTTATGCTTTTGCTCTTCGCGGTACCGACGGCGCTGATCTTATGGCTCATCGGCCGGATTCTGGGGCGGCTTGCAAGCGGCATAGCTGGCTCTGGATTGATTGCGTATCTCATTTACTACGCCGTAAGCTCGCACATGGCCTGTGGATCACCTGGCGCTTGTGACACCCCGGGCATGATGCTTTTTGCACCAATGATCTATCTGGCGATACCTGCGGCTAGTCTGGTCACGGGGATTTTAACCTGTAAGGTCTGGATCGAGCTAAGCCCTCGACGAGCGCCCACCGCTGATCGAAACTGGAAAGCTTAATGGTCGTGATCCGAAGCCAATTTGTGGTGCGGCCGAGAGTTTTTCTCTTTTGCAACCGGCAACCAGCTTGATTGCCCGTGCGAGGGTGCACAACGTTTGACGGACACGTTCTTCTTGACGCATTAATGAAGGGCAAATGTGTGGGCGCCTGACATGAAGCTTGGAGGAGACGATGGGGATTCCGGATGAGCGGGAAGCAAGAGCCGACCAGGATATGCGAGTGCTGCCGTTTGAGGCGGCTGACTTTCTTGCCGCAATCGTCGCATCCTCAGATGATGCGATAGTGAGCAAAAACTTGTCAGGGGTCATCACGACCTGGAACAAAGGCGCTGAGCGAATTTTTGGATACACAGCGGACGAAGCCGTTGGCCAACCGATAACAATTGTTATCCCCGAGGATCGGAAAAACGAAGAGCCGTCCATACTGGCGCGCATTCAAGCAGGCGAGCGCGTTGACCATTTTGAGACGGTGCGACGCCGCAAAGATGGCACCTTGATTGATATCTCGCTGACCATCTCACCAATTGTCGACAGCAGAGGCCGCATTATCGGCGCCTCAAAAATCGCTAGAGACATTTCAGACAGCAAGCGTCATGCCGATGAACGCGAATTGCTATTGAGAGAGTTGCATCACCGCATAAAGAACCTCTTTTCGGTGACTGGCAGTATCATTGCCTTGGCCGCTCGGAACGCGGCGACGCCGGGCGAACTGGCCCTCGAAATGCGAGAGCGGCTATCGGCACTGGCCAGAGCCCATGAGATAACGTTGCCAACTCTCACGGGCCACGCTCCCGAAAGTCGCGAAACAAGCCTGTTTCAGCTTCTTTCCAGCATCCTGGCACCTTATGTGCGCAATGATTGGAGACCTTGGACGCTTTCCGGTGAAGATGTAACCATACAGCAAGGCACGGTTACAAACCTCGCTCTCCTTTTTCATGAATTTGCGACGAACTCTTCCAAGTACGGAGCGCTTTCTGTCGAGAATGGCACCCTTGATATTCGGGCAGCAGCCCGAGCAGATCGGTTGGAGATTGTCTGGCTCGAAGCCAATAGCCCCACGTGCTCCGATGTGCCACCCGCATCATCGTCGGGTTTCGGTAAAATCCTGGAGGCAACGTTGTCGCAAAGCCTCAATGCCAGGATCGAGCGGACGTGGATGCCAGCGGGCGTTTCCATTCACGTTGTCCTGAACGAAGTGACGACCAAATAGCCGGGACATTACAAACTCTGCCCCCCGACCGCCCTTCGTTTTGGACGGAACCAACTTCGTGGGAAGAGGTTGTACAAATCTGCATGATAAAACAGAAAGACGGGCAATGCCGCGGTATTTTTTCCACGTCCGGGACGCCGAAGGCCTCTCCGAAGATACGGAAGGGACGATGCTGTCGAACGATGAACGCGCCTATATCGAGGCAGCGCAAGCTGCAAGAGAAATGCTGGCGGAAAAAATCCTCAAGGATGAGATTGTGGACGGCGCGGAATTCGAGGTAGTCAGGGGCGATGGCGTACTGGTCGCTAAGATTCCGCTTAAATCCGTTGTGCGGTTTGAGTAAAACGATGCGAGCCACCGAACTTGAATGGGCTGGGTCGACTCACCCGCTAAACGTGTTATCCTCTTGGTATTGTCACCAACCGAATTCATAGGCGGTGATGACTGAGGGTTACTACGTGCTCCCGCCTATTTTGTGTGGAGGACGGCTGCTTGCCCCAACCATCAACTTTCAATGATTGTCTGCTTCGACGCGTTCTTTACCGCTGGGCCGCCAAGTTCACGCCTGATGAGCAATTTCGTGCCCACCTGGTGGAAATGACGATTGTCGAAACACTCCGTGAGTTTCCAGAAGCTGACGACAATTGCACGATCGACATCCAGCTTCTTGCAACGATGAGGCAAGTGTTGCTGCGGGAGCTTGGTGTGCATCCAGTCGCCGACGGAAGGCCGTCCGAAGAGTCGCGTTCCGATTGATCATCAATGAAGAGTGGATGATGTTCCCGGCGGACCAAAAAGCGCGTCGGCTATGACCCGCAGCTGCCGCTTGTCATCGTTCAAGACGTAACCGATTGTTTCGGTCTCGAAGAAGGAAGCGAAAACGAACGGTACACCCATTGTGTCAAGCAACAACGCCAAGTGCATCATGATTTCTGGATCAGCTTCAACGTCGATGATTGCGGCATCGATATCGCCTCCATTGACCAGTTTCAATACCTGCAACATAGACGACGCAGGACCAACGATAGTGGCGCCAGCGGCAATGAGCTGCGCCCGGCATTCCAGCGTCAATAACTGACCCTGCTGCACCACCATCAGCTTCTTGCCTCTAAAGACACGTAAAATTGGACTGTCCTTTTCGTCACGCTGCACTTTGCTGCATTGCAAATTCTATCACAAATACAGCCAACCCCCACATAATTCGGGAAATTATCCCTTGCCGTGGCTCAAGGCCTTTGCCTTTAGTGTGAGCACACTTCCCAGATTAAGAGCCGCCAGATTAAGCATGCCCTTGAAACTCGATTGACAAAAGGAGAGGAAGCCCCAATTAATCTCGGCGTTTCATGGGAACGAGCACGTTTTTCTAGCTCAAATACTTTCCCGAATATTGGCAACTCGTACTCTATTCATTTCATCAAGCATGCCGCTTCCAGCTATCTGGAGCGGCTTTTGATAGAGGCAAGCTGATGTTCTCATTGAGGAAAATCTAATTTAGGTCAATGGACGCGGATGTTCTCATATAGTTCGCCCGCCGTTCTACGATGGTTATGACGGTGACGGTCTGTAATGACCTCAATCACGCGGATTTCCCACCCCTCGCCCATCTTTGCATCGCTTCAATGAGAACATCCGAGATCCACATCGCGCTTGCTCCCGTCAGAAAAGCTGCAGCGTTCATCGTGGCAACCGGGTCTTCCGGCAGTGGCCAATTGATGCTGTAGAGGTAATGCAGCAAAGGCGTAGTGAGATATGCCGCCGCCAGCGCCCCGCAGATCGGAGACGCCAGCATTTCGCGCCAAGTGTACTTTTGGCGAGACAAAGCCCGCAGAAGGCCGCCAGCGAGGCCGGCAATCAGGACGCCGAGTTTAAGGCCGATGGCGTCGAGGAGGTCAGTAAGATGCATGCGTCAGCCCCTCTGAAGCGATGGGAGTTGCCCCCGGCCGTTGGGTCCAGGGCGAGTTGCGATTACTTCACGTCCTTCTTGTTCCAAACGACCCACCAGATGACTGAGGCGACGGAAATGAGACCGCCGGTCAGAGTGACGGCCATCTCTTCGGTCAGGATGCCCTTGCTGATGAGGACGCCCGAGCCGAACTGGAGGAGGATGCGCAAAAGCTGCTGTACGGTGTTCCAGTCCATTTTCAGTTATCCACTTTCTTTGCTTCACGAACAGCGATGCTGATCGTCAGATAGGCGCTGGAAGCCGCCACCAGCGTCGATGCGAGCGTTGCCGTCTCTTTGTTTGCGCAGAGTGCCTGAAGGCTGTGATAGGCTGCCTGCGCCGCTGCTGCCGTCTTCGGCTTGAGCTTGTCGGCTGCGATGAAGGGCTGAAGTACGGCATAGGCCGTTTTGCCGGCAGAGCAGACCTGCGGTAGGCCGTTGCGAATGCCGGTGTCGATAGATCCGGTGGACTGGCAAGCGGACAGGCCAAAGGCTGCCGCCGCCACGATGAGCAGAGACTTGAACATGATCGTTCCTTTGATGGAGGGTTATCGCGCCAGCGTCGAAAGCTGGTCGTTATGGACGTAGAAGGAGGGGCATGCTTTTGCAGCGTACTGATTGTGTCCGCTGATCGTCTTGATTGGAAATTTCTCTACCAACTGCTTGGTGAGCCAGAGCATTGAGGCGCGTTGCTCGGGCGTGCGGGTGTCTTTGGGCTTACTGTTGTCGGCAGTCACGCCGCCGATATAGCAACAGCCGACCGTCCCGGTGTTGTGACCTTCACAGTGAGCGCCGTTTTGGCCGATTGGCCGCCCCGCCATGATCCGGCCGTCGCGATAGACGAGATAGTGATATCCGATATCGGACCATCCGCGCTGCTTGTGCCAGGAACGGATATCTTCGACGGTAAAGTCCTGCCCTTCCCGCGTTGCCGAGCAATGCCAGATCAGTTCCCTGATCGGGCGCGCAGTGTCGAGGAGCTTCAGGCTGGCCGCGTTCGGCGGCGCTTTTGGCTCATCCTTCCGCGAAGACCCGATGGGAGCCGGCTTCTGGATGGCAGATTTATCCGGCTCAGGCTTCTTCGATTTCGGCGCGGTTTCCGCCTGCTTCATCGCAGCGAGGGTTTGTGTCCCTGCTATGCCGTCGACAACAAGACCAAAATCTCGCTGAAAGGCTTCGATAGCCGCAATGGTCTTTTGGCCTTTCACGTTATCGACTGGCCCCGGTTGATAGCCGAGCGAAATCAACCGCCGCTGGATGTCCAACGTCGAAACCATGGTGTTTTCCTTTGTTGATGGAAATCATAAAGCCCTAGAGGCGACTTCCGTGGTGGCGGCGATTCGTTCTGTTACAGTCATCGTTACCGCGGTTGCTTGGGCACCGGGCGCTCAAGCGAAGAATCCAAAAGCCTGCAAGAAATACGGCACTCTGTACGAGCTTTGGCGATCTAGCGGTCGATACGATCCTATCTCGAACCCCGGGGCCTACGTCGGTTTTTTCTTTGCTCGTGGTGGATCGACTCTTCATCATCCTCGTGCTTCATTGCATGCGGCTGGGGGCGGCATGAAAAAATTAATCAAGAATCCTTTAGTTGTCGCGGGCGCAGTGCTTATTCTGACCGCAATAACTTTGCGTTATATGTCTGGTCCGCCGGTATGCAGAGATGGATGGCAGTCTTCTTCCATAGGCACTCGCGGCGCGTGTTCCCATCACGGCGGGGTTCGCCATGGATGGGGTGGAATAGTTGCGATTATCCTCGCAATAGTCGCTGGTTTTGCCCGGTATGCGGCAAATCAAGATCTTAGCGACACGCCACGGACCCAACGTCCACCTCCACGTCCGCCCATTGCGCCGCCGCAAGCCACCGCGCCAAGCCAGAAAAGAGAACCTTCTGCCGACAGCATCGAGGCTATGCAGGAAGGCGAGGCAAAAACGAAGGCTTATCTTAACGCCTACTTTGCTGAACCTTCGCCAAGGCAAGGTAGAAACAAGAGAAGGCTGAAGCGTCCACGTCTTCCGTAAATTTGCCTATCCAGAGCCGAGCGAAATCAAGCACTGCTGCACCTCGCGTACAGTCGCCACGGTAGTGTCCTTCCTACTGCCAATAAAAAGGGCGCCCCGAAGAGCGCCGTGATCAGCAACGAAGACGGATTCAGATTGTGGGGAGCGAATCCACAACCAGATTCAAATCCGTATCCGCCGAAGCGTTTGTTTCCGGCTCGCTAGACGCACTCCCGAAAGAGTCACGGAATTGCTTATCCTGTGCTTTGACCCCTTCCGCCGCATCGTGCCATTTTTTGCAGTACTCGGAGTAGAAGTCCGGTGGCACAAAGCCGTTTTGCGAAAAGGTCATTTTGACCTTAGGAATTTCAATTTCAAAGTAATTCAGGTAGTCTGTTAAGTAGTCTGCAAGGTCTGGCGACTTAGGGGGCGACGGCTGAGCCAAAAGAGCGCGCTGCTTCGTTAACAGGTCTTCGTGACGTACATCTCTAGAAGTATCGATTGTTAAAACTGGGTACGGATTACTATCTGCGACTCCCTTGAATATCTGCATCTCGGAAAATCTGATTGATCTTTTAAAATCAGTCACAAGATGAGTTTCAGCCGCTTTGGCTAGGAGGATCGCCAGCCCGGGAGAGATTGTCAGCGTGTCAATGGCAGAATTTTTGGAGATCCTGAAACCAGCATCAATACCCTTCCCGAGGAAATCGAACCTGCTCGGATCCGAATCGACCTCAAGTTCATTGTCCTCCGTAGGAAGGTCACTTTTACCGTTCAGAGCGTCCGTGCTTAAGCCGACACCGTTTTGTATGGGCATAATACTGCAGTTTGGGGTCGGGAAAGACGCTACCCAAGCGTTGCCTTTGGTATTGAGATCAAACTCCCTAGCAACCTCACCAAACTCTTTCAGCGCTTCAACGAATGCATCAATGCAAGCTCCAAGATGACAGAGACTGGTCAGTCGGCAACAGAATAAGATTTCGTCGCCAATCGTCTTCCAAAGCTTCGGGCGTCCTGTCTCTTTCTCGGCGCTATTTATGTTCCCTCTGCTATCACAGACCTCCCCAAACTTTTTGTCCAGAATCTGAGGAAACTGCCCGTAGAAATTTTGGAACGCCTTAATCCAAACAAGTGTATCTTTGCTCTTGTGCTTGAATGCCGTAGAACCCGTCAAATCCACGGAAAGGAACAGCCTTACTCGGTACTCTGGAACTTTCATGCTTAAGCAAGGCCTAGCGATTTCGCGCGAGCTTCGGCGGCGGAGCTGCTGACCTTGAAGGTGCGCTGCACATGCTCAACGCCCCTGCCAAATTCTACTTGGAACTCAGCCGCGGGCATCAGAAATGCCGCTGCGAACCAGTTTGCCTCCCATTCGGCTCTCCGCTGACGCTCATCTGTATTGTCGACGTGGCGGGTGGCACGCATTACCGCATCGGGTTTCGCCTGCAAGACTTTCGGGAGATGTAACAGCAAGTGGCCCAATTCGTGAGCTATTGTAAACCTGTCGCGCTCGAGAGACGTGAAGGGAGAGACATAGATGATGAAATCCGACAACGAGCGCGCAATCATTGAACCGCTCTGAATATCTTCGTCCCCTGTAGAACCAGCGACAATCTTACCGCCGAGTTTCTTTACCGGTTTTACGATATCATCACCCGGTCTAAAGGCTAGCTTTTGTGCCACTTGGTTTGCAAAAGCCTCTACAGAGGCCTTACCAATGTTGAGAGGTTCGGGATAAGCGTAGTCACGCATCATAGCCTCCTCACTCGTTAGCTTGGTTTGAAAACTGCTCCGCACCCTATCGGTTCCTATTTGACCTAAACTCGACGGCGACACGGCTTCAAGCGCCGCAACGCAAACACGCAACTACACTGTCAAGTGCTTACACTAAAAATAGGTTGATTCTAGCCCGCTTTCCACAGGTAGGTGTGGAAAAACTTTATCTTCACAATTCGCGCTCCTACTACAGCCTCCAAGAGACATTGACGTTGATGCTGGCGCCTGTTGCTGCGGGATAGGTGTTGTCATAGTTAGCAACCGCCATATGGGTCGTGCCACCTGCTGCAGTCACACTGAGTGTCTTTCCGGTGAGTGCATTTTCTCTACCGACGCCGATCGATGTGTTGCTTATTTGGATCGGCGTGCTGATATGCAACGCACCCGCTCCCGTGCCATTGTTGGTGATGGTTGCCGACGCACGAACTTCGATTACACCCTTGTGGATGCGATAAGAACCACTAGCGGAGGCTCCTGCAATAGCTCCAGATGAAGATGCTACGCCTGGAGCGTAGCTACGCCAGTCCGGCGACGATATGTATCCAGCGCCGCCATAGAGAACGCCCTGAATATCCGTAGCCTTGAGCTCTCCATCGAGAATGATTTGGCTGGAGGAGGCCGCGAAAAACGCGACTGCTGCGCCGGGAAACGCTCTCCCTTGCGTCAAGATTACCGGGCGACTGATCTGCACTCGACTGTTGGCGCCAGAGACGCTAACAGCCGAATTTCCTGACGCGACAAAATCAGCCATCCCAATGCTGATCTGAACACCATCTGCAATAACCGATATGCCGTTCGTCGCCTTTGTGCTGGGTTCGCCCGCTACTGTCTGATCGCCGTTAGCAATCAAATGCACGATTTCTATTGAAGCATTGTCGGCATTATCGGCAACGAGAATGCCGTAAGTTGCCAAATCCATGTACAGCAAATCTGCATGAGCACGAAACAGCGTTCCGCCTTCCGTTCCCTCCGTCGGCACGATATGCAATCCGACGTTCTGGAAAATGCTGAACAGGCTCGAAATGCGGAGACCATCACAGCGTCCCACTTTGAGCGTAGTGAGGTTTTGGCACTGATATTTCCAGACTGAAGACGGGATGTGCGCCCAATACGTCCAGAAATGTACCGTGTCGATGTGGCAGCAATCGTAGATATTGTCGATGTCGATACCGACAGAAAGCGGCTGACCGCGCACTCCGACCATGCGGAACCGGCCAAAGCCCGAGGCGCGCTGCCGGAAAAACTTCGTCGGATTGAGAGCGACAAAATCATTCAATTCGATCTCGACCGCGCCGCAATCGAAATCAAAATCAAACGCTCCCGGCACGAAGGAACTTCCAGACGGCGTTGGCTGATCGCGATAGGTACCGCAGCCAGCGAAACGAGCCAGCGAGAATGCCGTAGCGCCCGCCTCCGGCCGTACATCGAAGCCCACGCCGGCGTGATCCAGGAAGAACCACGAACCAGTGCCGCGCACGTTGACGGTGAGATTATCGGTCGTAAAGCCTGAGTGAGGCGCACAGCCTTTGCCAATGATCGTCACCGGGCGATTAACATTGACCGTCTCGGTCAACCGGACATCGAGGCCGCGCGGCACCGAGATAACGTCGGCAATATCGATTGCCGCCTGTACGGCCACGGTGTCATCCACCACACCATCGCCAACCGCACCAAACCATTGCACGTTGACGCCGGAAACAGCCCACCCACCTTGGCGAACCCACGCGCCGGCCGTAGCTGCAACGCCGTCGGCCTTGATGTAGAGACCTTCCTGCGGATCAGCGGCGATCTCCGCAGAATAATCTCCTGAGCGCCAAAGGAACTGACCTTCGCGGCCACTTTCCTTGAGATACGAGGATGTTATTGTCCCTGTGTCCAAGGCTTTAAGCGCCGCCCGTGTCGAAGAAAAGGTGTTCGGCACTGCGCCAACTACGATATCCCGAATGGCCTCAACTTGGGCAAGAATGGACTCTGCCTCCGCAATAATGGCAGCACTCACCTGATCGCTCACCAGCCGAAATGTTGAACCAGAGACTCGCCCCATAACGAGCATGCCGGCTTGCAGGCCGACGGGGGCGATGTCGTTCCCGGAGTTCGATTTGATCGTCAACGGTGCTGCACCGTTGAACGAAATCGTGACCGGCGACGCGGTGTTCGTCTCGAAAATATTCAGTAACACGAGCGCCGATCCAACAACTGGCAATGACGATGTCGCCTGAATAGCATTCGGTGTGCCGTCGCCCTCATCCTCAGCGATAATGAAGCTGTAGGGAAGATCCGCCACTCTGGACCACGAACCTGCCCCAGAGGCTCCTACCTTCATATAGATGCCATTATTGGAGGGCGTACCGTCACCGATCACCCAAGCCATAGAGTTGGACGCATGGGCCAAATCGGCATCCAGCAGAACCTTGCTTGCATAGACAAGCCCGCCGTTCGACGTAAAGGCGCCGATAACGGTTTCGTATTGCTTCAGCAACGTCCGGATATCCGCCTTTTTAGGCTGGTGGGCGCCGGATGACGGAATACCGTCGCTCTCAAAGTCGCGGAACACTTCCGCTGCGGTAAGAGGCATGGAATATTCTCCGATGTCAGGTAACGGTAATTGCGCCAGTTGCGACGGGTGCCGCCGCTGTGCCTGACGCATTGATGGAAACGATGAAGCCGTATTTGGTGCCGGCAGTTACGCCGGTGACCACTCGACCGTCCGCGATGTTGGGAGGCCCGTACTCCGTCGCAACCAGCGAGGCCCCGACGAAGGTATTGGTCGTGTTCAAGTAGAGGCGAACGCCGGCGTAGTTCGGGCTGTTGGGCGCGGTCCACGAAAAGCTGACCTGACCACTACCGCCCGTCGCGGATGCGCCTATCACCGTCGCTGGTGGCGTGGGGTCAGCGGTTGCCGTCCTTATTTCGTAGGCGGTCCAATCCGAGTTTGCGCCGTTCGACCATGCGCGTAGACGGAAACGATATTGTACGCCGTCGGACAGATAATTCGATCTGACCTGCACTTCTCCGGATTTGGAGTTTGTGGATCTGGCCGGCTCCGATCCCGAAACACTTTCCCACTCCAGTTCATAGATCAACGCGTTGGAGACGAGGTCCCACGTAGCGAGTGCATAGGCCGCCTTTTGCCCCCCGGTCAAAGTCTCGTTCTGGATGGTGACATTAAAGTTCTGAGGCAGCGGAACGCCGCCGCGGGGCAATGGCTCGACATTGGCTCCCGGCTCGCCTTCTTCTGTCGATCCATCAAAGTCGTAAAGATCATCAGGGACGATGATGCCGGAGAACTCGATGGTCATATTCCGCAAAGAGAGCTTTGGCGTCGCTGTTATCTCGACAATCACCTCGTTCATTTTGGGCGGGATATGGACCCGAACAAATCGCCGGTAAGGCACTTGCTTCGCCGCCTCGTAATGGGCGAGGACCGAAATCTTCGGTGCGTTTGCCCGGATATAAGTGATCTTCTGGAGGCGCTGCACGTGGTTGTGGCTCTGCACTGCGGTGTTATCGAGAGTCTTCGTCCGCTCCGTGTCTTCGCCGACGTAAGGATTGCCGTATATGGCTGCGTCTGCCGAATTGTAGTCATTGCCGGGATCAGTGTACCGGCCGCGCACGGCAAGTACCGTTGAACTGTCCCTCGTGTTGCCATCAAGCTGGAAGCTGATGACATCTTCACGCACAAGGCGGATATCAGGAGCGGTATACTCACCGGCATGGACGCCGATAAGACCATCCGGCCTTTCGAACACCACCAGTTCGGCGGCCTGGTCCATCGTCCTGCCGACCTGCACAGGATCTGTCTCGGCCCGGAACCACAGCCCACCGTGATAACGGTTTTCCGAACCGCCTGACCTGTTGATCACGATTTGATCGCAAACATCGGCGGCGTGAGCCCAGTCCGGCAGGTACATATCCGTCAGGCCAAGCTTCCCCCCGACAGGGTTCGTCAGGTGCCAAAGCCTCATCAAGGCGAGGTTGTGTCGATAAAGAACATCGCCAACCCGAGGATCATAAAGCAGCGCGCCGTCGATCACGCTCGAGGGCACGGGCATCTGATTAGGATAGATCGTGAGATAGTTTTCACTCCCGGCCGTTGCGCAACTCATGCGAATGGTTGCCAGACCGTCGCCTCGGTGATCGTTCGACCATATTGTCGGGAAGTTCCCCACGATATCCGGATAAGCCGTTTCGGCGTTAAGCCCGAGTCTCGTATTGATGACGACGTAGTGATCGACGCCATTGAAGACGAAATGTGCCGGCGAAGTGACGCGGCCGGCGCCATCTACTGTCGCCTTCTCATCGTGAAGATAGTGCTGCACATATCCTTGAATCTGGTGTGCAGCCATAACGATGATGTGGAAGGCAATGCCGTTTATTTCTTCAAGAAAGGCATAGTCTCCACCCTTCTTCACCCGGCCCAGCACATAAGCCAGCGACGGGACGTTCTGTTTCAAATTGTAGCTGCCGTCTTCCGGCTTGGGCACGCTCGGCTTTTCAACAAACAGTCCCTGAAGCAAAGAGGTGCCGTACACCAGACCGCCGTAAGCGAGGGCGAGCGTACCCAGATACAGCGCGTTCGCGGCAAGCGTCGTCGTGGCGAGCGATGAAACGATCAGCGCGCCGAGTTCAATTATGCCTGTCATGGATCAGATTGCCCAGATTGCCAACGGCTTGGCTGTCATCGGCCCCACCCCGTTGATGAACCGGACGAGCCATTGACTACCGTCGAAGATTGCACCGAATTGGTGATTGATGTTCGTTTCGCTTCCGATCACCCCGATGCTGCCACAGGCGGGCCTCTGGATGCGCTTCGCGTTGATCCTCACAGCACAGACACCGACAAGAGAAACAACGCTGCCAGCCTCTTTTATGTGGAGGCGGAACCCGTCTTCGCTATCATATGTGCCGCGCAGGTGTTCCGCCGGGTCTCGATGGCCCAACCAGATAGCCCATGAAGCAAGGAACAGGCAGCAATCGACATGTCCCGGCCTCCAGGGCTTCTCTTGATATGCATCGAGAAATGCCGAAAGCGTCTGGTCACTCACCAATTGGGCCACCGTATTGTCTTATCACGGAGGGTGTTGACGCGCTCCGCAAACCTGTCGAGGGGAGCAGTCGGGTTGAGAACCTTTGCCCGCGCTTTCTGATCAACGTCGGAAAGTACCGCGCCGTTCGTGAGCGTTCGAAGCGTGAAGCGGTTGGTGACCTCAACTGTGACGGTCGACTGAATACCGGAGGCATTTGCCGCATCCGAAAAGATGAGGTTGTCGATTCTTCCCGTGAATTTCACATCCGGGACACCAACCGGCTGATCAAACTCGTCGCAGTCCTGAATGTAGATGCGAAAGCGGGAACCCTTGATGGACCCCGCCTTGTAGTCGACCCAAATCTGGTTTGATGTCTGCTCATCAATGCCCGACAAGACCAGCGCAAGCGTGAATGCCTCGGCATTGATCGCCATCTCGATCTGGCTAAGCGCATCCTCTGTAAGAATGCATGCTCGCCAGATATTGCCAGCATCATCGACGAAAGGGCCGCCGGAACCGTCCCACAGACGGACGGTTCCCGACGGAAGATCCACCTGGCATAAAACACGCAGTGATTTGATTGCCATTACACCAGACCTAACGCGAGCTTGTTCCAGTAATCATTGGCCTCAATGAAGGAGGCGGCGCGCCGTTCGAATGGAACCGGATCAACCCCCGCCCCCATCTGGTCATCGGAAGAAAGATGACAAAGACAGGTAGGCTCATCGAATTCCAGATCAGCATGGTCTGGAATGGTTGCCCGTGTAGTTGGCGAGATCGCAAGAGTGACGATATCGCCGTCATCCTCGATAATCCTGCCCGTCTCGTAGAGAGCGTGAGCATATGAAAACCGCACGCCCGAAAGGTTTCGGGAACCGCGCACGACTCGAAGACGGATCGTTGTTTGGCCGACAGGGGTCACGCCAACGCTCCGGATCGAGATTGCACCCTGCGCATACATGGTTCCGTCCGAAAACGGTGTCAGGTCACTATGGGGAACCTCTATATTGCCCTCATACTTTCCCGAAGCGTAGGGCGCGACATCCTGAGACCAGGCCGGAACCGCAATTAATCCGGACCGACCTGACAGCGTATTGCGAATTGCCAGCCAGCTCCGGCGCTGATCGACGGATGAGACAGGGATATCGGAATATTCGATGGACCAAAATCCGAGATCGGTTCGGACCGCCACCTCAATTCCTCCCAGCGATCTTCCACCAGAGCGAGTGAAGGAAACCAGATTTGGCTGGCAAGTAAGAGGCGTAAGCACGCTTCTGGGCCAAACCATAATATCAGCCATTTCGATAATCACCCCCGGCCCGAGTCGCCTGATAGTTTGCCATTGCACCAGGCGCCATCCGGTTTGCCTGCCCTACCGCCCCGGACTGAATGGCTGGCGCTGCCTGCTGGATACTTGAATCGACATAGGGCTGAATGCTGCCATTTTTGGGGTCGATACCGACAACAACACGCATGGTTCCCCCGCCGCGACCGCTATGGCCTTCCTGCCCCGGCTTTGTGACCGTGACACGCTCATTCGGGCTGGCCTTGAATGCGACAAGCTGGCTGTCAACGCCGCCAGCACCGCCAACCTGAAACGACCCGCCATTCGCAAAACCAAAGAGCTTTCCGATCCCGCCAAAGAGGGTTCCGAAAATACCCCCAGAAGATCCGGCGATACCGCCTCCAAAGAGCGCCTGAAATGCCTGGTTCATCCACATGTCGGCGAGGCTTCCAAGAACACCCGAGATTGCTTCCCTGACTGTTTTTGATCCATCGAGCACGCCCTTGAACGCGCTGGACAGGCTGCTTGAGAGCTTGTCGCCAATGCTTTCCATTTGAGAGAATGCGCCCGTGACAGTAGAGGCAACACCAGTTGCAGTATCAACAACAGTGCCGGAAAAGTTCGTCATGCCGTTATTGAGGCCCTGCATCACGTTGGTGCCGATGTCTTGCATGACGCGCGAAGGCGAATGGATATCGAGGACAGATTTCACGCCATCGACGATATTGGTCGCTACACCCTTCACACCATCAATGACGCTGGAAGCGGCGCCCGTAATGCCATTCAGCAAGCCATTCATGATGTCCTTGCCGATCTGGAGCATATGCGAGGGAAGCATGGCGAACGCTTCCGGGATCTTCGCCGCAACCGTCTGCACCGCGCTGACGATCTCACCCATCTTTGCCTGAACGGAAGCCAGCAGACCCGGAAAAATCGCATCCATGACATTTGCCAGCGTCTGCCAGAAATTGTGAACCAGCTCTCTGGCAGTGTTCCATGCGCCGGCGAAATCCCCGGTCAGCAGTTGCGCCACCCCCGTCGCAAGAAGCCGCGCATTTTCGAGAAACCCGCTCAGGCTCGCGCTCATGACGGCCACGGTAGTTTCGACGATCTGACCAACCAGAGGAAAACTCTCCCGAATGTTTTCCCAGTTCTGGTAGAGGTAGATCGCAGCAGCAGCCAAAGCGGAAACCACCGCTATGGCGGCAAGAACAGGCGCCGATATGGCAGCCACTGCCGTAGCAAACATACCAATAGCGGCTATGATCGGACCCATCGCAGCAGCAACCGCTGCGATG
The DNA here is from genome assembly GCF_004005385.1 of Agrobacterium sp. CNPSo 2736. Taxonomy (NCBI): domain Bacteria; kingdom Pseudomonadati; phylum Pseudomonadota; class Alphaproteobacteria; order Hyphomicrobiales; family Rhizobiaceae; genus Agrobacterium; species Agrobacterium sp. CNPSo 2736. Next base: position 55,398 of record NZ_RZTX01000002.1, on the reverse strand, counting down.
ATCGTTCCCCATTTCAGCAATTCGGGATTGACCTGCGCCAGCCAGCCCACCCACTCGGCAAGGCCTGCGACAAACCCGGTTATCATTTCGAGAAGGCCACTTTTGGCAATGGCGATCTGCAATTCCTCAAAAGCGCCGGAGAGTTTCTCCATCTCGCCGTTGAAGCCCTTCATTCGGGCATCAGCCTGTTCCTGCGCGATGCCAACCTTGTTGATCTGCGCAATCGCCGCCTCTATTCCTGCCGACCCCTGAGAGGCCATCGCAACAGCGGTACGCATTGCATCTTGTCCGAATATCTGCTGAAGGGCGCTCGTGCGGGCCTCGTCGCTCAACCCGGAAAGCCCTTCCTTCAGCTCCTGCGCCACATCGGCCATGCTTTTCATGTTGCCCTGGGCATCGAAGAATTCCAGACCGAGTTCTTTCATCGCTTCAGCGGCAGGCTTGCTCTGTGGCACGAGGCGCGTCAGGAACGTCTTGAACGATGTGCCCGCGTCGGAACCGGAATTAAAGACATCGGAAGTGGATGCCATGACGGCGTTGAAGTCCGTCAGGCTGACGCCCAGAGCGCCAGCCACGCCGCCGGCCTGCCCCAGTGCCAGCGCATAGTCGTCGAAGCCAAACTGCGAAGCGAGGGTGACCGAGGTTATTTGATCGACAACCCTTGCCATCTCCTTCGCCTCAAGGCCGAACTGCGCCATGACGTTGGTCGCCACATCGGCAGACCGCGAAAGATCGCCGCCAGTCGCCTCGGAGAGTTTGATGGCAGCTTCGGCAGCGCCACCCATTATCTCCTCCACGCTCATGCCGTTCTTGGCGAGCATCTCAAGCATATCGGCGGATTCGGATGCCGATTTTGACGTGCTCTTCCCAAGCTCGCGGGCCAAAGCCTCCATCTGCGCCAGCTGATCGCTGGTTGCCGAAGTCGCCGCGCCCACCCGGTTCATGGCGGCCTCGAAATCGCCCGCTGTCCTGACGGTCAGCACGCCGAAGGCTGTGATCGGCGCCGTCAGGCCTACCGACAGCTTTTTCCCGAGCGACTCCATGGATTTTCCCACGCGGCCCAGAGTCTTCTGGAGATCGGCAAACCCGTCGCGGAATTCCGCCGTGTCGATACCGAGGTTGACGCGCAGCGCGCCGATGACCGCCGATGACATTAAGGATCAACCTTTCTGGTGGGAATGCACCCATGCCGACCAGGACGCAAACTCGCGCTTGGAATCGTTTGCCGCAGGCCGCGTCCCGGATCCCGGCACATGGCTTTGCAACGATTTGAGGCGGGGCAATTTGTCTACGCGCGCAAGCCCTTCGATGTGCCAGGCAAGCCACGCGTTTTCATTGTGTCGGTGGCGAAGAGCCGCAGTCGCGCCATCCATGATAGCGCCGATTTCGCGCAGCGTCAGGCGCCAGAACAAGGCAGGGTCCTGACCTGCCTCCACCCAGGATTTCAGGATGCCGAGAGGATCTATTCTCTCGGCTTCCGAGGGTTTCGGCCTCCCTTCGCCTCCGGGAAGGCGAGCGCAAAAGCCTTACCAATGGCAGCCATACAGGCGGGAATACCCGCAAGATCGGCTATGTCACCGGCATCCTTCAGCGTCATGTCAGGGTCCTGGTCGATGAGACCCGCCCAGACAATCTTCCGCACCGACGACATCCGGATATCTTTGCCATCGGAGATATCTTCGTCGATAATCTTCTGAATGGATTTGCCAAAGGCCTCCTCCAGTTCGCAGAGGGAATTGATCCCGTAGCTGATACGGTATTCCTTGTCTGCGACCTGAAGGGGCACGTGGCCACGATGTGGATTAGCCATGTTTCACCTCAGGCGACGACTGCGACGGTTGCCGCACTGGAAACCGTGGTGCTGTAAAGCGTGTTGGCGCCCGTGACATCCACCGTGATGACCTCACCAACGTCCGCGACGACGGGAACATAGGAAGAGGTATTGGCGTTCGCGACAGAATCACCGCCAACCTTCCACTGATAGGAAAGGTCTTCCGCCCCCGCCCAGATACCCCAGTCTACGGTAAGAGGGGAGCCGACCTTGGCAACGCCATCGATAATCGGAAGGTCAATGTTGCGCGGCGCCGTCACGCCGGTCATGATCGGATCGCCGGATACGCGAAGCGTCAATGTTGCCGTCTTGCGGTCATCGACAGGAACATCCTTTTCGTATCCCTGCCGGTTGCCGCGAAAGATGACCTGGATGCCGTTTTCAAACGTCACCCGGTTGATCAGCTTCTTACCCCTGATAGACTGGATGAAGCGGTCGGTTTCAGATCCGGGAATATAGTTCATCTCGACCGACGCTTCACCGGAATCAGTCAGGCCCGGGATATATTCCCTCGTCTTGTTCGGCGACTGCATATGCGTGGCCTCAAGTGAGTCATCGGTATCGGCGGGCGGCGTCAACGCATATACCTCACGGATATAGGTGAAGTCCGCCGGCTCGGACGCTAGAGCGATTTCAAGGACCGTGCCGTAGCCGATCGATACTTCAGTGTCAGCCATTGTTGTTCTCCTGGTGGTGGATGAAAATGTCGATTGAGACGCGAAATATCTGGCTCACCCTGTTATCCAAAGCTGCATCTTCATCAGGAAGATCACGTTCGGTATCCAGAAATATTGCCTTGATGATGCCGCCCCGGTAGCCCGAGACGGCTTTGCGAACAGCGCGCGCGGCGGATTTTGCCGCAAGATAGGAAAGCGCCCGGACGTCGATCTGTACCCGGCTGCGGGTCAGGTTCGTTTGCCCCTGAAAACTGTAGTGCGGCTGGGAGCCGACCACTCGCAGGACGCAGTTTGGTTTCCGTCTTTCCTTTTGCGGAACCTCTACCCAGTAGACATTCCGCCCGAAATGAGCCGCGACTGCGGGATTGCCAAGCATCAGACCAAGAAGGGCTTCCTCCATCATCGACCTTTCCGGGCAAGACGATTTGCCGACTTTTCGATCTCACCCCACAGCGACACCGCTATGCGATCCAGCGTCGGTTCCTTCTCGGTATCCCATGCAGGACGCATGAAGGGCTGTGCACCGTGGCGTTCGTTTCCGAACTCCTGCTGCACGCCGGCGGGATTGTTGGTACCGACAAACATTTCCTGAAACGCCGGGCTGCTGTCTTTACGGTGCAACGCGGACTGCCGCCTGTTCAGTCGGGTGGAAACGTCGATGCTTTCCAGAAGGTGATAATCATGCTTTGGCGCCAGCTGGCGGGCCTTGCGGGCCATTGGCTCGGCCGCATCCTTGAGGACGCGCCGGAGCGTTGCTTTTGCTACCGACTTTGGAAGACCGCCCAACGCGCGATCAAGCTCTTTCAGCCCGGAGATCTTTACCGTGACCTTGGCCATCAGTTGACCTCCACGTTCGCTGTGATCTCAATAAAGCGATGCCGACCATCGAGCGTCTCCTTGATGCCAAGGATGTTCCACCTATGACCATCGTGAAGAAGATCATCAGAGGGAAGGATGGATCGGCTGCGCAATGACGAACGAATAACGAAGCGCGCCGTCAGGATGCCACCGACACCACCAGCCTGAAACTTTTCGCCGTCAGACACATCGACGCGCTTGGCGCGATATTTCGTGATGACTGTCCCGTAGACAGGCTCATTCATAGCGTTGCGTCCGACCTCGGCACCTTTTTTCTCAATCGAGATAGAGCGATCCAGTTCCTGCGCCGTGGTCATAGCGAAAACCTGCGATATTTGCCGATCAAGGCATCCTCTACCCGGGCGAGATTTTCCGCGCCGACGCGTGCACTCTCGTCATAGGCAAGCTGGACGCGGATCTTGATCGCCGCCTTGATATCGGCCGGGACGCCGCTTTTACCGGCAACCACCGGCCAGCCGGCCAGGTAATCGACCTGCAGCGCCCCACGTTCGTAAAGGTCGGACGGACGCTGGTAGGCATTGCGGAACCGGATAGAGGCCTCGCCAGATGCGCTGACATCAAGCGCGTATTCATTCGGAGCGATCGTCGATATCTGCCCCGCCGCGTTGCGATACCGCGCAGCCGAAATCGAGGAGACCGGCCCAAGCGGCAGCTTCAGGCAACCGGAAAAACCGTCAAAAGACTGGCGCCATGTCTGTTCTGAAAGAACAATGCCCAGAATGCCCGTCCAGCCCTCGTAGTGATCTACTGCCGACTGGATTTCATCCTCGATCAGGCCATCATCCTCGTGCGGCAATATATTGTCGTCATCGTCACGCTCGGCGATGCGAAGGGCGATCTTCATCTCGTCGAGCGTAACGGGAAGGACGGCAGGCGCCGTGACAAGGACTGGACGGTGCATATTAACCTGCCTTGTTGCTCGGAACCTGTTCCGCCTTGTTTTTAACCTTGGTTTCTGCCTTTGCGGTCGAGCGCTCGACCAAGACGCCGAGTTCAACGAGATGCTTCGCCTCAACTTCATTCAGGTCGCGCGTTTCGCCACTCCGGTAAAACCGGTCACCTTCATGCTCGCGCATGACATCGTATGTTATTGTTTTACCCATAATCATTCTCCTTCGGTTCACGAAGAGGGCGGGAAATCCGCCCTCTGTAGTCAGCCGAACAAACGGGACAGTGTCCGTCACGGGGTGACGGGCGGAGCTACGTTGCCGTAGATCAGGCCTTCCGGGCGATAGACAGCCAGAGCAAGACGCTCTTCGCCCAGGATCGTCACTTTGTTGCGAACGAAGTCATCGTTCTGGAAGCCGACCTCGATCCGGGACTGCCACTGGTCGAAGATCTGCGCCGCCAGACGGAAGGCGCCGGTCAGGAACTTGCCAACGGCGATGGACTGAGTGGCGACCACCGGAAGCCCCCAGAGGGTCGGACGCAGCGTGCCCTGTGGATTGCCGATGATGTAACGGCCTTCGCCATCCTTCAGGGTTTCGATACCGGCCCAGTCGATATCGTTCAGAACGTGACCGGTCGCAGGGAACTCAGCCAGGGCAGCCTGAAGCATCGCGACGCGCAGGACATCGATCGAGGTCATCGGCGTGGGACTGGTATATCCGGCGGGGACAGCGAAGGCGGTCGCCTGCGGAATGAGACCCAGAAGATTGTCGCCGGTGCCATCGCCGTTAAGGAGCTGGCTCTCCTCCTTGATGGCGAGGCCATAGATGAGCCGGCCATCGATCATGGAGCGGATCTGCGGGAAGTCCGACAGAATCTGCTTGGATGCGCGGAACCAGTGCGCAATCACCTTGGTCGATACCGTTTTGTCGGTAAGCTTGATATCGGAATTCGGCTTCAAACCACCTTCCGCAACAGGCGCCGCGTTGTTGGTGAAGCCGGTCTCCTGGATATATTCGATAACCGGACTGTCGGTATTACCGGGGGTCAGGAGATCGCGCACAGTCAGACGACGTTGCGGAAGCTCCAGGACGCCGGGAAGGCGGTTTGGCGAAATGGCAGCGCCGGCCGAGCCGGCGGCGTTGGTCGTCGCCGTGGTGATATCGGCCTTCACGGGCATGCTGGCGGAAGCGCCGCTGCGGGGGGCAGAGGCGAGAGCCTTCAGTTCTTCGCTTTCGACGAACTGCTGACCGAAGGTCTTTTCCCCGTCGCGACTGCCGAGATCCGCACGCGCAAGCTTCTGTTCCATCTCGGACACCTGCTCGCTGAGACCGTTCATCTTGAGAAGCGCCTCGTCTGCCTTCTCCTTGAGCGACTTCGACAGCTCTTCGCCCGATTTGGCCTTGCCGATCGCCTCTTCGGCAAGCTGCTTGACCTTGTCGATAGCGGCGTCAAACTGCTTTTTGACTTCGCCGGCAAGCTGTTCCGCCGACTTGTTTTCAGGATGACCGCCGCCATCGCGAAGATAGCGGCCTGCGGCGCGCTCATTCGCGGTCATAGCGCCGAGAATGCCGGCGGATGCCAGCATATAGATTTTCTTTTTCATGGTGTGCCTCGTATGGCTGTGAAGATTATTCGCGCAGCAGTGCCTGCATGAACGCGGTTCCGGGGTCCGCAACGGCAGGATCCCCCTGCCCTTTCAGGTGGACGCGCGCGGCACGCTCCGCCTGTGAATTCGAAAAGCCCAATCCCTTGAGCCAAACCTCGAATTCCCGCTCTGTCAGCCGGTCCCCGGACTTCAGACGATCTGTTAATTCGTGAGCGGCCTTTGCGGCCTTGACGCTCGCGACGGTGGCATTGTCGTTGGCACCGATCGACACGATGGAAACTTCCTTCAGGTCGATTTTCTCAAGCGTCCAAACGCCAGTATCCGTGTCAACGGAATATTCCTTGATGCGGTAACCGATGGACAGGCCGTCGATATCGCGAGCCTTCAGAAGCTCGTAGGCCTCTCGCGCCCTCTGGACACCCATGTTGAGCTTGCCACGAAGGAACAGACCCTTGTCATCTTCCTTCGCCTCAAACCATTTACCGATCGGTTCGCGAGAATCGTGCTGCCAGAACATCTTCGGCATGGTGCCGGCAGATTTGTGAGTTGCGAGGGATTCACTATACGCGCCAGGCGCAATGACATCGCCATAACTATCCGGCTCGCCACCGAACGTGGAACCGTATCCCTCGATTTCGCCACTTTCCTTCATTTCCTTGATGGAGAGGCAAGCGGTTCCAAACTTCATGAGCGTGGTCATTGAGATTGCTCCCTCTCTTGTGCGATCAGTTGACGCACGGCTTCTTCATCGATCTCGGAAATCGGCTTGTTCTGCATCTGCATGCGAGGAATGTCGCCGCCATCGACAGGCGGCAGGTTTTCGAGGTCGCGTACCTCATTGATGGTCATGGCGCCGATCTGAGTCATCTGCTGGTAGAACCGGGCGCGACCGGCGCTATCGGCGCGGAGCAATCCTTCCAGATTGAACTCAACGGAAACGCCAGCTGCACGATCAGCAGCGGTCAGCAGCTGCTTTTCAATGGCCTGCTCGATGCGTTTCAGGCGGCGACGCAGGGTGAATTTCTGAAAACCCAGCGTCTGTTGCTCGATACCGGATCCCCAGCTGGTCGTTTTCTCGGTATGACCGATCATGAAAGGCGGAACGCCGAAGAACCGGCAAACCTCTTCCACCGAAAAGCTACGGGATTCCAGCATCTGGGCATCTTCCGGGGCAAGGGTCAGTTGCTCCCACTTTGTGCCGCCCTCAAGGATCATCGGCTTGCCGGTGTCGGCGGTCGTCTGAAACTTCGACGCCAGTTTTTCTTCCGCCAGTTCACGCTGCTCTGGTGTTAGCCACTTTTCAAAAGTCAGCACGCCCGAGGGGCGCATACCATTCTTGAAAGTCGAAGACGCCGATTTGTCGACGGCGCGCGCCAGACTGAAGGTATGGCGCCCATAATGCAGCGTTGACATTCCTCCGAGGGGATTTCCGCCAAATCCGCGAATATGCAGTATGGTCTTGTCGGTCTCGACGAAATATCGTCCATCTTGCGACCAGCGGTATTCGATTGAGCCGTTCTGGAGCCTCCGAACTCCCATCAAGGCGGGATTGACCGGCATCAACGAGGCAATGCCCCGGCTGTTTCGCTCAATCCGCGCGTAGGCGTTGCCTCTCATTTCGATTGAGGCCGCCATGAACTCCCAGAAATCCACGGCCGTTTGATCGTAGTTCGGGCTGTCGTGAAGCAACCGATACAATGGATGATCCCGGTAAACCTCCCGGACACCCTTTGCGTCGCGCCGGTAGACCATCAATGGAAGGCTGGCGATGGTGCCAGACAGCAAATTAATGCATGCCCACGCCGAGGAGATTGAAAGAACGCTGGAGTCCGTTACCGGCTCTCCAGCATCGCCCATTCCTGACGCATACCAACCGTCCGTGTTCTCGATCGACAGCATTCGCGCCACCGTCGAGGCCGCCTTGAACGCAAGTCTGCGGAAAGGATTCACTAGCCACCTGCCATCTCTCGAAAGTAATCGTCCATTCCCGCCCCCGGTGCTTCCGGATTTCGGCTCATCACCGTTACGGCATCGAAGAGCGCCATCACGGGGTCAATTTTTGCGTCACCGGCATTCTGCTTGGTGGCGCGGATAGCCGTTGCTGTCGGCTCGATTTTGAGGTTTGACACGCACCAGTCCATGAGCGCAGATGGCGCGTGCCGCAGAGTGCCGTTCGCCAGCTTACGTTCGGCCGTCTTGATGGCGTTCATCATCGCATAGCCCTGCGGGGCGCCAACGAGATTTCCCGCCTCTTGTGTCACCTGGATTTCAGCGAGAGCCTCTATCATCTCGCCAAGCCCTGCCGGGTCAACCGCGACGGAAGCCAGAATCCCACGCGCCTTGATGTCGGAAATGATCTCTACGATTTCCGAGATGTCCTTCAGCTCGTCATCAACGATCGTAAGAAGGCCATCGCGCTTGAAGTCGTTCAGCTTCGACGCAATCGACTTTCGCCGCTCGAGAACTCCTTTGTGGCACCATGCATGCGACCAAGACAGCCAGTTGCGAGAGCCTTTCTCGCGCCCTAGAATGGTCAGGCCGAAAAGGTCATCAAGGCCACCGCCGTCGATTCCGACAACGATCACCTCGGACCGGCTCAAGATGCTTTCCAAATCTAAGCTACCGTCAGACTTGGCGACCCAGAAATCAGCGCCCGGCCACCGGTTGGATCGGAGGTTCATTCCGATCTCGATGTTCAGATGCTTGGCTAGGAAAGTCTGGATCGTGTCTCCCTCCTCATCCTGTCCGCCTATGACCGCCGCGAGCTTGCGTTCGAGCCATTCTTTGCGGACGGATCGGCCCATATTGGGATTTGTCACGTAGAAGTTCTCGGGCCGCTGGTAGGCCTTTGACTTGATCATTTCCTCCGGGAACTCATACAGCACCGGTAGAAAGTTAGGATCGGCAATCTCTCCATCGCGCACCGACCGGGCATAATCCAATTTCTCCTTGAAGACGCCAGCAGGCGGGCTATCAGATTGCGTGGTTACGTAGATGATGAAGCCTTCCGGCTTCGATATGAGCCCGCCTGTCGCCTCCTGAAGCATCGCACTCGCGTTTGATTTCTTGCCAAACAACCAAAGTTCTTCAACTAGAACGAATGCTGCCTTCTTTCCCGCGGATGTGGTGGAATCTGCTGACACCACTTTCAACACCGCCGACGTTAGGCGATGTGTAATCATTTTCAGGTTCGTCTGAACATGCAGCAGATCCGAAAGCTCTGGGTCCGCTTTCACCATGTCGGCAGCGGGCTTGAACGAGTTGTCAGCTACTTCGCGGGTCGGTGCCAGGATCATCAGTTCCGCCGAGTGCCGCCAGTTGCGAATTAGCGCGGTCAGCATTATCCCGGCAACGATCGTAGATTTTCCGTTCTTTTTACTGATGAGGAGAAAGAATTCTTCAACCAGCCTAGTTGCTGATCCGGCATCGTAAGCGCCGAAAACGGCCTTTACGAAATCGAAAACGAACTCTTCGCTGACCTCACCGAACGTCGGATGTCGGTAGCTATCAGTGGCCTCTTCGTACCGCTGGGGTAGATCAACCACCTGCAGCGATTTGAAGACCTCTAGCGCTGCCTCTGCCTCGTCTGGGAACAACGGAGAGAACGGGATGAGCGATTGCCTTTTGACGATACGCTCTCGCCAATCAAGACAAGCCGTCGACCATTTCATTAGCGATTATCAACCACCAGCTTTGGAGGGGACGGAGGTGCGAATTTGCCGCCTATTGCCTGGGCCGCGGCTTTTTGCTCTTCCTTCTTGCCGAGTTTCGGCTTCTTTTCCTGTTTTTCGGGAGCCCGTTTGGCCTGTGCATCGACTGCCGCGACCTGCTCGATCATCTTGTTCTGGGCAGAGACGTTGCCCCCCATTGCCGACCGATAGCGAGCCATAAGCAGCTCAGCGCGGACCTTTGCGGTCGCCCTATCGAGCTCCAAAGAAAAATGCTTGCGAAGCGTAGGCTCGGAAACCCCGATAACATCAGCAATCCCGACGTTCGACATGCCGCAGGCCTTGAGAACGCGCACTTTCTCGCGGTCCTCGTCCGTGGGCTGGAACTCGGAACGACCGCTATTTTTGTTTCCGGCCATGGCTGAAAATTACACTCCAAAAAAATAATATGCCGATGAGGGGGGCGCGGGTGCGGAGGGAGGCGGCCTTCCAGACTTTCGACCGCCCCCCTGCCTGCCGAATGACCTAGGCGCCTGCCTGATCGGTCAGGTCGTCATCGACTTCGACAACGATGTTCGTACCGCTTACCAAACCGGCCAACTGAAAGAGCCATGTGGCAACAGTCATACGAGGACCGAACATGCGAGGCATCTTCACTCCGATACGGAGACGGGAGAGAAGCTCAGAACCGTCAACGATAATCTCACCGCAGTCTCGTGCCATCGTTACCAACGGCCTCGCGACCGTTCCTCTCGTTGCTTGACTGTATCGTGGCAAGGTTTGCAAAGCGTCTGAAGGTTCGACGCATCGAAGAACAGATCCCGGTCACCCTTATGAGGTGTGACGTGGTCGCAGATCAGCTTCGAGGTATCTACCTCAATCCTTCCGCATCCTGCCATCTGGCAGGTGAAGTGATCTCGGGTGAATGTCTGGGCGCGCAGCCGCTTCCACTCTGCCAGCTGATACCACTTGCGCCACGGCTCCGCCGTTTGCCTATTCCGGTTACGCTCTTGCTCATCGCCCGGTGCTCTGCCTATTAGCGGTTTGATAGTTGCGATCTGTGGCCTTATGGTTTTCAGTTTTGCCATCACACCCCTCTCGCCACCGCCGTAGAAAAACCCCACCATTTCTGACGGGGCTGTGTAAAACTTAACGTTGAAAGCTACTTCTCTTGCCGACGCACGCCAAGTTTGATCTCCTTCGCTCAAATTCAGAATGGAGCAACGGCGAGTCGCGGATGACAGAGGTAACGACGCAACAAAGTACAAACTCTCATAATGGACAGAGTTGCATGGGCCCTCAATTGGTGGGCCTTGCCCGATGCCCACACTGTAGTGTTGCGCAGCCGCTTTTTACATGTACATGGGCCAGCGCCGGTCCCACAGCTCGCACCGATGGTGGAGCCCCGCAATATTGGGCGACTTATCGCTGCCAATCTTGCGGCGCAATCGTCTGCGTCCAAGGAAACAGACGGCAAAAAGACTATCTAGCTGGGCAAATTTTTCCTACACCGAAGCAGGCCCACGAAGATTTACCACAAATTGCTCGCGTATTTTTACAGCAGGCCTACGAGACCCAACATGCACCCGATGCCGCAGCTGTTATGTCTGGTAGTGCCGTGGATGCCATGCTGAAAGCAAAAGGTTACATTGAAGGATCACTTTACGTAAGGATCGATAAAGCCCTATCGGATAACCTCTTAACTAAAGGCATGGCTGACTGGGCTCATTCTGTTCGTCTTGGATCTAATAGGCCCCGACATTCTGATGCGGAGAAGCCGCACGTTTCACCCGACGAGGCTAAACAGTCCGTCGAATTCGCTGAGGCATTAGGGAACTTCCTTTTTGTTCTAACCGCAAAGATTGACAGAGGCATTCAACAGGCCGCGGCCACAAACGCTTAATTTGAGTAATGGCATAAGCTTGGGGGATGGCGTTGGAGTACAGGAAGGCAACAACCGGCGACCTAGCAAAGGTCTTTAGGAACAGCGACGAACGATTGACGGCGGAGTATATCACCGCCGGTTACAATCCTCGTAAGGTGAAGGACATGTTTCGAGAATGGGTGGTCGCCGGAGACGCCCACGCACTCACTTATGGCGGCAATCCTGTTGCTATCATCGCTTGGCAAACACTTGATGGTGAGGTCTACACCAGCTTCGCCGCCACTCCCGAATTCTTCGAGAAAAAATTCGTTCGTTTCAGTCGCAGGCACATCAAGCAAATTCAGGTTGTTCACGGCAACAAGCCGATTGTCGCCGTTAGTTACGGAACGCATCCCCAACTGGTTCGATGGTTCTCGTTACTTGGTTTTCAAAGGGACATAACCCAAGGTCCAGCGACCCTGTACAAGCTGTCACCGGCACCAAACACCGCACCCTAGCACCCCTCTTCTCCCGCTCCTGCTCGTTGGTGGTCTGGGATCTATGCCAAGGCCAGCATTGTCCTCATCCGCTCAACAGCGTCGATAGACGTCACTCGTGCAAGGATGTTTATCGTTGATGCGTCACCGTTGCCGGTTCGCTCAAACAGAAAATATCCACTAGCGTCGTCAATCTCTTCGCCAGATAGAGCAATTTGCCTGTCTGAAAGCGGCGCCAAGCATAGTGTTGTTTCCTGATCAGTATTTACTGAAAAGTAAAGTTCATCCATCCTAGGTTGTCTCCTACTGAGGGCGAATCATTGGCCGAACCTAAGAAAACGCACAGACTGGTAAAACAACCGCAAATTTCGGCAAGATATCTTGCAGATTATATGGGTGCTAGCGATGTAGCACGACGTTCAATCCTGACAGGATGTAAATTCCAATCGATTGCTCGCGTGGTCCAGCACAACGACGCAAAACTGCAGGTGAGCCGTTACCTGCGGGGCGACATCGCCACCGTAGACCTTTTAAGGGCTGAGGCTGATAATCTTCGTTCTCGGATGGCTGATGACGACTTTGGACGTGATGTATTAGATCATAATGCCGATTATATCGACCGCTTCGTGAAGGTAGCGGGCATCCTTGAACTTCCCGCTGCGGATCGCCAATCACCAGGACAATGCCCGCCGATCGAGCGGCACGGCGTAAAGATAACGCCGGATATCGCGATGAGGTTAAGACGGAAGACTGCAACTAATAAAATCAAAACAGGCTTGGCCGCCCTACGCTATGCAAAGGGCAAGCCACTCAAAACTGAGATAGCCGAGTGGCAATCTGCTTTTTTGTTTGCGTATCTGGGCTTCCTTGATGACGAAGAGGGTGGTGATCCGGAATTGAAGTTATGTGTAACCATCGACTGCTATTCAGGGGCAGTCATCGCCGCACCGACAAACTCCTTGACACGGATCAAGAATATCGACGCTGCATGCGCGGGGATCGCAGAACGGTGGGATAATATTCAACCTCCTCCGAACGCGGTATATGAATAAATGTAAAACCGCGCGCGTTCTGCGAACGCCACGATCATCGCCCTTCTGCAACGAAATCCCACCTAGATTAACGATATTGATCGCTTTTCCTTGATCGAGACAACAAAGCGCTATTCATTGCGTCCGTGTACAGTCTCGGGGGCAAAATGCGTATTTTTGCAAGTTGGTCAGGCGAAGAGAGTAAACTCATCGCCGAACTTTTAAAGTCGTGGATACCTTGCGTACTTCAGGATGCCGACGTCTACGTATCATCACAAGATATTGGCAAGGGCGAGCGTTGGCTGGCTTCTGTCTCGAGTAATTTGTCGGAGATCGATTTCGGCATCATTGTTGTGACAAAGACCAACGTCAACGCCCCATGGATCCTGTTTGAAGCAGGGGCCCTTTCAAAGAGTGTCAAGGGTGTTGTTGCACCTCTCCTTTGCGGCGTAGAGAACTTCGAAGCCGCCAAATCTCCACTCACTCAATTTCAGTACGTTCGCCCAGTCCACGAAGAAATGCGAGACCTGCTAGCACAGATAAATTCATACTGCGCTAAGCCACTCGACCAACCCCAGCTAGACCGCGTGTTTGCAAAATGGTGGCCAGATTTTCAGTCGGAATACGCTAAAATCGAGTTGCCGGATGCCAAACCGATCAAGAAAGAAACAGATAATGTGCGCTTACAAAACATCGAAGACGGTTTAAGTGAGGTTATGTTTGAACTCCGGAGGATGAGGTCTTCACCAACTATAGTCCCGGGCGCTGGCGCCGGAGTTCCGCCATCGGTGGTGGAGTGGAGCGATGACCAACTCAAACTACTGGAACGGTCGATTGCAAAAGGCGACAGGCTGAGGGCCAGACTGATTCTTCAAGAGAAAAACGGGTTGAGGTCAAAGTAATAAGGTGAAAGGCAACGCGCTTTGAGGGCACTTCAGATCAGATATTCTTTCGGGAATATGCCTCGCGCTAATCGAGCGAATGTTCATAAGGCCACACTCTCGACTCTTTCGACTTTGCGGAGCATTCTACCAGCAACTAAACTTGGGGGATGGGATGAACAAACTGGCTTTATTTTTGCCGATTGCTTTTCTTATCGGCTGCGGTACCGACAATACCCGCGAAACCACATACACAACACCTTCAGCCAACAAGCCAACGATGGAAGCAAACCTTTCCGATGACGAGCCATATCAGGGGCAATATGTGAGAAGCTTCGGGGAAACGACGTATCAATCAGCCCCTCCATCCGAAGGGTCTGAGGTAGACTGTCCTCCAGGCGCCACCGTTTGCACGGCCCTCTAACAGAATCGTCACCCTAATCTCGCGTGACAAGGCATAGATGACGGATTCTCAATCGGCCGGAACGAAGGGCAAGAGATACTCGCCACCAACGAAAAAACCATTGGCGGCTTCTGCATTGATCGTGCCCAATTCCAACTTACCCCATGGGGTGTATTTGAAGAACTGATTGTTCTCCGGGCTGCCAGACGTAACAGGTTCGAATGTCAGCGTGAAGCCGGCCTGATTTTCAACGCGGTTGGTGAGTTTGAATTTCGCCGTGCAGATGGGAGCGTTCATGCGCTTTCTCCGTTGTTGGCCCGGACACCGCCGGACGCGGGATCGAACATCACGAGAGGGATAATATGGGGCGGCCTCATAGCAACCAGGTGATCAACCCCGGCCCCATCCGCCGCCCCGCTCTCGCTGTGAATTCGTCTATCTGGAAGTGATTCGGTTCTCAGTGGAACCATCAGATTCGGCTATGATTTGAGTCTGGAATTTCGAAACCGTCAACAATGGCACTTGATTTAATTTTTGTTGATTCTTTCACAAACTACGGAAAAGGCTTACGCCTGTAAGTAAAAATGTGCTCTCGATCAGTGCCGAATTAATTTTTATAATTCATGATTTTCGAAGCGAAATGCGGAATTTCTCTGCACGCTCAAACCGTTGATTTTAAACGACGCAAAATTGCGTCGCCTGAAATCGTCAGAGCACGCGTGATAGATTTGGCCGTTCTGCGGTGCGTAGAAGGAGGCTCTTTAAAACCCAAGACACCCTCGCCCACACGACGGTACTCCTTCTGAGGCTTCCCCTGATCTGGGGAAGCCTGTTGATGTCTCTCATGACATGATCGTACCGCTTGCGTTCCGGATGCCTTCGATCACAAATGGAGGCCTTGTCGTCTCCGAGGGTCTTGGCAATCTTGAGATAGCCACGCTTCGTCACGAACGTGAAATCTTCATGCGCCTTAGGCGAAATATCGAGGATTTTGTGCGTCCGTATTTCGGACGCGCTGACTTTGAAGTAGTCCTCCCCTTCCACAAAGCGCACTAGGTTGTCATTGAAGCGCTTTCGAGCCGTGTCCTTGGGCCGACCATGCACTTTGTCGATCATATCGCTGGATCGCGGCGTACGCCGATCTCCGGGAGATGTGAGGCAATCGGCTGGCTAGCCACCCCGTAAACCTACCTTCATCCCTCCGAAACCGTATGCAGATCCTGCTCTCCGCCAAGGGTGTATATTGAGCATATACCCTTCTCGTCGTTGTCTAATCGCGATGCGTTCACGCTCCCTGCAATGGGATTCACCGGAGAGCGACCAGATGGGACTGTCGGCCGTACATACCCAAAGCATCGTGATCGCTTCAAAATCGATGAAGATTTCTTTGAACTGACTGCCGACGAAATTCGTCGCCAGTCGCTTCAGCGGTATTTTCGCCCCTCGTACGCCAAAAGCCTATCTCGTCACCAAGCGCGGCTGTCCCAAGATTGCCGAGACGCTGGTGGGCGACGGTGTCTTGGGTTTTCAAGAGACCCCTGCCCTAAACGACGATATGCGTCGCTTTGACGATGATGGGAAGGGTACGGATTCAATCCGTACCCCCGACGGGCATGGATACTATTTTTTTGTGGATAGTCGAATTGATTTGGAGGCAATATTCCAGATGGAATTTTCCTTTTTCGTGCAATCACTTGGAGAAAACTTGAAGATATTCCAATTGGAATAAACGGTGCGTTTTTCCGCGACTGGCGAGGCGGCATAAAAGCTGACAGGTAGGGCGATCAACCCATTACTTCGGAGCCGCGCCTTGTCAATCATCACGAAAGATTCTGAGTTCTCGACCGCTTTTTTGTTGTTCGCCCAGTACGGCGGCAAGGCTGTCATTCCCGTCGAAGACGTTTGCGCAGCTTACTTCAGCCACCTAACGCCCGAAAAGTTTCTCCGGAAAGTCAGCGCTGGCGAGATTGCGATACCGGTCGTGCGAGCGGAAACATCCCAGAAGTGCCAAAAGGGGATCTACATTCAGGATCTTGCTGATTATATCGACAGCCGGCGCGAAGCCGCGCTGAAGGAATTTCAACAGTTTCACCCAAAGGGATATCGTTAGCAGAGCGCTCCAGTCGCTCCGGAGAATTCAAAGCTGAATTCTCTTTGATTTCTTTAAGGTTTTTGCCGCCGAAATTCGTCGTCGCAAGATCGTCCGAAATCCGGACGATGTCTGCCAGCGGCATTTCTCGAAGGGCGGTGCGCTGGAACCTCATCAAGAATCGCCTAGTCAAAGGGTGTACAGATGGCAGGTATGATGCGGAACATGAGCCACGATACTTTAGACATGCTTCGCGAGATCGAGGCGCATTATCGTCAAAAAGGAGCCATCTCGCCCCAGAACGAGATTGCTTCTGCACTGGGCGTAAACCAATCGACGGTGAGCAAATGGCTCTCAAAAAAATTGCGTCCAGACCGGCATACGGCCAAGATTATGGCTCTTTACCATGACGTCACCGGCAACGAAGTCGGACTGCCGGTGGTTCAGACTTCGTTGTCGGAAGAGATCAGAGATGTTGTTGAGGTTATGCGCAAACTGAATCTAGACGACCGCTTTTCCGTCCTTGATCACGCGAATTGTCTCTTGTCGCGACGGCAGGCAAGTCTACGACGCTCCAAATAGCATCAGGGCATTTGCAACAGCCACCCAAGATGGTCCTAGCCGTCCCTTAATCCCGGAATTTCCGGGATTAAGAAGGATCGCACCGGTAATAACATCACTCGCTATCTTTAAATCGCTCCAGTTGGTCACGCATACCAGCCGCAGCCGCAGCTTCAATGTCTGCACGTGCAATAACGGTTTGTACTATGTCAGAGAGAGATTTGTTCATTCCTTGGTAGAACGTCATCTGTTCTTTAAGGCGCTCAATCTCATCATCCTTCTCAACAATCGTCTGCTCTAGCTCGGATATCTCGGCAGCCTGCTCCTCAGCCTCCCATTTCAACTCCTGTACCTTCTCAGGAGAATGTATCAGCGTCGACTCAAGACGATGTATAATTTCGGCATTCATGCTGCGACCATAGCGGTCAGCTTCATACTTTATCCGTTCACGCATCCCATCAGGGAGGCGTAGGACGTACTTATCTTGCGGCTGAATAGATTTCTTGTCTGTCATGATGGCTACTAGCCACATTTTTTCAGTTGACACAATGATGGCTAGTAGCCATAGTTAACGCATGGCTACTAGCCATCACGTAGATTGCAGTTTTTTCCAAATTACAGGAGTAGGCATGTCCGACCAGGACACCGACCATATCAACAGCTCCGACCTCGTTTGGGGCGGCGCAGCGATTGCGAAAATTATAGAAAGAACCGAGCGCGTCACGTTTGATCTACTCGAGAAAAATCAACTCCCCGCCAAAAAGGTTGGCGGTCGTTGGGTAGCCTCCCGTCGCAAGCTGATCGCTTTCCTTACAGACGCGGCGCAAATTTGAGTGGAGATTGTCTGTGAGGCAATCAGCTCCACCCCAAAAATAATGGTCCGGCAAGCGTTGGCGCGCTTCCGGACCGTGGATCAACCCTTCACCTATCCAAAGGACAAAGAAGATGAACAAACATGTTCATAGCACTGCCGTGCACGCAAATCCAGCGCGACCGTCTACTCCGGCAACGTTTACCCCACCGACCACCCTTCTCGAGGCGCTGGCGTTCGATCGCGCAATGGAGGCTGATTGGAAGCCAGAGCTCGAACCCCAGTTTCTCCGCAACTGGCAAATGATCGTTGATGGGAAATTCGCGATCACGTGCAATTTTGAAGCGGCGGCCCTGCTTGAGAAAATGCTCGCGGAATTTGAGGACGCCGACGATGATTTCGTTCAGAAAATCAGCCGCCAGGTAATCGACTTTTTAAAAAGTGGTCGTTGATGAGCTCGATCGCTACGGCTTGGCTCAAGAGACAGGACATAGCCGACAGAACGCTGATGGCGATCCTGAAGGTTTTGTCCCGCTCTGCCGATGACGTTGGGGTGGCTGAAATCAAGCAGCAAGATGTAGCCAACAAGACGGGCTTATCCCGTCGGACGGTTATCCGATCGATGGCCACTCTGGAGCGTCTGATGGTGCTCTCCAAGTCGAAGCAAGTGGCTTACGCAAAAAGGGGTCGGCCGGCCGATCTTGTGACCCTTTCCATCAATCAGGATTTTACTCTCACGAAGGAGAGCATCATGTCCGCAAAGGAATGGGACCAAAGTGACAAAATGTCACTCAATTCAGAACCCGATTTAGGTGACAAAATGTCACTTGGTCCCGAAGAAGAAAATTCACCAGCCATATATATAGATCGCGCGCGCAACGTACTGGTGGAATCTTCACCATTAAAATCCTCATCTTCCGTCAGCGTTTCCACTCACGTTCGGTTTGACCGTGGTCGCTTAAAATGGCGCGCAACGATCAAGGCCATGGGTGTAACCATGGATTTGGGGCGTTTCGACACGGAAGACGAAACAAAGGCCTATGCGGACCAATCCGAGGCAGATGTACGACGGACATCCACCATGAAAGCCGGAACACCATCCTTTCCCGTTATCGACCCCTCAAAAGCAAAACTGGTCGCTCCAGCAATCGGGGCGTGGCTGTTTGGCGATGACGAGGAAGAGCACGATGACAACAGCGCTGGCGAAGCCAGTGCTTTGGGTCAAGGGACGAAGTTCCTTGCGGGTATGGGCAGAGCCCATGCACCAACTGAGACTGACGCCGCGCGCACGAGGGATGCCGCATGAATCTCGAATTCGAAGGTGAAATAATGGCCCCGGAAACCAGAGCTGCAATTCTCGCAGAAACGCTACGTTTTCTTGCTTGCCGAATGGAGCCAGTCAGATTCGACGCACTTCTCTCTCATGTCATGGAGGAGTTTCAAGCCGGGGAAGAAAATGTTTCTATCGAGGTACACAAAGCGTTCCTCATTTTGGGTCTTTCCGGATTAATCATTTCCAACACAATGAACGTTGCTGAATCATCAGCGACCATCAGCAGTGAAACCGTCATTTCTCCGTCGCGCCGTCTCACGAGCTTTGTTTGGGGAGAAGAATGATGGTTATCGAATTTGTCTCCAACGACAAGATTCCGGCGAACAACATTGCACTGGCTTCGATCAGCATCGACGGCGGCACACAGTCCCGCGCCAGCGTTGTTCCGGCCGTTGTTGCCGACTATGCCGACGCGATGCGCAACGGCGCTGTATTTCCGCCGATCGTGCTTTTCCACGATGGGAAAGCTTACTGGCTGGCGGATGGCTTTCACCGCTACCACGCGCTCAAGGCAACCGGCGCGCAACGCGTCATCGCAGATGTCCACCAAGGCACGCGCCGGGATGCTATCCTTTTCAGCGTCGGCGCCAATGCCTCTCACGGACTGCGCCGCACCAATGAAGACAAGCGGCGTGCGGTATCGACCCTTTTACAGGATGCGGAGTGGTCGACGTGGAGCGACCGGGAAATTGCGAAGAGATGCGGCGTTGACCACAAAACAGTGTCTTCTGCACGTGCCTCTAATCTAACTGGGGAATTTCCCCAGTCAGAACGCACATACACCACTCGTCATGGCACCACTGCCACGATGAACACAGCGGCCATCGGCAAACCTGTGCAGCACTCAAGTTTTACGACAACGTCGCAAAACTCCGACACCCCGGAAGTTGGCACAACGGTTGATGACGATACGCACAATATGCGTACCTCGCTCCAGGCTGACTGCCGACGAAATTCGTCGGATGATGAAATCACGGAAGAAGACCTTGCCAACGATCCCGGTTTTCAGAAGGCCGTGGAAGCACTGAACAGCGCCAAGGCCCTTTACGACGAAGTGCAGGCGATGCCTGCCGCTGAGCTCGTAACGGCCGAACGCGCCGCCGACATGCAGCGTGCATTCGGTACGCAGCAAGACCGGGCGAACATCATGCAGGTCATCAGAGCCACCGAACTCGTCAAGGCTCTTCCGGATCCTGCTGCAATGGCGGCATCAGTACCGCGAACGCTCGACCACGCCGTCGATGTGCCGGACCTTCTCACAGTTTCACAATGGTTTGAAAACTTCGCACGCGCATGGGAGCGCAAAGGAGCATCCGCATGACCGCATATTCCAACATCATCAACGAGACAGTTGAAGCAACCATGTCTGGCGACGGTTTCAATGCTCGCACGCTGGCGCCGGCCATATACGATAAGATCAGCCGCGAAGACCGCAAACGCACCAGCATCGCAACAATCACCAAAGATCTGCGCGAGGCAGCGAACAACATAGCGAAGAGTGCGATCAAGGCGCGCGACGACAAGCAGCTCGGTTTCAACTTCCTTCTGCTTCCTGGCACCGTATCGGTCGATGACGACGGCGCCAAAATCAAACTGACACTTTCGCTCTCCCGACTTGAGTTCCGCAAGGCCGTTGAGAACCGGCGTAAAAAGGAGAGCGCGATAGGCGAAGTTGCCTTTGAAATGGAAACGGCGGAAAAGGTTGCAGCCCCCTATTGGGACAAGCATCCAGATTGGACATTCGGCCAATGCCTTGAGCAAGCTGCCAAAGACGCGATCAAGCCAACCGCCGTTTAACCGCTCGCACTAAAATACCATTCGCCAATCGTGGCACTCCGAAGACCGAAACAAACTGCCAGTCCCGGGAAACCGGGGCTGGCGTATATTGGTCAGTTGGAGATGAGTATGTTTGAATTCCCTGATGAGCTTGCAGCGCTTCGCCGATACCTAGATGGGAAACACGCGGATACGAGTTCCTTCAAATCTGCAAGACACGCGGCATTCGTTGCGTGCCGGCTGGCAGAACTTGAGATCAAGTTTCCGAAAGACAAATCGGCATCAATGTTTCCGATTTTGTTGAGGATCCAGCGAGAGCTTCTTAAAAAGCACAAATGGCTCGCCAAGGTCAAAAAAGACAAAACAAAGCGGCAAAAAAACAACAAGCTGACGACTGAGCAACGCGTTGCCGCGTCGAATGCCGTTGGGTGGGTGAGAACTGTCGGCGCAGCGAAATTCGATTCCGAAGCCGAAGGACGTTATCGCGACAAAAAACTAGGTACTTTTGGACCTGCTTCCGCCGTGAAGAAAATAGACCCGGCTCAATACCTAGCCGAAAAAAAGAAGAGCGAGTCGTGATGGCGAGAACCAGAACGATCGATATTCTTCCCACGTCGCTGCCGCCATTCGGCGTCAATCGAGAGCAGGCGGCGGAACTCGTTGGCGTCTCGCCAAGCACATTCGACAAAATGGTAACGGCCGGGACGATGCCTCGTCCTCGCATGGCTTCGGCCGGCCGCTTGGTTTATGCCGTAACTGAGCTTTCCGAATATTTTCGCCGTCTGCCGCATCAACCAAGCGCAGATGAAGCCAACGATATTGACGAAGCTGCATCCGGCAGCAATCCTTGGGACGATGCCTAGACCTCGCAAAAACAACAAGCTTCCGAAGGGCGTCTCCTTCGACCCTGATCGTCATGGAAACCCGCGGTATTATTTCCGCGCGGCAGGCAAGCCTAAGGTGCGCCTGCGTGAACAGCCTGGCACAGCAGAATTCGAAAAGGAAATCGCCTGCGCCAGGCTGGGCATCCCCTATGCCGAGCAAAAAGAAGATGGCCCGGAGAAAATCATACCTCCGGTAAACGGAACTTTGTGGTGGTTGGTGGTGGAATACAAGCGCCGCGCCGCAGGTACTGTCACCGACAGGACAATGGCTGCGAGGGTAAAAATCCTTGAAGAGGTATGCCGCAGTCTTGGTCCCAAAGGGAAACGCGCGCGGGGTACCCTTCCCTATGCGTCTATGGAAAAACGACATATCACGGAAATACGCGACGATCTGCGTTCAACGCCGGGCGCGCGAAACGATGTTGTCAAAGCCATAAGTGCCATGTTCACTTGGGCTGTAGAAACGGCAGACCTGCTGAAAGTTAATCCGTGCAACGGAATCAAGCGGTTATATTCGGGAGATGGGTTTCACACATGGACTGAGGAAGAGGTTATGCGGTTCGAGGCCGTTCATCCTCCCGGATCCTGTGCCCGCCTCGCATTGAATATCGGACTCCACACCGGCTTCCGGCTGCAAACCATGGCGATCTTCGGTCGGCAGCATATATCCGCCGACGGATGGATACGCATCAAGCCAAAAAAGACAGCGAGATCGAGCGGCGTTGATGTCGAGATACCGATTTTGCCGGAACTCCGCTCAGCGCTTGAAGAAGGCCCGACTGGCAACCTCACGTTCATCGTAACGGAAAGAGGCAAGCCGTTCTCTGTGAAGGGGCTGGGGAATAGGATGAGAAAGTGGTGCGATGCCGCCGACCTGTTTCATTGCTCCATGCACGGTCTGCGTAAGGCGGGTGCAACGCGCGCCGCTGAAAACGGTGCGACGGAAAAGCAATTGATGGCGATCTATGGTTGGACCACCGCGGAGCAAGCCGCCCACTACACCAAAAAAGCCAACCGCAAAAAGCTGGCTGAGAAAGGCATGAAGTTTCTTCAGAAAACGCCGGATAGTGGCGCCGGTGGCGAGGTGTTGCCGGCCGTGTCAGCAGAACAAAATATGGACGATTTTGTCTCACCCGCCAAAGGGGTGGCAAAAAGTGAGACAAAAACAGTCAAAAAATACAGCAAAAACAACGGCTGATTTTCGCCGTGTCACGCCCCTAGGGCGTGCCACTTGCCTTCGTGTTCTCCCCCTTTAAAATATGACAGCATCGCGCCAGTTGGCAAATTCGTCACGCGTGATCAATGCGCCGGAACCGATTCTCGCCGGGCACGTTAGAATGCTGTCCCCCCGATGGAAGGCAAGCCGGACGAAACGCCAACAGGCAAATCGACCCGGCTTGCCTTTCCCCTTCAGCAGCCACAGCATCCGTTTCATCCAGCCGGCAGCATATGCCAGCTAAGGGTTGGACAACCTTGTCCCTGGCCTCCAGCAAGGCATGGGGGCATTACTGATGCGCAGCGATAGGGGCGATATTTCAAGGCCTTGGCCAGTTCTGGCGCAGTTTTCCACAGCCCTTCCGGCCTCCATAAAAAAACTCGTCACGAAGCGAGAAAAATCAATTTTTCCGCTTGCGGACCAACCGGAGCCTGACTATAAGGGCGCCACACCACAAGCGCACGCGCCCTTCGTCTATCGGTTAGGACGTCAGATTTTCATTCTGAAAAGAGGGGTTCGACTCCCCTAGGGCGTGCCACTTGCTTCTCCTTTAAAATCAGCTGCCTGCACGAAAATCTTCACACTTCGCGTAAAGAAGTGTTGTTGCGTCTCATCCACTCGCCTGGGCCGGTGTCCGGTAAAATTCCAAGATAGCTGGAAGGCCGTGGCAGTGCGCAAAATCACGGCGCGAAAGCCGCGTCCAGAACGCGCAGTTGAACGCGCCTCTGGCCCTGCCAGAGATCGGCGCCCACGGTGCCGGCTACATGAATATTCCGGCCACGCGCGTTCAACAGCATCTGCCCCAAAGGCGCTTCTGCGGCGCGGAACGCGATGCCGTCCAGTCGCGAGCCGTCCATGGCCTCCAGCGTGATCTTGACGTGAGCTGTCCCCACAAGCCGCACATCGCGCAGGCGATGCGCCGGCACGGCAAAGATGGGCTGCGAATGACCGGAGCCATATGGACCGGCCTGCTCCAGCTGGTCGACAAGCTGCAATGTGGCACCCGACGCGCCGATAGCGCCGTCGATCTTCAGCACGCTGCTTTCCACCAGCTCGTTCACGGTCTTTGCCGCCGCTTCCTCGAAGAAAGTCCTGAGCTTACCGAGATTGGCGCGCTCCACCGTCAGTCCGGCCGCCATGGCATGCCCACCGCCCTTGACCAGCAAGCCGGCCTCCACGGCGGCGCGCACCATGCGCCCCATATCGAAGCCGTTGATCGAGCGGCCGGAACCGGTGCCCTTGCCGGAGGGATCGAAGGCAATGGCGAAGGCGGGACGGCGGAAGCGATCCTTCAGACGCGAGGCAAGCAGACCGACAATGCCGGGATGCCAGTTTTCGCGCGCAGTAACGATGACGCCCGCACCGGAACCATCGCCATATTCGAACAGCGCCTCCGCTTCTGCTTCCGCCAGCATGGCGGCTTCCATGGCCTGCCGCTCGCGGTTCAGCTCATCCAGCCTCTCGGCAATGACTTCGGCCTGCGAAGCATCGTCGATGGTCAGGAGACGGCTGCCGAGCGCAGCGTCGCCGATGCGGCCGCCGGCATTGATGCGCGGCCCGATCAGGAAACCGAAATGATAGGGCGTCACAGGTCCGCCCAGCCCCGCCTTCTTGAACAAGGCAGCAAGCCCGGCATTGTTCATATGGCGCGCGGCAATCAGCCCCTTCACCACATAGGCGCGGTTGAGGCCCTTCAGCGGCACCACATCGCACACAGTGGCAAGGGCGACGATATCGAGAAGCGACAGCAGATCGAGCGTGAAGGCCTGCCTGTGTCGCTTCTCTTTCAACAGCCGCAGGGTGGCCACCAGCACGAGGAATACCACGCCGGCGGCACAGAGATGCCCCTGCCCCGAAAGATCGTCCTCACGGTTGGGATTGACCAGCGCCACGGCCGGCGGCAGCTCCGTGCCGACCTGATGGTGGTCGATCACCACCACATCCGTTCCCGCATCCCTGGCGGCCTTCAACGACTCATGGCTGGTGGAGCCGCAATCGACCGTCACGATCAGCGTCGCGCCATTGGCGGCAAGCTGCTGCATCGCCGCCGGGTTCGGCCCGTAGCCCTCGAAAATACGGTCTGGAATATAGATTTCCGGTGTCAGACCGAAATGCGCGAGAAACCGGTACATCAAAGCGGAGGAAGCAGCGCCGTCGACGTCGTAGTCGCCGAAGATCGCCACCTTCTCGCCTGTCTCGATGGCCCGCACCAGCCGCTCGGCGGCCTTTTCGCAATCGGTCAGCACATGCGGATCGGGCATCAGCGAGCGAATGGTCGGATCGAGGAACGCCAGGGCGTCATCAACACCCACACCACGCCCGGCAAGAACCCGGGCGATCAATTCGGGGATGGCGTGGATCTGGGACATGGCCAGCGCGCGGTTCTGCCCGGCCTGATCCAGCCGCGACACCCAGCGCTGTTCTGTCGCCGACCGCTCCACGCTTAAAAACGCGCGGGCCACGGTATCGGCCGGCTCCATCATTGCCATCCTGTCCATTCATCCTGTCACGCGCCCAATCGCGCTTTAAAACGGGCTAAATGGCGATGGCGTGTTTTTCAAGCAAAAACGCGCTTATGAGGATTCACACCGAAAAAATCGAGAAAAACGGACTGACGATCGAGACCGCGCCAACAAGCAGCAGCAGCGAAAACACGGCAAGGGAACACCAGTTGCGCTCATGCTCCCCAATATCGAATTCCATGCTGCGAATATTGTCGTTGGCATTGTGAGGCCGCGCCCGGTGATGGGCGGCCGCAACGCCTGCACGCTTATTGTCCTTGAACAGGATGATCGATGTCACGGCCACGCCTCCCTCGCTTGGTGAACAGGATTAACCATAGTGCCGAATCGCCTTGTTTTCCAGCGCTTCCGACGCCGTCCCCCCAAATTTTATGGGCGCGAGACTACCGGCATGATGCAGGCAGTCATAGAACGAAAAACCGCGCCTCCATGCGGAAGCGCGGCCCTCGATAACATCAAGATAACGAAGCGTCTCAGGTGCGCTCGATGCGGATGACCTGCGGCTCGCTGACGAGATATTTCTCGTTCTTGATCGCCTTCACCGCCTTGCGGATCGCATCTTCCATCGTCGCATGGGTAACGAGGATGATGGTCTGCGGCGCGCCTTCCACATGCACGCGCTGACGCTGCACGATGGATTCCAGCGAGATGTTGTTATCCGCCATGCGGGTGGCGATGGAGGCGAAGACGCCCGCCTGATCCTTCACCGTCAGGCGAATGAAATAACCGCCCTCGTGGCTCTTCATCTTGGCGCGGCGGTATTCCGTCAGCGATTTCGCCGGACGACCGAGAACCGGCACCTGCTGGGCGCCCGGACGGCTCTTGGCGATATCGGCAATGTCGCCCAGAACGGCGGACGCCGTGGCGTTGCCGCCCGCACCCGGGCCAACCATCAGCAATTCGCCGAGAATGTCGGATTCGATCGCCACCGCATTGGTGACGCCATCCACCTGGGCGATGACGGAATCGAGCGGCACCATGGTCGGATGCACGCGCTGCTCGATGCCGGATTCGGTCACCTGCGCCACGCCGAGAAGCTTGATGCGATAACCGAGCTCTGCGGCCGCCTGAATGTCCTCGCTGGAGATATTGGTGATGCCTTCCAGATAGATGTCATCGGCCGAAATCTTGTTGCCGAAGGCAAGCGTCGTCAGAATTGCCAGCTTGTGGGCCGTATCGTTGCCCTCGATATCGAAGGCCGGATCGGCTTCGGCATAACCCAGCCGCTGCGCTTCCTTCAGACAGGCCTCGAAGGACAGCCCTTCCTTCTCCATCTTGGTCAGGATGTAGTTGCAGGTGCCGTTCATGATGCCGTAGATGCGCGACACATGGTTGCCGGTCAAGGATTCACGCAGCGCCTTGATGACCGGGATGCCACCGGCCACCGCCGCTTCGAAATTGAGAAGCGCCCCCTTGTCTTCGGCAATCGTCGCCAGTTCCACGCCGTGCTTTGCCAGCAGCGCCTTGTTGGCTGTCACCACGTGGAGACCGCGTGCGAGTGCAGCGCGCACCGCATTTTCCGCCTGACCGGAAGCACCGCCGACCAGTTCGACGAACACGTCGATCTCGGCTTCGCTTGCCATCTGCTCGGGCGTATCGAACCAGGTAATACCCTTGAGATCGATGCCGCGATCACGCGAACGGTCGCGCGCGCTCACCGCAATAATCTCAATCGCGCGTCCGCAGGTAATCGCAAGTTCGTTGCTTCTCTGCTGGAGGATGCGCACGAGCGAAGCGCCGACAGTGCCGAGCCCCGCTATGCCGATTCTCAATGAATCTGCCATGGGTATGTTCCTGATTGCTGTTGATGGTGGCGGCCGGGACCCGGCCGCCTTGGGTTGCCCTTATCTGTGGGCGTTGAGCGAAACGACGTTATGCATCGTTTCGTCTGCGCTCGACAGGAAACGCTTCAGATTGCGCGCTGCCTGACGAATTCGATGCTCGTTTTCCACGAGCGCGAGACGGACGTAATCGTCGCCCATCTCGCCAAAGCCGATGCCGGGAGCAACGGCGATATCTGCCTTCTCGACCAGAAGCTTGGAGAATTCCAGGCTGCCGAGATGACGGAACTTTTCCGGGATTTTCGCCCAGGCGAACATCGTCGCCGCCGGCGGCGGAACCTCGAAACCGGCCTTGCCGAAGGTGTCGACCATCACGTCGCGGCGGCGGCGATAGACATTGCGCACTTCGGCGATGTCGGAACCGTCACCGTTGAGAGCGTGGGTGGCCGCAACCTGGATCGGCGTGAAGGCGCCGTAATCGAGATAGGACTTCACGCGCGTCAGAGCCGCGATCAGCCGCTCGTTACCGACGGCAAAGCCCATGCGCCAGCCGGGCATGGAGAAGGTCTTCGACATGGAGGTGAACTCCACCGCAACGTCGATTGCGCCGGGAACCTCGAGAACCGATGGTGGCGGATTGTTTTCGTCGAAATAGATCTCCGAATAGGCAAGGTCGGAAAGCACGATGATCTCATGCTTCTTCGCAAAGGCGATGACGTCCTTGTAGAAATCCAGCGAGGCGACATGCGCCGTCGGGTTCGACGGATAGTTGACGATCAGCGCCAGCGGCTTCGGGATGGAGTGGCGCACGGCCCGTTCCAGCGGTCCGAAGAAGCTGTCATCCGGTTCGACATTCATCGAACGGATAACGCCGCCCGCCATCAGGAAGCCGAAGGCATGGATCGGATAGGTGGGGTTCGGACACAGGATCACGTCACCCGGCGCGGTGATGGCCTGCGCCATATTGGCGAAGCCTTCCTTGGAGCCGAGCGTGGCGACGACCTGCGTGTCGGGGTTCAGCTTCACGCCGAAACGGCGGGCATAATAGGCGGCCTGCGCGCGGCGAAGGCCGGGAATGCCCTTGGACGAGGAATAACGATGGGTGCGCGGGTCCTGAACGACCTCGCAAAGCTTGTCGACGATGGCCTTCGGGGTCGGAAGGTCGGGATTGCCCATGCCGAGATCGATGATATCGGCCCCGGCCGCTCGCGCGCTCGCTTTCAAACGGTTGACCTGTTCGAAGACGTATTGCGGCAGACGCCGGACCTTGTGAAACTCTTCCATCTCTTTCCTCATGGGAATGGACCGGTTCTGCCGGCCCATAACGAAGGTTCGTTTTTTGTTGTTAAACGCCGCCGACACGAACCGACCCGGCAGGCGTTATTCATTGTAGCGCAAAGCACGGGAAAACCTACAAGGCTTTTCTCGGCCCACGCCGCATAGCGGTGATCCGCCCGTGCTTCCCGCAGGGCCTTCTCAGCCCCGCCGGCAAGGCGGATCGCGCACTATGATCAGGGAACTTGCATAACGCCAGATTCTTGGAAAATGCAAGGCAAGCCATGCTCAAGAACGGCCATTCCTGCCCTTCAGCCGCGCTCACCCTTCACAATTGCCGCGCGGATGACCGAAAGCACGCGCTCCGGCTCGATATCCGTGCAGATGAGCTGGCTCGGATGCCCGTCCCAGTCGCCCGGCGGAAAGGCGCGGCCATCCGGCTTCTGGATCGTCTGGCCGTCGGCAAGACCGCCGCACACGACGCGCACCGGGCCGCTGCGGGTGGTAAACAGTTCCGGCGCGACGAGATAAACGCAGGCGCAGCTGTCATGCACGACCATTCCGTCACCGGTGCGGGTCTTGTAGAAATCGATGTAGAACTGCGACAGGTCGGAAAGCAGCTGCACGGGCTTGCCGCCGGCCTCTGCCATCTCCGCCATGAAGGCGCTGGTCATCACGGTTTTTGTCGTCACATCGAGACCGGCGACGACCACGCGCCAGGGGGCGGTGAAGACGAGATCGGCCGCTTCCGGATCGCCGTGAATATTGGCCTCGGCCGCCGGCGAGACATTGCCGTTCATGTCGAAGGCGCCGCCCATGACGATCACTTCCTTCACCAGCGCGGCGAAGTCAGGTTCTTCGCGCAAAGCCAGCGCCAGATTGGTCATGCGGCCGACGGCGATCAGCGTCACCTCGCCGGGATTGGCCTTCACCGTCTCGATGATGAAGCGATGCGCCGGGCGCGGATCGAGCGGCAGATCGATGGTTTCAGGGATATCGATATCGCCGAGGCCGTTTTCGCCGTGGATGAAGGTGGGCCAATGGCCTTCCTTGCGGGAGGGATCGAAGGTGACGCCAGCGCCTCTCGCGAACGGTGCGGTTATCTGCCATTCCCGCTTGAGAAAGAGCGCATTACGGGTGGTGATATCGATGGGGGCGTTGCCGAAAACCGTGGTGACGCCGATCAGATCGATATCGGGGTGACGGTGCAGGAACAGAAGCGCCATGGCGTCGTCTACACCGGGATCCGTATCGAATATCACTTTATGCATAATGCCCTCATCCATATGTCTCGAGCGCCATCCCGCTTCTGCCGGCGACGCGCCACGGAAACATAACGATAAGCGGCCACACCGCAATCCCCCCGCAGGCGGCATATCATGCAGAAAAATATTGCGTGGCGGTCTTTTCAATGAAAGAAGAAGCCCTCTCCCGCCGCCTGCCCGGACATCCCAAGTGCAAGACATCGCCCTCAACGTTTTTCTCGTCCTTTTCTGCGTCGCCATCTTTGCCGGCTTTATCGAT
Source organism: Agrobacterium sp. CNPSo 2736 (assembly GCF_004005385.1). Classification (NCBI taxonomy): domain Bacteria; kingdom Pseudomonadati; phylum Pseudomonadota; class Alphaproteobacteria; order Hyphomicrobiales; family Rhizobiaceae; genus Agrobacterium; species Agrobacterium sp. CNPSo 2736. The sequence continues at coordinate 25,398 of NZ_RZTX01000002.1, read as the reverse complement.
TCCATCGCCGGTGGCGGCGGTCTCATCACCATTCCGGCGATGCTGATCATGGGCATTGCGCCGCTCGATACGCTCGGCACCAACAAGCTGCAATCGCAGTTCGGCTCGGCCTCCGCCACCATCGCCTATGCCCGGCGCGGCCATGTCAATCTGAGGGAACAATTGCCCATGGCCGTCATGGCCATGCTTGGCGGCGGGCTCGGTGCGGTCACCGCCGCCTTCGTGCCGTCGGACCTGCTGCGCACCATCATGCCGTTCCTGCTGATCGCGATTGCGATCTATTTCGCCTTCAAGCCGCAGCTAAGCGATATCGACAGCCATCGCCGCATCACACCTTTCGTGTTCGGCTTCACCGTCGCGCCGCTGGTGGGCTTTTACGACGGCGTTTTCGGCCCCGGCGCGGGTTCCTTCTACATGCTCGCCTTCGTGGCGCTTGCCGGTTTCGGCATGTTGAAGGCAACCGCCCATACCAAGCTTCTGAACCTTGGCTCGAACTTCGGCGGTTTCGTTGTGTTTGCGATAGGTGGTGCGGTTTTATGGAAGCTCGGCCTCGCCATGGGCGTCGGCCAGTTCATCGGCGCACAGATCGGCTCCCGCTTCGCCATGAAGAACGGCGCGAAGATCATCCGCCCGCTGCTGGTGCTTTCCTGCCTGGCCATGGCGACGAAGCTCCTTGCGGATGCATCATCCGCCTGGTCCATCGCCGCGATATGGGAAACCATCTTCCCGAAATAAAGCATGGTGGAGCGCCGCCTCCCCGTGACTAACGGGCAGATGGAAGGCGCTCCGATAGATCAGCCGGTGGCGCGGCGCCGGCGATCGGCAATTTCCCTTATCACCACCATCGCACCCACGAGCTTGTAGGCGGAGGAATAGCAGGGGGACATTTCCAGCGATTTCACGATCGTCCGGCCGTTCTGATCTTCCGCATAGGTATATTTCGACGTATCGCCCTTGAAGCAATTGTCGAGTTTTTCCCGAAGGTCGTTCTGGAAGCGGTGGACGCCGACGAGTTCGGCAATGTGGCAGCCGACAAGCCCTTCCGGCGCATTGCGCTGGAAAGCATCAAGCGCATTGGCAAAGGACACGCGATAGCCGGGAGAAACGATGACCACCGGCTCGTCCAGATCGTTGAGCATATCCTCATCGAGGATCAGATGGCGGTGATGCCATTCCAGGGTGTCCTCGTCCTCGTCACCGATGACCTTGGCCTTGGGCGGCATGCCGACATAACGGTCGACCAGGGTTCTCAGAAGCTCGGAATTGCGCTGCACGCAGCCGAGATCCTCCGCCTCGTGATTCAGGAGGTCGATGGCGAAACGGAACTGTTCGCGAATATCCTCGGAGTTTTCTGTCTGACGCCCGACGACCCGCTCGAGAAGCTGCTCCAGTTCACGCTCCAGCACTGCGATCTTGTTGGCTTCGTTTTTACCAACGGCAGATTGCAGTTCCGTATAACGCAGCCAGAACAACTCAATCAAATCTTTCAACCCAACTCTCCCTGAACGGGCATAACCCGGTTCCCAATGCGAACGGATTAACCCTTTGCCCCCTGATTATAGCGTCTTTGCGCTTAAAAATGACGTAACGAAACGCAGGAACGCCACGAGGATTGTTGTCCAAAATATCACAGCAGCCGCTAATTTTTCAATTTCGATAATCCATGAACGAAAAATGAGGTTCCACTAATAAGGAAAAACATCGAAACGCACAATTTTCCGGCCGAATTTCGTGAAAATCGCGGAAAATCCGGCCGCACGGCAGTCACCTCAAATCTGGTGCTTCACGTCCCAGCGGTCGTGATACCACAGCCATTGTCCCGGGTATTCGCGCACCCAGCTTTCCACCTTGTCGTTCAGAAGCTGCGCCGTCGCCTGAATGTCGACATTGCCCTTCTCATCGCGCGGAATTTCAACTCTGGGCTCTATTTCCAGCCTGTAGCGATTGTCGGGAAGACGCACGCAACGGGCGGGATAAACATCGCAGTTGAACTGCCGCACCAGCTTGGCAAGCAGCGGATTGGTGCGAACTTCAAGGCCGAAGAACTTCGTCGTCAGACCCTTGCCGAACTTCTGATCGACGAGCACGCCGACACCGCCGCCCTTTTCCAGCTGCCGCGCAAGCGCAAAGGAGGAACCGGCGTGCGACGGCACGAGATTGCCCATGCGCTCCTTGCGGAAATTGAACACCTTGTCGGCCACGAAGGGATTGTTCGGCGGCCGGAACAACACGGTCACATCAAGACCGAAGGCAGAACTGGCCACCGGCAGCAACTCGAAATTACCGCTATGGGCGGTGAAGACGATGAAGGGCCGCGGATTGTCGCGCAGTTCCAGAAAAGTCGGAATACCCTCGACCTGAATGCGGCCTGGCTCGTTCTTCTCCGGATCGAAATCGAACAGCCGGTCGAGAAACACATATTCCGCCGCAAGCCGGCCCATATTGGCCCAGCTATCCATGGCGATCTCAAGCCGTTCCTCCTCGGATTTCTCCGGAAAGGCACGCGCCAGATTATGGAGCATCAGCTTGTGGCGGCCGGTTTTCGGCCCCACAAAGCGCGCCAGCCGGTCGGCCGCTCGAATGCCCGCATCGGCGGGAAAAAGCTTCAGCAGGTTGAGAAGGCCGAAGGCGAATGTCGCAATCAGCCACTGCCGGAAGTGGTCCAGTTTCAGGACAATCCGTGTCAGGAACAGCTTCAAGATGCTCAGTCCATCCGCAAAACGATCTTGCCGAACACCTGACGCGTCTCCATGCGCTCCAGCGCCCGGTCGATATCGTCGAAGGTGACTTCGGTGTCGATGACGGGATGAACGATGCCGCGCGCCATCTTCTGCATGGCGTTGGCCATGTTTTCCATGCGGCAGCCGAAGGAGCCGAGCAGTTTCAGCTGCTGCTGGAACAGCATCATCAGGTTGATTTCGGTGGAAACGCCCGACGTGGAACCGCAGGTGACGAGACGGCCGCCGCGCTTCAGCGAGAACATCGAGGTGACGAAGGTGTCCTTGCCGACATGTTCGAACACCACGTCGACGCCCTTCTTTTTCGTCAGCTTGCGCACGACGCCTTCGAAACGGTCGGTCCGGTAGTTGATGACATGGTCGGCGCCCAGCGCCTTCGCCCGTTCGATCTTGTCGTCGGAACCGACAGTGGTGATCACGGTGCAGCCCATCTTCTTGGCAAGCTGGATCGCCGCCGTGCCGATGCCGGAACCGCCGGCATGAATGAGGATCGTTTCGCCCGGCTCAAGCTTGGCATTGTCGAACAGCATGTGCTCGACCGTGCCGAAGGTCACCGGTGCGAGAGCCGCAGCAACGGCGTCAATGCCATGCGGCGCGGGCACCAGCTGGCGGGCGGGAATATTGATCTTTTCCTGCGCGAAACCGTCGAGATGGAAACCGTGCACGCCCTGAACGTGTTCGCACAGATTGTCACGGCCTTCGCGACACGGCTTGCACAGCCCGCAGGTGCGCGCACCGTAGATCGAAACGAGCTGGCCGGGCAGCACATTCGAAACGCCCGGACCGATGGCTTCGACCACACCCGAGGCCTCGGCACCGATGGTCAACGGCATCTTGCGCTTGGCGAAAGCCATGCCGCGCCAGCCCCATACATCGATGTGGTTGAGCGCAACCGCCTTGACGCGCAGCGTCACCTCGCCCGGCGCCGGAGCATCCGGTTCGGGCAGGTCCACTTTTTCGAGCTTCCGGTCGTCCACGAGTTGAAGAGCGCGCATATATCAGTCCTTCGCCCAGGGGCGTTTATCTGGGGGCGTTATCTAAAAAGCTATTCCAGCAAACCTCTGTAACGGTTTTGCGGCCGGAATGCGTAATCAAAGAAGCGAGAGCGTTTCCGCAATTGCCGCGGAAACGCTCCTGTTGATGGCGGAACCGGTTAAGCCGGTTCCCGCGTCATGACAAGGCTTGCATTCTGCCCGCCAAATCCGAAGGAGTTGGACAGAACCGCGCTCACCTGAGCATCCCGCTTCACATTCGGCACCACGTCGAGCGTGATGGTCGGATCGGGATTGTTGTAGTTGATCGTCGGCGGCAGCGTGCCGGTCAGCATGGTCTGCAGCGAGAACACCGCTTCCACGGCGCCTGCTGCGGTCAGGGTATGGCCGATCATCGACTTGTTGGACGATAGCGGAATATCTTTCAGGCCCTCGCCGAAGACGGCGAGCATGGAGCCATATTCCATCTTGTCGTTCTCAGGCGTCGAAGTGCCATGGGCGTTGATGTAACCGATATCGCTTTCGGCCACGCCCGCATCGGCCAGCGCCGCGCGGATCGTCGCAATCGCCGGGCCGCCATCGGGCGAAGACCGCGTGCGGTGGAAGCTGTCGGCCTTCTCGCCAGCACCCTTGATGATGCCCAGCACCTTCGCACCGCGTGCAACCGCAGCTTCGAGCGATTCCAGCACCAGCGTCGCAGCACCTTCGGCGATCACGAAACCGTCGCGGTCCTTGCTGAACGGCTTGGAGGCCTTTTCCGGCGGGTCGTTCTGGGTCGAAAGCGCGGAGAGAAGCGAGAAGCGAATGAGCGCCTCGGCGCTAACCGAACCGTCGGTCGCAACCGTCAGCGCCCGTTCGGTACGGCCCTGGCGGATCGCCTCGACACCGAGCTGGATCGCGGTCGCGCCAGATGCACAGGCCGTAGACAGCGTGACAGGCAGGCCGCGTGTACCGAAACGGTCGGAAAGACGCTCGGAAATCGCTCCGAACAGGGCGGCTTCCTGGAATGCCGGGTCGGGACGCTGGCGGAAGGCCGTCAGGAACCGTTCATAGGCATCGCCCGGCTGGGCGGCCGGCGGAGACCGGTCGGCAAGCTCGAAACGGGCGCTCCATTCCGGCTCGATAGGCGGCGCTGCGAGAAACAGCGGTCCGTCGAAATCGCCGGAGATACCGGCCTGCGCCAGAGCCTCGATGGTGGTTTCGCGCGCGAAGGCATAGGAACGCTCCACGGAATTCGGAACAGGGATATCGATGAAATCCACTGTGCCGCTGATGCGGGTCGAAAGCCCCTCGGTCGGAAAACGGGTGATCTTGTGGATGCCCGATTTTCCCGATGTCAGCGCCGCCCAGTTATCGGCAAGCCCCTGCCCGAGCGACGTGATGATGCCCATGCCGGTGACGGCGACGATGGGACGACCGAGATGATCCCTGAAATTGGAAGTCATGGTCTTTCTCCTCAAACGTCGCGGGACAGAACGGCGACACCTTCGCCGCGCACATGGCCGACGGTGGTGACGACGGCTTCGCTGGCCGCCTCGCCCATGGGCTTTTCCTGGCCCGCATCGAAGGTAGGCACCTTCGCGCCGCTTTCAAGCGTCAGCGCGGCAAGCGCCAGTCCGAGCGGGAACTGCGCTTCCAGCCCGTGGCCGGTGACACCGCCAAAACCGCGAATGACGGCATTTGGAAGGGCCTTTTCGAGAATGTCCTTCTCGCGAGCCGTCACGCCGTCATAACCGCTCGCGCCGGAAAACACGACGGTCGCCGCGCTGTCCTTGGCGGGGGCAAGCAGCCGCTCCATGCGCTTTTCCATCTTGCCTTCGTCACGGCTGCCGCGGTCGCCCTCGATGGCGTCGATGCGGGCATAAATGCGCGCGCCGCGCTCGCTGGCGTGCCTGCGCGATTCCAGCACCAGGAATGCGCCGAGCGAACCGGAAACCATGCCGCCGCCGTCCTGGCCTTCGCGCGACCACAGCGGCTGCCAGCCGCCCTGCGCATGCGCGCCGATGGCCTCAAACAGCAGGATCATGTCGGGACGTTCCGCCGAGAAGGCGCCGCCCACCAGCGCATGGCTCGATTCGCCGGAGCGGATGCGGTGGAACGCGGTTTCGACGGCGGAAATGCCGGCCGCTTCCTCGCCCATGAAGGTGCGGGAAGAGCCGGTGACCTTGTGCACGATGGAGATATTGCCGGCCATCAGGTTGGAAAGCTGGGCGAGAAACAGCGTCGGGCGCAGTTCCGTCGTCAGCTTCTCATTGAGCAGCTTTTCGCGGTCATTGCGCTTCAGCGCCTCGTCGACGATCAGCGTATCGACATTGATGTCGCGCTCGCCGCCGCCGGCGGCAACGATCATGTCCATGGTGGCGCAGGCTTCGGCATCTTCCTTCAGTCCGGCATCGTCGAGTGCGAGACCGGCGGCGAAAACGCCGAGGCGCTGCCAGTTTTCCATCTGGCGCTGGTCGCCGCGCTTGGCGATCTGCGCGGACCAGTCGATCTCCGGCATGGGATGGACCGGATAGGGCTTGAACTTTTCGGTCTCGACCACCGGCTCCGGCACGGCGGTTCCGGAAAGAAGCGCCACATGCGCCTGGCTGCCGACGCCGTGACAGGTCACGATGCCGACCCCTGTTATCACCACATCATTGTCAGATTTCATCGTCTGTCATCCTTTGCAGCCGGCCCCGCCGAAACGGTCACGGCTATCCAACAGCGGTCGCGAACAACCACTTCATGCGTTGCGGAATAAAGCGCGCGATGCGGATTGGCAATGGTGAAGGCCTGATCCGCCGTCGCGAGCCCACGATTTTCGCGCTCAAAAACCGGGCCGGCGGGAAAAACGCTCTCCTTCGAAACGAACGGAAACGCTTATTTCTGCGCATCCGCGGCAATCGCCGCCATCAGGCCGACTTCCTCGGCCCGCTTCTTGACGATAGGCCCAAGCGGAATTTCACTGAAGGGCATGGTCCTGAGCTTAAGCTGCGCGTCGCAGACCTTCTTGCCATCCGAGGTGATCTTCGCCTTGGTAACGGCAAAGCCGGAGCCGTCATGCTCCAGCACCGCCTCGATGTCGAGAACAGCGCCCGGCTCCACGAAGGTACGCATCTTGGCGCCGTCGACCGACATCAGGAACGGCATGGACGCAAAATCGGAAAACGCCAGAACCAGCATGCCGGAAGCCTGCGCCATGGTCTCGATCAGAAGCACGCCCGGAACGAGCGGCATGCCGGGAAAGTGGCCTTCGAAAACCGGGCTTTTGTCGGGAACGACAGACTGCGCCTTCAACGTGCGCGTCGCCATGTCCACGGCCTCGACCTTGTCGATCATCTGAAAATATTCAAGCAGCATCCGTCCGGCCCGTCTCTGGTCGGTTAGTCATGGTTTGCCCGCAGGCGGCATCAAAAGAAAATGCCCGCTGCAAGCGGGCATTGTCACATCAGCCCTTGGCTGCGCGCAATTCGTCGATCTTGGCGCAAAGGTTCTTCAACACGAAATATTCTTCGGTGGAAACCTTGCCTTCGTTGACTTCCTGCGTCCACTGCTCGAGCGGAATCTTGATGCCGAATTCCTTGTCGATCGCGAAAACGATATCAAGAAAGTCGAGGCTGTCGATGCCCAGATCGTCGATCGTGTGGCTCTCCGGCGTAATGGTTTCGCGGTCGATTTCGCTGGTTTCGGCGATAATGTCGGCAACCTTGTCGAATGTAGCTGTCACGCCCATAATCCTTATTGTCGTTCGTATGAATTATCCTGTCTGACGCACCACATAGGCAAGTCGCACAAAAAAGCCAATGGTTTCGTGACGTAACTTTGAAATTTGCCCCAAAACTGTTGCCTAAACAGCAACCGAATGACGGCCGCGTCCATTGCCGAGATAAGCGTCGAAGATTGCCGCGATATTACGCACGAAGGGCTTTCCAGCCTCCGTCACCGCAAAAATATCGGCGTCCATCCGCACCACGCCGTCCCTGTCGCTTGCGGCAAAATGCTGCGCCTGGGCTCTCACGGAATGGCTCACCTCGCCGAAACGGTGCTGCAACTGCGAAAGATCGATAGCGAAATCGCACATCAGCCTTTCGATGACATGCGAACGCAGATGATCGTCCTCAGACAGCTCTATGCCCTTGACGGCGGCAAGACCGCCCTCGCCCACCATCCGCTGATATTCCCCCGTCGCCACCATGTTCTGCACATAACCCTGCGGCAGCCTGCCGATGGAGGATGCGCCAAGCCCGATCAGCGCATCGGCCGTGTCGGTCGTATAACCCTGAAAATTCCGCCGCAGGGCGCCGGCTTCGGCGGCCTGACATAATGTATCGGTCGGCTTGGCGAAATGATCGATGCCGATGGCCTCGTAACCCGCCTGTTTCAGCATCTCCGCCGCCATCGTCATCTGGCGGTAGCGCTCGGCAATATCCGGCAGGGCATGCTCCGGGATCAGCGATTGGTGTTTTTTCATCCACGGAACATGCGCATAACCGAAAAGCGCGATGCGATCGGGGTCGAGCGACACGATCTGGTTCACCGTCTTTTCCAATGTCCCGCAGGTCTGGAACGGCAGCCCATAAAGAATGTCGCAATTGACCGAGTGAACGCCCCTCGCCCGCACCGCATCCACCACGGATTTCGTCTGCTCGAAGGACTGGATACGGTTGATGGTTTTTTGCACTTTGTCATCGAAGTCCTGAACCCCGAGGCTCGCCCGCGACATGCCGATGGCGGCAAGCGCATCGTAGCGGCTGTCATCCAGATCGTTGGGGTCCATCTCGACACTGATCTCGGGTGCGAGGCCGAAGGTGAAATGACGCCGCAGACAGTCCATCAGGCTCTGCATGTCCTCCGGCTTCAACATGGTGGGCGAGCCGCCGCCGAAATGCACGGCGCTCACCACCGCATCCGGGGAAACAAGTGCGCCGACGGCTTCTATCTCCTGCTTAAGTGCTTCAAGATAAACGGCAATCGGCTCGTATTTCAGCGTGTGCTTGGTGTGGCAGGCGCAGAACCAGCAAAGCCGGTCGCAATAGGGAATATGCAGATAAAGCGACAGGCGATTCCTGTGACCGAGCGCGCCGAGCCACCCGCGATAGGTGCCATTATCGATTCCCTCGTGGAAATGCGGCGCGGTCGGATAGCTCGTGTAACGCGGCACTGCACCCGAATATTTGTGAAGAAGTTCGGTATTCATCGCCCGATTTGCCTTTTATCAAGAAAATGTCGATTTCCTCTCTTTCAGTAACGGCTGCGACAGTTTGCAACTTTGACTTCAATCAAATTGCACCGTAAGTTCTTGCTAAAGTAGACGCAGGGGCGACAGCTACGTGGCGAAAGCCTTGCATGAGACCGGATTTGACACCCACGGTCGTAATCGTCCCGAAAAAGCCAGCATTGGAAAAGGCTTATGGACACGCTGCAGAAGACCATCCACAATTCGGAAGAGCCCGTCGTTTGCCGCTCCTGCGAGGCGCGTCACGGCGGTCTTTGCAGCACGCTGACGCCGCAGCAGCTTTGCGACCTCAACCGCCATTCCAGCCGCAAAAAGCTGGAAGCGGGCAACGAGCTTCTTGGCCAGGGCGAACTCGTCACCTCCTACGGCAATATCCTGAACGGCGTGGTGAAGCTGTCGAAAATGATGTCCGATGGCCGCCAGCAGATCGTCGGCCTGCAATTCGCACCGGACTTTCTCGGCCGCCCGTTCATGGCGGAAAGCAAGATGACGGCGGAAGCCGCAACCGATGTGGAGATTTGTCTCTTCCCGCGCCGCGTCGTCGACCGGATGGTTTCCGAAGTGCCCGATATGGAACGCAAGCTCCACAGCCAGTCCCTGAAGGAATTGGACGAGGCGCGCGACTGGATGCTGACGCTGGGCCGCAAATCGGCGCAGGAAAAGGTTGCCAGCTTCCTTTACATGATCGCCACCCATATCGATCCGGAAAACGACGACAAATCCTGCTTTGACCTGCCGCTTTCACGCGCAGATATCGCCGATTTCCTCGGGCTCACCATCGAAACGGTTAGTCGACAAATGACCAAGCTGCGCAAGGAAGGCATTATCCGCATAGAGAACAATCGCCACATCACCGTGCCTGATCTCGACGTGCTGAGCGACGCCGCCGGCAACGACTGACGGAATTTGCCCTTTCACTGCCCCTGAAGTGCAGGCGTCCCGAAATTGATGTGCGGCGCCCGCGCCTGAGCGGGTGCGAGCGCAAAACCGGCAAGAACCAGCAAAGCGGCGATGCATTTCATGATATTTCACCCCGTGCCCCGCTTTTTCAGCGGCCTGTTTGTTATGGCCGCATCATAAGCGGCAAACCGCATCCATCCGCTTAACATCTTGGGTAAGCGGAAGGTTCAGAGGCAGGGTAAAGAAGGGGTTACAAGCTCGGCATCGCCGCGTGTTTCTTCTCCCCACCGGGGAGAAGGTGGCCCGAAGGGTCGGATGAGGGGGCAAGCGCGGAGATATGCGGAGAGCTTGCCCCCTCATCCCGCTGCCGCGGACTTCTCCCCGCCGGGGAGAAGAAACAGAGGCACCCGCTCGCTCCACATGGAATGGCGCGTTTGGGGGCATGTTTTGTCAATCAAAGATAATCTGGTCAGTCGCTGAGACCGCGCAAACTGCGCGGCGTGATCTCACTGCGAGACGGCAGGCGTCGCAACCGGCTTCTGGTTTTCGGCAAGCGCCCGCAGCTCCGCCACGCGGCGCTTGTATTCGGCTTCCGATATCTGGCCGTTGCGCCGTGCCGCACCGAGGCGCGACAGGCTCGATTCCATGGTGGAGGCCTCATCCTCACCCATCTGGGTGCCTGCGGCCGTCAGCGGCTGCGAGAAGGTCGGATAGGTGCCGGTGTCGCGCTTCTGGCTCACCGCAGTGTCGCTGACCGGGCGCGGGCCGACGATTTCGGCCGTCGGGCGGCGCATATGGGCGGGCGCGACGATCGGCTCCGGAGCCTTGCAGGCGGCAAGTGTGGCGGCGAGCATTGCGCCGGAGAGCGAAAGCACAGCGATTCTTGCCGCATTTTCCGCATATGTTCCCCATGTGCCCATGTGCTTGCCCATCGTCATGTTCCGCCTGTAAGGATATCTGCCGATATCGAATTCGACCACGGTTCGGCCCTTTGCGGCCTCCCCTTGCTGGTGGAACTTGTATTCGTTTTCATGCAGAATGTGCAAACACAAATTTGGTGGAGGATCGTGCATGGCAGGTGTTGACGGTGGCGGCAAGAAAAAGGGCGGCAAAACGCCCGGCTTCGACGCCAGCTCCGCCGAGGCCTACCTGATCCGCGACCCGGAAACCTTCGCGATCAATATCGCCCGTGCGCTCGAAAATCTCGGCAAGGCCGCATCCGAATGGCTCGCCCCGCGCGAACGCGGTGAGATCCTTGAGACCAGCGCCGATCCGGTAACCGATCTCGTCAAGACGCTCTCCGATGTCGCCGAATACTGGATGGCCGAACCGAAGCGCTCGCTCGAGGCGCAGACCCATCTGCTTTCCAGCTATTACGATCTCTGGGCGAAATCGGTGGCGCAGTTTTCCGGCGATGCCGATTCGGCCCCGGAAAAACCCGCCGAAAGCGGCCCTGCGGAACGCAGGAGCAGGCGTTTTGCCGATGCCGACTGGCAGGCCAATCCGTTCTTCGATTTTCTCCTGAAAGCCTACCAGACCACCGTCGGTTTCGCCGACCGGATGGTGACGGAGGCAGACGGGCTGGACGAACATACCCGCACCAAGGCGCTGTTTTACATGCGCCAGGTGACGGAGGCCCTTTCGCCGGCCAATTTTGTCTTCACCAATCCGCAGGTCTTTCGCGAAACGGTCGCCTCCAGCGGCGCCAATCTCGTCAAGGGCATGGCGCAGCTGGCGGAGGATGTCGCCGCCGGCAATGGCCACCTGAAACTGCGCCAGACCGATTACAGCAAATTCGTCATCGGCCAGAATATCGCCGTCACGCCGGGCAAGGTGGTGGCGAAAAGCCCGCTCTGCGAAATCATCCACTATGCGCCGACGACGCAGAAGGCCTTCAAACGGCCTTTGCTGATCGTGCCGCCATGGATCAACAAATTCTACATTCTCGATCTCAACCCGCAGAAATCCTTCGTCGGCTGGTGCCTCGAGCAGGGCCACAGCGTCTTCATGGTCTCCTGGATCAACCCGGATGCCCGCCTCGCCGACAAGGGCTGGGATGATTACGTCCGTGAAGGCATCGATTTTGCGTTGGATACCATCGAGGAGCGAACCGGCGAAAAGGAAATCAACGCCATCGGTTATTGCGTCGGTGGCACGCTTTTATCCTCGGCGCTGGCGCTGCATGCGCAGCAAGGCGATGAGCGCATCCGCAGCGCCACGCTGCTGGCCGCCCAGACCGATTTCATCCATGCCGGCGATCTCAAGGTCTTCATCGACGAAGGCCAGCTTGCGGCGCTGGACAAGCACATGCAGGCGGTCGGTTATCTCGACGGCTCGATCATGGCGACCGTCTTTAACATGCTGCGCGCCTCCGATCTCATCTGGCCCTATGTTGTCGATAATTACCTGCGCGGCACCGAGCCCCTGCCCTTCGACCTGCTCTACTGGAACTCCGATTCGACCCGGGTGACGGCCGCCAGCCATTCCTTTTATCTGCGCAATTGTTACCTCGAGAACAATCTCGCCCGCGGGCTGATGCGGGTTGCCGGCAAGCGGATCAATCTCGGCGACATCAAAATCCCGGTCTATGACCTCGCCACCCGCGACGACCATATCGCGCCGGCGAAATCGGTTTTCACGGGTGCCGCGCTGTTCGGCGGGCCGGTGGAATTTGTGCTTGGCGATTCCGGCCATATCGCCGGCGTCGTCAATCCGCCGCAGCTTGAAAAATACCAATATTGGACAGGACCGTCACCGGCCGGAGACTTCGATGCCTGGCAGGCCACTGCGACGCCGCATAAGGGCTCCTGGTGGGTGCACTGGCAGAACTGGATCGAAAGCCAGAGCGCTGAAAAGGTAAAGGCGCGAAAACCGGAAGACGGCAAGCGCGCCGTGCTCGGCGATGCGCCGGGAACCTACGTCCTCTCCTGACCACACCCATCATTTCTCATCTTTCAGGCCACATGTTCTTCACGCCCCCGCTTACTCCCGCCACGCTGATTTCCCGCTACAAGCGTTTCCTGTTCGACGCCGTTCTGGAAGACGGCACCGCGATCACCGGCTCCTGCCCCAATACCGGCTCCATGCGCGGGCTTACGACACCGGGCTCCCGCATATGGCTGTCGGAACATGACAGCCCCACCCGCAAGTACCGGCACATGCTGGAAATGGTCGAGGCCGATGGCACTACGGTCGGCATCAATACCGGCATGCCGAACCGGCTGGCGGAAGAAGCGATCCTCACCGGCCGCATCCCCGAACTCGGCGGCTATTCGACGATCCGGCGCGAACAGAAATATGGCCGCAATTCGCGTATCGACTTCCTGCTGTCCGAACCCGGCCGGCCGGACGCCTATGTGGAAGTGAAGAACGTGCATTTCATGCGCGAACAAGGCCTCGCCGAATTTCCTGATACCGCCACCAAACGCGGCGCGAAACATCTGGAGGAGCTGGGTGACGCTGCGGAAGCAGGTTACCGTTCGGTGATGCTCTATCTCATCCAGCGCGACGATTGCGACCGGATGCGCATCTGCGACGATCTCGATCCCGTCTATGCGCTGGCGTTTCAGCGGGCGATGGCGCGCGGCGTGGAGGCCTATGCGGTGAAATGCACGGTCTCTCCGATACAAATTTCGGTCAACGGAACGGTTAAGATGGACGAATGGCGTCCGGCTGTTTTATGAACAGGGACGTAAAGAGACAGAAAGCACCAAGATGGTCACCTATATCGACGCAGCCTCCGCCCCCCTCAAGAATACCGGCGTCATCCGCCTCTATACCCCTGAGGACTTCGACGGGATGCGCAAGGCGTGCCAGCTGACGGCGCGCTGCCTCGATGAACTCGCCGCAATCGTCAAGCCGGGCGTGACGACCGACGCCATCGACCGTTTCGTCTTCGAATTCGGCGCCGACCACGGCGCGCTGCCGGCGACGCTGAATTATCGCGGTTATACCAAATCCGTCTGCACCTCGATCAACCACGTTGTCTGCCACGGCATTCCGGATGAAAAGCCGCTGCGCGATGGCGATATCGTCAATATCGACGTGACCTATGTGCTGGATGGCTGGCATGGCGATTCGAGCCGCATGTATCCGGTCGGCCAGATCAAGCGCGCCGCCGAGCGGCTGATGGAAGTGACCTATGAATGCCTGCTGCGCGGCATCGCGGCGGTGAAGCCCGGTGTACGCACCGGTGCAATCGGCGCGGCGATCCAGGCCTATGCGGAAGCCGAGCGCTGCTCCGTCGTGCGCGATTTCTGCGGCCATGGCGTCGGACGCCTGTTCCACGACACGCCGAACATCCTGCATTACGGCCGCCCGGACGAAGGGCCGGAAATCCGCGAAGGCATGATCTTCACCATCGAGCCGATGATCAATCTCGGCAAACCGCATGTGAAGGTGCTTTCCGACGGCTGGACGGCGGTAACGCGCGACCGGTCGCTCTCCGCGCAATATGAACATGCCGTCGGCGTCACGGCCACGGGCTGCGAAATCTTCACACTGTCGCCCGGCGGCTTCGACCGTCCGGGCCTGCCGCCGCTTCCCCCCGCATAAGGCCAGACCCGCCTATGGCAAAACGCCCCGCCCCGCCTTCCGCCGATCTTTCCAAAACTCCCGGCTTTCAGGCGGGCGAAGGCGATCTGTTCAACGGAGCGGATGAGCGCGGTTTTTTCGCCGAACCGCGAAGCGGCGCGAAAAGATCGGCAGCCATCGTCGAACAGGAAACGGATGCCGCCCATTATCATGGACATCGCGACCGGCTGCGGGCGCGTTATCGCGATGGCGGCGACGCGGCGCTCGCCGATTACGAATTGCTGGAGCTTCTTCTCTTCCGGCTGATCCCGAGGCGCGATACCAAACCCATCGCCAAGGCTCTCATTGCCCGTTTCGGAACGCTTGGCAGCGTGCTCGGCGCGCCCTTACCGTTGTTGCAGGAGGTGAAGGGCGTGGGCGAAACCGTGGCGCTCGATCTGAAGCTCGTCGCCTCCGTTTCCCAGCGCATGCTGAAAAGCGAAATCCGCAACAAGCAGGTGCTCGGCTCCTGGTCCTCGGTCATCGATTATTGCCACGCCGCCATGGCCCATGAAACGCGCGAACAGTTCCGCGTCCTGTTCCTCGACAAGCGCAACGTCCTGATCGCCGATGAGGTGCAGGGTCAGGGAACCGTGGATCACACGCCGGTCTACCCGCGCGAAGTGGTGCGCCGCGCCCTTGAGCTTTCATCTACCGCATTGATTTTAATCCACAATCATCCAAGTGGAGACCCCACCCCTTCGCGCGCCGATATCGAGATGACCAAGACCATCATCGATACGGCAAAGCCGCTCGGCATCACCGTCCATGATCACATCATCATCGGCAAGGACGGTCACGCCAGTTTCAAAGGCCTTCGGCTGATCTGAAGTAGACGCGAAAGCTTAAGAAGAGCTGCAACCCATGGGAGCGGCATCAACACAAAATTAACACCTATAAATTAGCATTTCCGAAAATAATAAATCAAGGCATCGAACCTTGATGCCTGAAGGAACGGGGGTGCTTTATGTTTAATGGAGTGCGTTTCTTTCGCGATAGATCTGGCTCGTCTGCTGTCGAGTTCGCCATCGTCGCACCGATATTCTTTCTCGTCCTGCTCACCATGATCGCCTACGGCATTTATCTGATGGCGGCCTATTCGGTGCAGCAGATCGCCGCCGACGCGGCGCGGACGGCGGTTGCCGGCCTCAACACGACCGAGCGCCAGCAGCTTGCCCGGGATTTCGTCACCAAAAGCGACCTCAGCTACGCCTTCATGGACAAGAGCCGCTTCACCGTCGATGTCGCCACCGATCCCGCCAACGCCAACCAGTTCACGGTAAAGGTCGAATATGACGCCCGCGATCTGCCGATCTGGAGCCTCTACAGCTACACCCTGCCCGAGCCGGTCATCCGGCGTTTTTCCACCATCCGGATCGGAGGAGCATGACATGCGAGATTTTCATTCCCTGCTTCCCCGCTTCCTCAAGGATAGAACGGGCAACATCGCCATTTCGGCGGGGCTCACCGCACCGCTCTTCATCGGCATATTGGCGCTCGGCGTCGATTACGGTTATCTGACATTGCAGAAACGGCAATTGCAGCAGACCGCCGATCTCGCGGCCATATCGGCGGCAGCCAACGCCACGGACGCCGAAAAGGCGGTTCAGCAATATTTCGCCCTCAATGGCATGGATCTCGGTGTCAGGACGGCCCAGGGCCTTTTGACCGAAAAGGGCCTGCAACCCTTCGACCCGTTGAATGAATTCGCCAACAGCAAGGGTTACGCCGAAGTCATCAAGGGACACTACGAGCCGGATGCGACAGTCCCGGTCGGCCAGCGTTTCGTCGATAACGCCCTGCCCACCAATGCGATAAAGGTGAACATCGTCGAACAGGGCCAGATATTCTTCGCTTCCGCCTTCACCAAGCCGCCAAAGGTCTCGGCGGTCGGAACGGCCTCGTCCCAAAGGATCGCGGCATTTTCGGTGGGATCGCGCCTCGCCAGCCTCGATGAGGGAATTCTCAACAGCCTGCTCGGCGGTCTGCTCGGCACCACGGTTTCATTGAAACTCATGGATTATCAGGCGCTTCTCGCCGCCGATGTCAATGCGCTGAAGATCGTCGAGGCGCTGGCCATCGATCTCAACCTCACCGCCGGCACCTATAAGGATGTTCTGAAGACGGAAATCAGCTACGGCAAATTCCTCGACGTGCTGACGAAAACCACGGGGTTGCAGCCGGCGGTCGTCAACATTTTGAATATGCTGCAAAAAACCGTCAACAAAAGCAACGTCAAGATCAAGCTCGAGGAAATCCTCAATCTCGGCCCGTTCTCGGACAAGCTGATCGGTACGGGCGAAAACCTCAAGGTCACCGCCGGCGTCTTCGATCTCATCAATGCCGCCGCCGTGGCGGGCAATGGCGGCAACCAGCTTGGGCTTAATATCAACGCCAATCTTCTCGGCCTAGCCTCGGTCAAGGCAACGCTCGCCATCGGTGAACCGCCGGTCGAAACGCCGTCGCTCGCCGTTGGCGGTCAGGGCACCGTGGTGCGCACCGCACAGACCCGTCTTGCGGTCAGCGTCGTGGTGGACGGGCTTCAGGCCATTGCCGGCCTCAAGGTCAATCTCCCGCTTTATGTGGAAGTCGCCCATGCCGAAGCGCGGCTTGCCGATATCCGCTGCACGGGCGGCGGACAGGGCACCGTCGATGTCGAGGTCGTTCCCGGCGTCGTCGAAATCGCCCTTGGCAATGTCGACACCACGGCCTTTGCCAATTTCGGCAGGGACCCGCGCGTCACCAAGGCCGCAATCGTGGATTCGGCGCTGCTCGCCATCAATGGCAGCGCCCTCATCAATGCCACCAATATGACCAAGACCAAGCTGACCTTCACGCAGTCCGACATTACCCAGGCCAAGATCAAGAGTGTCTCCACCAAGGACACCGTCACCACTCTTGTCAGTTCACTGCTGAAGAACCTCAATCTCGATATCAGGCTTCTCTTCCTCAACCTGGATTTGGGAGGCCTGGCGGGCATTCAGTCGGCGCTTGCCAACACGCTTGCGGCAGTCACCGCTCCGGTCGATCAACTGCTCTACAACGTGCTTCTGGTTCTCGGCGTCAAGATCGGCGAAGCCGATGTGCGGGTCACGGATGTCCGCTGCCAGCAGCCGGCGCTGGTGCAATAATTCAGCACCGCGCATGAAAAAAGCCGCCGGAGGGTCTCCCGGCGGCTTTTTTTTTCGTTTAAGGCTTCATATCACGCGTTGGCGATTGCCAGACGCTTCTCATCGCGGCCGCTCTTCATGCGCTCGGACAGCAGGAACGCCAGTTCCAGCGCCTGATCGGCGTTGAGGCGCGGGTCGCAATGGGTGTGGTAACGGTCGGACAGCGAATCCGCCGTCACGGCGCGCGCGCCGCCCGTGCATTCCGTCACATCCTTGCCGGTCATCTCAATGTGGATGCCGCCCGGATGCGTGCCTTCGGCACGGTGGATCTGGAAGAAGCTTTCGACTTCCGACAGGATGCGTTCGAACGGACGCGTCTTGTAGTGGTTGAGCGTGATCGTGTTGCCATGCATCGGATCGCAGGACCAGACGACCTTGCGGCCTTCCTTCTCGACAGCGCGGATGAGCTTCGGCAGGCTGTCGGCCACCTTGTCGTGGCCGAAGCGGCAAATCAGCGTCAGGCGGCCGGCCTCGTTTGCCGGGTTCAGCGCATCGATCAGTTCGATCAGATTGTCGGGCGTCAGCGACGGACCGCATTTCAGGCCGATCGGGTTCTTGATGCCACGGAAATATTCCACATGCGCATGGTCCAGCTGACGCGTGCGGTCGCCGATCCAGATCATGTGGCCTGATGTCGCGTACCAGTCGCCGGAGGTGGAATCGATGCGGGTCAGCGCCTCTTCGTAGCCGAGCAGCAGAGCCTCATGGCTGGTGAAGAAATCGGTTTCGCGCAGGCTCGGATTATTGTCCGCGCTGATGCCGATCGCCTTCATGAAGTCCATGGTTTCGGAAATCCGGTCGGCCAGCTTGCGGTAGCGATCCGCCTGCGGGCTGTCCTTGATGAAACCGAGCATCCACTGGTGAACGTTTTCGAGGTTGGCGTAACCACCCATCGCGAAAGCGCGCAAGAGGTTCAGCGTCGCGGCCGACTGGCGATAGGCGTCGAGCTGACGCTCCGGGCTCGGAATGCGCGAAGCTTCGTTGAATTCGATGCCGTTGATGATGTCACCACGGTAAGACGGCAGCGTCACGCCGTCCTGCGCTTCGACGTTGGAAGAGCGCGGCTTGGCGAACTGGCCGGCAATGCGGCCGACCTTCACCACAGGCAGCTGCGCGCCATAGGTCAGCACGACGGCCATCTGCAGGAACGCGCGGAAGAAGTCGCGAATATTGTCCGCGCCATGTTCGGCGAAGCTTTCGGCGCAATCGCCGCCCTGCAGCAGGAAGGCGTTGCCTTCCGCCACATTGGCGAGCTGTTTCTTCAGACGGCGGGCCTCACCGGCAAAGACCAGGGGCGGATAGGTCGCAAGCGTGGCTTCCGTTGCCGCAAGCGCTGCCGCATCCGGATATTCGGGAACCTGCTGGATCGGTTTCTGCCGCCAGCTGCCGGGGGTCCAATTCTGTGCCATGTTCTCACCCTTTTTTCGCCCGCGCGACGTCGCGCGGCCGCCTCGAAAAATTGAGCGGCTTATAGCTCCAAGCATCGGCTTTGCATAGCCAATCCCTGAGCCATCCGGCTCATTCTGCCCGTTTTGAGCGCTCCAGACGCACAAAAGTCAATTCAAACGATTTAACAACCCCGCCGCCATTCGAAAACTTCGCTTTCAAAGGGCGGCAGGCGATGTGGACGGCGATTATATCACGCCTGTACCGGCGTTACACACGCTCGCCATTCACGACGCGATAGCTCGGCGAATACATCGTCACCAGCTCTTCAGCGGCTGTGGGATGAACCGCCATGGTGCGGTCGAAATCATCCTTGGTGCAGCCGGCTTTCAGCGTGATGCCGAGAAGCTGCGCCATCTCCCCCGCCTCATGGCCGAGAATATGCACGCCGACGACCTTGCGGTCGGCGGCATTGACGATCAGCTTCATGATCGTCTTTTCCTGACGGCCGGACAGCGTCGCCTTCATCGGCCGGAACTGGGCGCGATAGACTTCCAGTTCCGGATATTTCTTGCCGGCCTCCTCTTCCGAAAGACCGACAGTGCCGATTTCAGGCTGCGAGAACACCGCCGTTGCGATCAGTTCGTGATCCGGCTTGGTCGGGTTGTTCTTGTATTCGGTTTCGATGAAGCACATGGCCTCATGGATCGCCACCGGCGTCAGCTGTACCCGGTCGGTGACGTCGCCCAGTGCGAAGATGTTCGGCACATTCGTGCGCGAATAATCGTCGACGATAATCGCACCGCGCGCATCCAGCTTCACACCGGCATTTTCCAGACCCAGACCCTTGGTGTTCGGATCGCGGCCCAGCGCCAGCATGACCAGGCCGACATGCAGCGAGGCGCCCTGCTTGGTGCGGGCCACAAAGCCATCGGTACCATCTTTGCTGACTTCCTCGATGATATCTTCGAGAATGATGCGGATGCCCTTGGCCTCCATCGCTTCATGCAGGCCTTTGCGCATGTCGTGATCGAACCGCGACAGGATTTCCTTGCCGCGATAGATCAGCGTCGTTTCGACACCGAGCCCATGGAAGATATTGGCGAATTCCACAGCGATATAACCGCCGCCGGCGATCAGGATCGATTTCGGCAGTTCTTCCAGGTCGAAAGCCTCGTTGGACGAGATCGTCAGCTCATGACCGGGCAGCGCCTTGTGCTCGTTCGGCGTGCCGCCAACGGCAATCACGATACGCTCGGCCGTGAAGGTCTTGCCGGTTTTCGTCAGCTTCACGGTATGGGCGTCTACCAGTTCCGCCCGGCTGTCGAAAATATCGGCCTTGGCGTTTTCCAGACCCTTGCGGTAAAGCCCTTCGAGCCGGTTGATTTCCTTGTCCTTGGCGGCGATCAGCTTCTTCCAGTCGAAGCTGCGCTCGCCGACGCTCCAGCCGAATCCTTCCGAATCCTCGAAATGCTCAGGGAATTGCGAGGCGTAGACGAACAGCTTCTTCGGCACGCAACCGCGGATGACGCAGGTTCCGCCATAACGGTATTCCTCGGCGATTGCCACGCGCTTGCCGAGCGAGGCGGCCACGCGGCCGCTGCGCACGCCGCCGGAACCGCCACCGATGACGAAAAGATCGTAGTCATAAGCTGTCATAGTCAAAACCCCTGATCAAAACCGCCGTCCTCCGCCACGAGACGGGCGGCGGCGCATTCACGGCACATATAGGTGCTGCGACGCACAAATGAAAAGCCCGGTCTTGCGGCCGGGCTTTGAATATTTCTGAATTGTCCGTTCACCCAATCAGGGCTTGGGAGCAGCCGGAGCGCCACCGGTGGCGTTCTGATCGGCCGGAAGCGGCTTCAGATCGGCGCCGGCAACCTTCTGCAGTTCCGACATGCTGGAAGCGTTGAGGTCGCGGTTGATGCCGGCGGCCCAGATGTCGGCGGCCTTCATCAGTTCGCGCGTGGCGATCGGGCCGTCCTTCAGGAGCTTCTTGCCGGCTTCGCTGCTGTAGAAGGTGGAAATGGCGTTCAGCTCTTCGACGGTGAAAGCGCGCGCATAGGTGAGCGCTGCTTCGCGCTCCAGATCGGCGCGGCGCGGCGCAAGCTCGAGAGCCTTCGCGTCAACAGTCTCGGTGATCGCGTCCTGAACGTTCGGCGAAGCCTGAATGAGTTCGGCCTTTAGACGCTCCGCCAGACCCGGCAGAATGTCGTCGAAACGGTCGGTAACGCCAAGAGAGGTGATCGCCTGCCGTGCGGCAGCGATATGCGCTTCCGAAATTTCCTGAGCGCGTGCGGCAGTACCGAACACGATGCCGGAAATGAGGATCGAAGCAGCGGCAGCTTTGCCCAGTCCCGCTAGTTTGACCATGAAAATCTCGCTCCTGTTATACTGCCTGCATCACGCGGGCGCCTTCAGGACCCGCGATAATGGCAAGCGATGCCAAATTTATGAAAAGTCCGTGCTCGACGACACCGGGAATCGTGTTCAGCTCGCGTGCTAGCGCTTCTGCATCAGGAATACGGCCAAAAGATGCGTCGAGGATAAGGTGCCCGCCATCCGTCATGAAGGCGCCGTCGCCCGACGAACGCATCGTCAGCGTGCCGGAAAGCCCGGAACGCGACGCCAGTTTTTCGATGGCGATACGCGTCGCCACCTGGCCGAACGGGTTGATTTCGATGGGAAGCGGAAAGGCGCCCAGCGTCTCCACCACCTTGCTCTGGTCGGCGATCACGATCACGCGGGCGGATGCCGCCGCAACGATCTTCTCGCGCAGCAGCGCGCCGCCGCCGCCCTTGACGAGACGCAGCGCATGATCGACCTCATCCGCGCCGTCAATGGTCAGATCCAGTTCCGGCAATTCATCCAGCGATTTCAGCGGCACGCCAAGCTCGACGCAGAGACGCGCGGTGCGCTCGGATGTCGGCACGCCCTCGACTTTCAGACCGGCGGCGACCTTTTCGGCCAGAAGCCTGACGAATTCCTCGGCCGTCGAACCCGTGCCGATACCAAGCCGCATCCCATCCTGTACATGGGACAATGCGGCCTCGGCGGCCTTGATCTTCATCTGGCGGGCATCCATGTGCCTGAAACTCCGGTAGCTTTGTCGTCGCCGTGCTGTTTACACGGGTCGAAAGCCAAACGAAAGCCTTTTTCAAGCCAACGAACAGAACGTTGTGACGCGGTTGCAAAGACAGACCCGTTTGCCTAGGCTTGGCGGGAATGAAAGCACCGATACATCAGTTACACGCATTCCCGAGAGGCCAGTTCCCGTGACATCCCGCCCGCTCTCCCCGCTCGCCATTTTCGATCTCGACGGCACGCTGGTCGATACCGCCGCCGATCTGGTTTCGAGCCTCAACCACACCATTGCCGCAGCCGGGCTTGCTCCCGTCACCTATGACGACCTGACCCACCTCGTCGGCCAGGGTGCGCGGGTGATGATCAAGCGCGCCTTCGCGCTTCGCGAGACGGAACTGCCGGAAGCCGAAATCGAGCCGCTCTATGAGCGCTTCATCACCCATTACCGCGCCGAAATGCCCGGCGAAAGCCGCCCTTATCCCGGCATCATCAAAGCGTTGGATGCGCTCTCGGAAGCCGGCATCACGCTTGCCGTCTGCACCAACAAGACTGAAATCCTCGCTCTGCCGCTGCTCGAAGAACTCGATCTGACACGCTATTTCGCCGCCATTACCTGTGGCGACACCTTCTCCTTCCGCAAGCCGGACGCCCGCCATATTCTCGGCACCATCGAAAAAGCCGGCGGCGACGTCCAGCGCTCCATCATGGTCGGCGACAGCATCAACGACATTCTCGCGGCAAAGAACGCCGCCGTGCCGTCGATTGGCGTCACGTTCGGTTATTCGGATGTGCCGATGGCTGAACTCGAACCGGATGTCGTGATCGACGATTTCAGTGAATTGACGCCGGCGCTGTTCGAAGAACTGGTTGCGAAGGGTGCAGCCGCCGCCTGAGAGGCTGGGCCAGACAAGTAAAGCGCCAGGGAACGGCGATTCCGACGTCAATGAGAGCTGAACAACCTCTCCTCCGTCATGCCGGACTAGATCCGGCATCCAGCCACGGCGCGTCTGCGCCGTGAATGGCCTCTCTCGCGATCAAGGACTTGATCGCGCTGGACCCCGGATCTAGTCCGGGGTGACGGAGTACGGTGTTGCCGTTGACGCCAAATGTAGCACGCGGACTCCAGCACCAAACAAATTGGGCAGGCCTTTCCTTCAAACAAAAAAGCGCCGTCTCCGGCGCTTTTTCTCTTGATGCTATCCTGATCAGATCGACGCGGCACGCGCCTTCGTCGTCACGGCGAACGCCTTCTGCACATAGCTGTCGCGGTCATACACATCGTCGAAGAACTGCACCTTGCCGTCCTTGTCCGGCCAGGCGGTGAAATAGGCCACGTAGACCGGAACCTTCTCCGGCACCTGCACGGCGCGGTTCTTGCCGGACGCGATCTGCTCGCCGACCTTGTCGACGCTGGTGCCAAGAACGGCGGCGGCCATGCGGCGCGGATCGACCAGACGGATACAGCCATGGCTCAGCGCCCGCATGTCGCGGTTGAAGAAGCTCTTGGCAGGCGTGTCATGCATGTAGATGGCATGCGCATTGGGGAACAGGATTTTCAGGTCGCCCAGCGCATTGTCGCTGCTCGGCGGCTGGCGTACGGAAACGGCATTGGTGGAGCCATACCAGTTGACGCTGGTGGAGGAGACGGCACGGCCGCCCACCTGCACTTCGTAACCCAGCCGGTCGAGATAGGACGGATCGCGGCGCAGCTTCGGCAGCATCTCGTTGACGATGATCGACTGCGGCACGCCCCAATAGGGGTTGAACTCGACGGTCTGGATTTCGTCCTGGAAGAAATAGGTCTGGTTGGCCTTGGAGCCGACGACGACCTTCATGCCGAACTGTTCCTGACCGTCATTGTGGTAATAGGCCATGAAGGCGGGCTGGTTGATGAAGACATAACGCTGGCCGAGATCGGCCGGCAGCCAGCGGACCTGTTCCATGGCCACCTGCACCTTGACGATCTTCGCGTCATTGCTTTCGCCGACCATGGCGCGCACGGTGGCGCGACCGATCACGCCATCGGGTTTCAGGCCGTTTTCGCTCTGGAACGCCTTCACCAGATCGACGAGATCGGGCGTATAATCCGGCGTCTGCTGGTAAGCGGAAATGATCGCCGCATGTTCGGCCTTGAAGGCGGGCGAAGCGCGATGCTCGATGGCCTTGACGACATTGGCCATATCCGCACTGCTGTTGCCGGGCTTCAGCACCAGATCGGCGGGAACGCGGACGACATGCGCCGCATCGCCCTCACCACGCAGGCGGGCAAGCTCCGCCTTCAGCGCCAGATATTCGGCGCCCGACGGTTCGCGGCTACGTAGATAGGCGGCAACATCGGGGCTCAGGCCCGCAAGCTTCAGCACCGGTGCGAGGTTCACCGTCTTGCGCTTGAAATCGTGATAGCCGGAAAGCCGGTTCGGATCGACACGGCCGCGGGCCGTATCCTGCACATAGGCGAGAACCTTGGCGGAAAGCGCCAGCTCGAACTGCATCTGCGCCCGTTGATAGGCGTCGGACACGGGTGCCGAGGCCGTCTCCACCGGCGTACCGGTTGCAGCCGCACCGGAAGCGTTGCTAATGCTGGCCGTCACATCCTTTGCCGGTGGCGAAATGCTGTAATCGGCCGGATCGAGGCCGCTTTCACCGACCGTCTCGAGAAAGGCGATGACAGCATTGGCGCGCGCGGTCAGCTCGCCTTGCGAAACCCAGAGCGTCTTGCCGCCGGCGCCGTAATAGGCTTCCAGCGCCTTGGCGATCTCGGGGGTGGCGCTGAACTTCAGATTGGCAAGGCCTTCACCGAAATTCGCCGTGTTCACCGCACGGGCCGTATCCGCCTTGTAGTCGTAATAGCGCGGGCCGGAAACACGCGGCAGCGGCTCGGGATCGGAAGCATCCGCGCTTTGGCCGGCACTCGATCCGGGGGGCGAGGTGACGATGCCGGCCGGCGGCAACTCACCGCGATCGCGCGCGATCTTGCCAGGGCCGCCGCGCAGGAGGTCCATCAGCGTTACCGCACCGGCGCTGCCGGGAAGAGCGGTGGAAACGGAAAGACCGAGAGCCAGCACCAGTGCTGCCGATGTTTTTCCAGATGTGACTTGCAATTTGATCCTCGTAGCACCCAGCACCGCCAGCGAAAGGGCGGGCATCAGTTTCATGCCTGTCTAGCCGATCGACGGCCCGTTGAAAAGAAAACGCGAAAAAGCCCACAACCGTGCCGAAATGAACCTTATGATACAGCCAAAGCCGTAAAAACGTAATTTCCAGAATTGGCGAGAATGGTTAAATTTCCATTTATTTCATTCACTTTGCCCTGCCCCGCCCGACCTTCCCAGCCC